>JAEZUI010000269.1 GCA_023421115.1 Bacillota bacterium | reverse complement strand
CCCCCGCTCCACCTTTATTTGCAAGCCCCATATAATTAGAATCTTCAATCTTATCTAAAAGCTGCTTTGCTTTAGTTGAATAATCAAGTCTATCAGGCTTTTTTGATTCTTCCATGTTTATCCCTCCTTTTACTTCACCACTGTTATTTTTTCATCTTTCAAAGTTAATTCTGTTTTTGTCTTCGCAACTGGCTCAAAGATGTTCTTTATTTCAGGCGAGTACTCATCCGGTGTGAATGTCATTATTATCTGCTTATCCTTACTCACTTCGCAGAGTACATTTGCAAAGTTTATCCTATTGATATCAGATACACGTGCTACAGGTGTATCTATGAATAGAAGTGAATTAAAGCCAGATACTTCATGCAACGCTAATGTAAACGACAATGCAAGCAGAGCACGCTCAGCCGCACTTGTAGTCCCAACGCAAGAGTAACCGTCTTTGTGAATGAGGTCTAGTTCGAAGTCCTTATTAAGTCTTATGTGGTCATAGGTGTTCTTCTTCCAGATAAGTTCATTGAAGTAGTAGGTGGTACGCTCTTCCATTTTCTTTCTGACTTCATCTACAATATCCTTTTCGACGTCGCCTATGGTATTACGTCCCTTATTGGCAAAGTCGATAAGTTGCCTTAACCTTGCACATTCCTTGTTCTTTGCAAGAGCCTTGTTAAGCTCATTTGTAAGTCCTGCTTTTTTATCTTCTGCTTTTTTTAGTTGGTCTTTTGCTACTCCAAGCTTCTCAGTATTCTGCTTTTTAAGATCTTCATGTTCTTCTCTCTCTTTGTGCTTGATCCTTACTTCTTCCTTGTTGCTCACACGATTTATTCGTCTATCAACATCATCAAGCCTAACGCCTACTTCTGTTAGCTGGTCCTCAAGATTTTTGTACCTATCCTTCAGACGTTGTTTTACTTCCGGATAGCCTAATGCGGCTTTCACTATTCTCTCAAGCTCGTTTCTTATCCCCATGAGAAGATTAGATGTTTTACTGGACACTTGAAAACTCTCGATTAGCTTCTTAATAAAATCTTCGCCATGTGCTGATAACGATTGGTCGCAAACACTACAAACATGTTCACTTAGCGACTTTTGAAGCAGGTCTTTGTCTATATTCGGTGGAAGAGCTTTTTCATCTTCTTTCTTAGAGATGATAGCAAGAGCTTTTTTCGCCACATCATAAAATGCCAGTGTCACCTTCATCTCCCTCACAAAGGTATACATAGAATCCATGAGCTCTTTTTTCTCATCAGTGAGGCTTATCTGCTTTTCCTTGAGTTCTTGATACTTCTTCTCAAGCTCGGGAAGATTATCTTCACCCTGCAGATATTCGGTGTTTTCCTTAATGATGCGCTCTGATTTGGCAATTTGGTCTTCTAAGTCTTTAATCTTTTTATCTATTAATATTAGCTGGTTTTCAGTATCCGCTAGATCGTCGGTGATCTTTTTCATATCCGGAGTTTTTGCTCCAGCTTCTTTTTGTTTGTCCTTGATAATGTCTCCAATACGATCGTATATGCGATGCACCACATCCACCTGAGATATATCGAAAATCGCATCCCTGACCTTTCCCTTACGGGCACTTATGAAGTAATTGTTAAGCTGCTCACCATCGAAGTAAAAATACTCCCTGACTTTTTCGGGCATATATTTATCTACATAATTTATAGCTTCTTCTCCTTCATGAACTTTAGGATCGCCTGCTGCAGTAACCGTAGTAACTGTAAACTTTTCTTTTGCAGTCTCTTCAAAAGGCTCTGCTCCTGTAAGCCTAAAGGGGAGATTTCGTCTGTAAGTAAGATACTGGTCGCCATCCTGTGCACGAATCTCCACCTCTACCATTTCGATGTCTTTTCCCTCATCACGTGCTTCCTTGATGGCGGTGAGATTTAGTTTAGGCAGGCCCTTGTTCTGATGTTCATCACCTAGATGTGGCTCCTTACCATAGAGACACCAAGTGATAGCATTGAGGAGGTTTGTTTTTCCCACACCATTTTGAGCAATAATGATGTGAATATCACTGCTCATAGATTCGGGAAACTTGAAAGAAAGAGACTGATACTGGCGATAATTTCTAATGTCTATATTAAGAATTCGCATCTTTCTCTCCCTCCTTACATGACTTTTCAAGCATACTGTTATAGTCATTCTTAAACCAGCCGTGTTTCTCGCTCTCATATTCGAGAAGGCTAACAAGGAAATCTCCTACTGCAGAATCCTGCACCGTTTTTTCTCTAACCTTTTTAATAATCGTCTTATTAAGTGCCATTGCTGAACCTCCTTAACCTCTTATTTATTTCTATCAAAACATCAGCATTGTTTATTGAATTAGTGGACATATCTTTTACCCTGATGAGTTCTTTTTCAAAAATCTTCTTCTCAAACTCAATAAGGGCAGGATCCTCTAACCTTTCAAAATCGGGTTCTATAATAAAATCGTAGATGTACGCTCTGTCCTTATTCTTAGCTTGCCTTATAACTCTTCCTACACGCTGAATATATTCTCTCGGATTTGTACTACTCGCCATAATGATAGCAGTATCTGCAGATGGGATATCTATCCCTTCATCTAAGCACTTTATTGCCACTAGAACCTTATAGGTACCCTCTTTGAACATATTAATAAGGTGCTGGCGCTCGCTAAGCCCTCTATACTTCGATTCTGGTATAGTCCCTTGTTCCTTAGTGAAGCGGTGGGCCATGATTACCTTTTCTTGCAGCAGTCGCATCACTTCGTCTATTTGGACATCCGAGGCAAAGATAATAGTGTTTTCTATGGGGTGTGTATGGAGTATTTTTATGAGGGCATCAAATTTCATCTCAGCATTCTTCTCAATACTTGCCCTGTCAAAGAGAAGTTTTTCAAGCATGCTTTGATACTTATCACTGTTATTGCTATAAGTAGCCATTTTTGATATCCGCTTAGAAAGAGCTTGGTATTTCCCAATTTCGTCTTCTGTAAGGCTTACAAACACTGGATGATACTCGTAATCCGTGAGAAATGGCATGCCTGTCAAAGGATTAATAGTAGTTAACGCTTGTGCTATTGTGAATTTGTATGAGTCATTTCCAAAGTAATCCGCGAGAATTTTTGTACCATAGTCATCAAACCAGCGTGCTGGTGTTGCAGATAATCCTATTCGGTATGAATATTGGTCAAGGAGAGCCTGTTTTGACTTGTAGGCACCAAGGCCATGAGCCTCATCGCCTACAAAACATACTGGGGTATTATCGAGATTATCGCGTACAATATTAGTGAAGTCCCCGGAGCTTGCCGTTGAATGTGTCGTATACACGATCACGTGATTTGAGAAGCCTAGTGCTAGAAGCTTAAGTTGCTTAAGAAGTTCATCTCGCCACTTATGTGAGCCATCAGCTATTATTATGCTATCTGCTTTAAGGCCTATTTTTTCAATCTCGCTCTTCCACTGAAGGGAGAGGGTGCTTTGTGGACAGGATATTATGACAAGCCCTGTATGCTTAGTTACTAAAAAGTAGTTTATACAGGCAATGGCAGTTCTAGTTTTACCTGTACCTGTGGCCATCTCGAATAAAAGCTTATATTTGTTAGTTTTCCACTTTTCAAACGCTTCTAGTTGATATGGGAAAAGGCTAAGTTTTTCAGAGACTGTTTTTCTCTTCTTCGTCTGGATGTACTGCTTGGCCTCAAAATGCTCCTTTGAAAACTCTTTCCCTATGACTATGAGCTTTTCATAAACTGCATCTGGAAGCTTTTTAATAATAACATTGGTTCTGAGTTCTTTCCAAAACTCATCGAACCTCTTAATATCTGCATAAAGGTAGCTGTCTTGGCCTATCTCCCAGCCTCTAAACACCTTAAATTCTTCAATATTAGAAAGCCACCCAGATGCGGTCTCATTTATTGAGCCGCTGAAAGATAACTGATTTCCTTCATTATCTGTCATGATACCTATCTTCTGATGAAAAAGGGAGTTGAAATCTGCCTCATCGGTATTTTTATTCTTTACTATAGCCAGACGCATTTCAAGGTAACCGTTTGCGAGCATCCAACCTAGTGCACGCAAATGATCCTTTTGGAGTTCGTCCTCGATATGCTCCAACTCGCTTAAGAGTTGTGTGCTTAGGTATTTATCAGGATGCTCAGTAACGGCCTTAATTACCTCCGCATCCTTTTCATCTAGACGAGGGCTTGCAATAATGCGCATTTTGCCACTATTCCTAATAAGGCCTGCGACCCCTCTAGCAGCAATGGCTAGGCTCGCAGACGTGAAAAAACCTGCAATTCTATCATAGTATTTTGCCTCAGCTAAGAGAGGTACATAAAATTCATTAACAGGGTCGTCCTGGCCAGTTTCGTATGAGAGTGCAATATCAATGTCTTTAAATGACAATTAGTGCTACCCCCTTTATATTTTCGATTGCTTTTCTAACGGACACATCTGATGAGTCGGTTCCGTCATAGATGTATTTTAGTATGCTTGCGATGTTAGGTTTTCTGCGTTTTCTAGTCTGGATGGAAAGTCCGACCAATTCATCCTCTATTTCAACTTCATGTGAAAGAGCATCCGTCAACATT
This sequence comes from Bacillota bacterium, assembly GCA_023421115.1. GTDB lineage: Bacteria > Bacillota > Clostridia > Acetivibrionales > Acetivibrionaceae > Acetivibrio. Next base: position 27,791 of record JAEZUI010000269.1, on the reverse strand, counting down.
TTTTGTATAATAGGGATTCTAAAGAGAAGTCTTGAGACTATCTTCTTTTTCTCATCTTCTGTCCTTCTATTAAATGCCTCCCCAAAGACAGATATAGATGCTTGAAAACTGTTATTAGGTGCAACTATTACAACGAGGTCAAGAAGTGCGGCGAGCTTAGAGTGGTTTTCACCATACTTCCGCCTTGCCACCTCGTTTTTCTCCTTGCCGTTATCTAGGTAAGTTCCTAACTCGTCATATGTCATATCGATGCCACTTCTGACTAAAATATCCGGCGTATTTAGGTAAGCATCGGCCATCTCGCTAAACTGAGGGATGTTGCTTGGCAGTATCTCTTCATTATTAGGGTAGTTTATAATGGCATCAAATACATCGCTTAGCGGTGTCTCTAGCAGTTTTTCACAGAACCAATTCGCAAGAGTTTCTTTGGTGTAACGCACACAAGCTATATCAGGATACCTAAGGCATTCAAGATCTATATCTTTTTGGAAATAGCGTCCTAGAACCTCATTGAAGGGTATCTCATTTAAATATGCAATTTCCCATGTCTTTTGCTGCTCGATACATACTTCACAACTTTGCTTATTTGCATACTTGCGACCATACCCATAGGTGTTGCTGTATTGATTTTCTTTGTCAAATCGCAGATCGAAGTACTTTTTTGAGATATCGGGGTGTGCTTCTTCAAAATCCAACATGGACTGATATGCAGCGCAGATGGTATTAGGGTTTTTATGATAGTCCTGATTAGCTTCGCAAAACTGCCTGAAGGACTTCTTCTTGAAGAACTGCGGTTGATTGCACCAACGAGCTATTTGAACATATAGTGTTCGCCATGGGCTCTCCTTATAACTTTCATATCTCATGATGTATGGGAGGCACCCGTGCTTCATGAGCACTTTTATACGCTCAAATGCGTCAGCAATATCTTGTCCATCCTGAGAATTGTAACCACAAAGCACATAGAGTTTTGTCGTCTTATTGCAGTATCTTCTCCAAAGTTTGAGCTTTTCTTCGATGAGCTCTCTCTCTTCAATGTGGTCAAATGCAAAGATGAAATCACCATGGTACCTTGTATTTGCAAGTCTTTTAGCCTTTCTATCTGTCATAAGGCGTATATCTAAACCTTGTCTGAACTGAAAGGGTTTGCCTGTAGCCTCTAGGTCATCAAGTATGGATTCCCAACCCCCATATGAAAGAAAATTGTCATCCCACAAATAGATATATGGCCTAGATGGATCATAGAACTCACGTACCGGTGAATGGATAAACGCTCTATCGTATTTCTTGTTTACACAAAATGAGCACTTTCTGAAGCAGCCCCTAGTGGTAAAACCAATTGAATAATCAAGGTAGTCGGAAACAGCACTTCTCTGCCTACCCTGTTTGATAGCATTATGAGCATAAACAGAGTAAAGCTCGTAGTCTGGCATATGATGTTCTATTTCATCTGGAAGATTCTCACCACCGTCCTCAAAGAAGCCAGTGCCCCCGATTTTTACATTTTTTAAAGACACAATATTGTCAGGAACACTTGTAAATGTAAAAACTTTTGAAATATAAACTTTGTCGTACTCCTCAAGTCCTGAATAACTGAATAAAAGGGAGACTTCGTGGCCCTTCTCCTTATAGTAGCCGCTAATTTTCATTAAAGCTAGGTTTGGATGCCGTGTACCGTTATCTAAAAGATCTGCGTCAATGATTCCAATTCTCATAGTTGTTTTCTACCCTTTTCTTTTTGATATATTCGATTTCTAAGTTTTTCAACGTTCTGATGAAATAAGGTACTTACTAAGTTTTTGAGAGTATATGGAAAAATGCTCAAGAAGAGCACATGTACTAGTATCTTCGCGACAAACAGAAAGAATCGCTAAGAAAGTATTCCAGGTCATTGGACGTTTTTTCTTCTCATATTCATAAAGCGTTTGTCTGCTTATCCCAACCTTAGATGCAAGGTCTCCTTGCTTCATATTAAGATTAGCTCTTAAAAGAACGAGTTTATCAGCCATTATAGCCATTATCTCGGCTTTATTTATATCATCGGACACTATTGTGCCTCCTTTCAACTGAAAACAGAAGAATTACTAAGACATATTGTATCTACATATTACAATTTTAAAACTCATTTGTCAAAGGTATATATTCATATGTAAAGAGCTTCTAACACAATGCAGTTTCATAATAAATCGGCAATTTTATTGTATAATAATCCGGGAATTTAGGTTATAATTATAGATTTCCTCAGATAGCTGTTGACACCATAGATTTTTAGTAACCGGTATGCTCGACAAAACAAAAAGTGGCTCAAATTGTAAACTTAATTATAAGTCACAATTTAAACCACTTTCATACATTTGGAGGCGCCATCCAGATTTGAACTGGAGAATAAAGGTTTTGCAGACCTCTGCCTTACCACTTGGCTATGGCGCCATATTTATTGTCGGATTCAGCTACTAAAAGTCAGAAATGTTCTCTGACTTTTAGCCATTCATCCTTTATGATTTTGGAGCGGGTTACGAGATTTGAACTCGCGACTTTCACCTTGGCAAGGTGACACTCTACCGCTGAGTTAAACCCGCGTAAATCTTTGGTGCCCAGAGCCGGAATCGAACCAGCGACACGAGGATTTTCAGTCCTCTGCTCTACCGACTGAGCTATCTGGGCAAATTGGCGACCCGGAAGGGGCTCGAACCCTCGACCTCCAGCGTGACAGGCTGGCATTCTAACCAACTGAACTACCGGGCCAATTATGGTGGGCACTATAGGGCTCGAACCTATGACCCCCTTCTTGTAAGGCAGGTGCTCTCCCAGCTGAGCTAAGCGCCCGCACCACCACGTCGCGTTTCAGCGACAATTGATAGTATACAAAATAAATCACATTAAGTCAATACCCAAATCGGTATTATTTTAAATTTATTAATTCATTGCTTCGACATACTCGAAATTTCTCTCTAATGCACAGTTTATTACTGTTTCAGATTCACATACTCGCATGTTTTTATTCGATAAGATTTAATAAGTCTTCTTCTGAAAATTGATATTTTGAACTGCAAAAATAGCAGCATGTTTCAGCACCGTGTTGTTCATCAATCATACTTTTTATCTCTTCTTTACCAAGGCTCATTAATCCTCTTTCCATTCGCTCCCTTGAGCAGTTGCATTTATATCTGCAAGGTGTCTGTTCCCCCATCTTAAGATTCATTTCACCTAGAATAAGCTCCAAAATATCCTCTGGAGTCTTTCCCTCTGAAAGAAGTTTGGTTACTGAAGGCAGCGCACTTATTTTTCCCTCAATAAGTGCTATTGTTTGCTCTTCAGCCCCCGGCATCAGCTGAATAATAAATCCTCCCGAGCATTGTATAAGGTCTTGTGAATTTGTTAAAACCCCTAATGCAACTACAGAAGGGACCTGCTCCGAAGAAGCATAATAATATGCAATATCCTCAGCTATTTCACCGGAAATCAAATTCACATACCCTATATAAGGTTCTTTCATTCCGAGGTCTCTGATAACATTTAAGTAGCCATTTCCTCCTATTGCTCCTGCAACGTCATACTTGCCGTTTTGATTTAGCGGCAGGTATGACAATGGGTTATTTACATAGCCCCTTACATTCGCATTCATATCGGACACTACAACAATTCCTCCAAGGGGTCCATCCCCTTTTATCTGTATTGTAATTGTATCCTTTGTACCTTTTAAATAAGTGGACATCAAGGAAGCAGCTGTCATAGTCCTCCCTAATGCTACAGAAGCTAGAGGCGACAATCCGTGTATATCCCTTGCATCCTTAACCATATTCGAAGTAATTGCTGCAACCGCTCTCACTGTACCTTCTGCTGCAGTTGCCCTAACTACGTAATCTCCCATAATCTATCCCTTCCTTAACTTAAATCATCGAATTTATAAGAAAACTATACCTAGGCATTTCCCAAAAACATTAAACTCATTTTTATTTGAGAAATTATACGACTTTCCATTGAACTCCAATTTTTAATTTAAATTCATTCTAGAGTAAAAAATAGTGAAACCCCGGTATTAATATACCGGGGTGAGTTCGGCCATCTTTATATAATATTTTTAGACACCGATTAGGCTCTTGTTACATTTGAAGCCTGAGGTCCTTTAGCACCTTCAACCACTTCAAATTGTACTTCTGTACCTTCTTCTAATGTCTTGTAGCCATCCATGTTTATTGCTGAAAAATGAACAAAAACATCATTTCCGCCATCTCTCTCGATAAAGCCAAATCCTTTCTCAGCATTAAACCATTTAACTCTTCCTCTCTCCATCCTGCACTCCTCCTGAACTAGATACTTTAACTTAGTATGCATATTTCCATGTCATTACTAAATCTTTAACAGTTTATCATAATTTGCTATGGCTTGTCAATCCAATATTTCTTATATTTTTAAAATTATTGGCATTTTCAAAGCTTCCAAAGGTATTTGTTTAAATCTATTTTACTGCCTTCATCAAAAATTATACCTTCCGCCTCAAGCATTTCCTTTTGTACCGTTATACCTCCAAACGCAAATCCTGAGCTTATTTCCCCATTTCTATTTACAACTCTGTGACACGGCACCTCTCCAAAGTATGGATTTTTATGAAGAGCCCATCCAACAATTTTTGCTCTTTTCGGCTGACCTAACATTCTAGCTATTTGACCATAGGTAGCAACTTTCCCTTTAGGAATTTTACGCACTATATCATATACCTCTTCAAAAAACACCACAAAAACCTCCAATAAGACGAGTTTTTTTAGGAATTTCCTAAACTTTATTGGCTTCACATACATAAAAATTTCTTTGACTTTTTTTAGTAGGAGAACACAATTTCAAATCGTCATATATTTTTAGCAGCTTTAATCCGCTTGACCTAATCAATTCCTTTAACTCCGTTTTATCATAAGCTCTTTCATAGTGAACCTCATCATATTTTTTGTAATCTTCGCACCTTTTTACAAAAAACGTCAATTCAAATTCGCACACCTTTGACCTGGTATTATAATAGTTCTGCCATATGTAAGTTGCTTCATCGGAAATATCATAAAATACATTATTACTAAGAACATTTTCAAATTTGTATGGCGTGTTTACATCGAATATAAACAAACCCCCGGGATTTAAATAATTCTTTGCAAGCTTTAGCATTTTTTTTATGTCTTTTTTGTAAAGAATATAGTTTATACTGTCCATAAGACATACTATCGTATCAACCGTTCCGTATAATTCAAAATTAGTCATGTCCTGATTTAAATACAAAACATTTAATCCCTGTTCCTCACTTTTATTCATAGCACAGTTCAACATATCCGATGACCTATCCACACCTATCATCTCATAGCCTCTCTTAGCCATTTCGATACAAAAATTACCTGTCCCACAGCCCAAATCAAGAATCAATTTTGGCTTATGATTATTTATACTAAATATTTCTTCAATAAAATTTGCCCACATTGAATAATCAATATCATACATAAGCTTATCATAAATATAAGCAAAACTATCGTAAATTGAACCCACCCCCAACAAAAACATTCAACCGTTTTATCATAGTATAGCATAGAAAAACATCAAAAAACAATATATCGCAGCAATTGCTGCGATTAATGAATAGTTGCTTTTATTTATTGCTCTTTCCCCATCTGAAGCATCTTTTTTCTCTTTGTCATCAGACCACCTATCCGCCCTGTCTCTTTTGCAGTAAGACTCTTCCATCCATTCTTCTTTATCTTGTCTACTAAACCAAGTTCATTTGCCACCTCATATTTTAACTTCTCATCGATATCTTTCATTCCTTAACACCTCCTAAAAGTATTATGTACATAATTTACCCAAATATACACAAAAAATGGAATGCAACTTTATATTGGCATTCCATTTTTTTAAATAAATTATTTAGGCATTCCCAAAAATACCCTTAACATAATTTAGATATTAAACTCCATAATGAAAGCACTTAAGCTCCCAATTATCTAATTGCACCCTTTATCTCTTCAATAGCTTTCTGAAGCTGACTGTCCTCTTCTTTAGGAATCTGCGATATTGCAAAATTCTTGTACTTGTCTGCAAGCTCCACTTTTAAATGTGGTTCGATCCCTACATCCTGTATGCAAACTCCAGAAGGTGTAAAATACCTAGCTATTGTTACTTTCAATCCAGAGCCATCTTCTAAATTAACCACCGCCTGAACAAGCCCCTTTCCAAAAGTCTTAGTCCCGACCAAAGTAGCCTTATTGTGATCTTTTAGTGCACCGGATAAAACCTCAGAGGCACTGGCACTGTTTTCATTTACTAAAACTGCTATAGGAATATTCAACTCAGTAGGATCGGATTTCTTTTCTTGCTTGTTCCCCTTCTTATCCTCTGTATATACAATCAATCCTTCTGGTATTAACCTGTCAGCTATAGCCGACACCTGATCATAATCTCCACCCGGATTATCTCTTAAGTCAATTACAAGTCCTTTTATCTTCTTCTTAAGCAAATTATTTAAGTGCTCTTGAAAATCTTTATTTATCTCACTGTCAAACATTGAAAGCCTTATATATCCAATGTCATCCTTTAATACTTCACTATTTATATTTACAACCTTGATCTTTTTTCTTGTGACATCAAAATCTAAATACTTCCCTTCTGATGGCCTATAAACAGTTATCTTAACCTTCGTATTCTCTTTTCCCTTTATCATACTAATAATCATATCTTCATCTCGTATAGTTGTAACATCATTATCATCAACTTTAACTATCTTGTCATCTTTAGCAATTCCTGCTTCAAGTGCAGGAGATTCCGCAAAAGGCTCTACAATTGAGAGAATTCCCTCCTCCCCCATTGTAACAACAACACCTATACCAACGTAGCTTCCTTGAGACTTTTCAGTAAACTGCTTCATCTGCTCTTTTGTAAAATATACCGTATAGGGGTCTTTTAAAGCTTCCGTCATGCCGGAAATCGCACCTTCAAGCATTTCATTCTCATTTGTATCTTTATAATAGTATTCTTCCAGCAATGCCCTTACCTTGTCAAACTTTTTTACATTTTCATATTCAACACTTTTACTGTCAAACTGTATTGCATAGTTTGGATTAAAGTCAAATATATTAGCTTGCTGCTGTGTCGTTACCTCAGGCACAACTACATAATTTGGCGTCAAATTATGCCACAACAAAAATCCCATAGCAGTAATAACATTTGTCATTACAACAACAACAATAATGGGCAGAATCTTTTGAAAAAACACATTTTTATTCAAAGCGCAAACACTCCCTTTAATCCCCTAATGATTTGGATTTTAATTTGTTAAAATAAATTTTGGGGCCTTAAAACCCCTTATTTTTTGCCTATTTTCTTTCAACTTAAGAAAAAATGCTTTAGCATACTGAGCCCTCCACTTTTGCCTTTAACATCAATACTGTCAGCATTAGGCCTTTTATCATTATATCATATGCTCGTTGATTAAATAATATAATAAGCTCATATTAATACATAAATCTTAAAATTTATTCAAGCTAAAGCTTTAAACACCTTAATTTGAAATAAGGCCCGGGTAATCCCCGGACCTATTATTTACATAGGTTAACAATTCTATTTACTTACATAATTTAATGGATTTGTAGTAGATCCATTCTTTCTAACTTCAAAATGCAAATGAGGTCCTGTCGACATTCCTGTACTACCTATCTTTGCAATAGTCTCACCTGCTTTTACCGACTTTCCTACACTAACTAAAAGCTTGCTGCAGTGCGCATATAGGGTCGTTATACCTCCTCCATGATCAAGCACGACTGTATAACCATAACCATTTTGCCAACCGGCCATAATTACAGTTCCTTTGTTGGCCGCTACTATTGAAGTTCCTTGTTTTGCTGATATATCAATACCTGTATGCATCTTATATTTCTTTAGTATGGGATGAAGCCTATTTCCATAGTAAGATGATATTTTTGAAGAGCTAGGACAAGGCCAAGTCATACTTCCACCGGCATAAGCTCCCTTTTTTTGAAGGTTTTTAATTTGGCTAACTAAAGCATTTGATTGACTAATTAGTTTGTCTTCTTCCTGTTCAAGCTTCTTCAATTTGGTGTTTATTTCTTTTATTTGATTGTCTAAACTAGCCCTTGAAGCACTTAAATTGTTTATTGTTTTTAAAGACTCATCAGCCTTTAACTGAACCTGTTCCTTTTGTCCCACAACCAGTTGCTTCTTGAATGCAATATCTCTCTTTGCTTCCTTTATACATTCAACAATCTCTTTATCCCTCTTGCTAATTGTAGATACCAGCTCAAGTCTTTCAAGAAAATCAGTCACACTTTTTGACTCAGCCAATGTATCTAAGTATGTAAAATCGGAATTTTCGTACATTACCCTTAATCTGATTTTCAACAGTTCCATTTTATCATTGTATTCTTTTTCACTTGCCTCTATCGATTTATCGAGCTCTTCAATTCCTTGATTCAATTCACCTATTTGGTCTAATAATTCATCATACTCTTGTTTTTCTCTTTTTTGAGCTGATTCGATTTCTTCTTGCTTTTCTTTTGCAGTTTGCAACTTCTTTTCTTCACTCTTTTTTTGCTTAGTCAAATCGTTAATCTTTTTATCAACGGTATTTTTTTTGTTTTGAGCATCCGTGAGCTTATCCGCAAAAACGGGCACTATGAGTGACATACCAATTACAAGAGACAATAAAATGCACAAAGCTTTCTTCACGTTCAAATACCTCCTAGCATAATTCTTTTCATTTGTTTGATATAATAACTTATGACATTATAACCTTTATTTTTCTCTTTAGACCTAAAGAGAAACTATGCAAAGGATAATTGTGCCACACAACACTAAACTTGCAGATATTTCCTAATTGAAATAGTACTTCCAAGAGTACCTATTACAATACCTACCAACGCAAATGTATAAGTCACATTAAACTGAAGTTCTCCCAAACTAATCAAAGAGAAAATATTTACTTCCTCTGCCACCATACTTAAAAAAATTGCGTACACAATACTTATAGCTACAAAACCTATAGCTGCTCCAGCTAATCCTATTATAACACCTTCAACAACAAATGGCCACCTAATAAACCAATCAGTTGCTCCTATATATTTCATTATATTTATTTCTTTTCGCCTAGCAAATACAGTTAGTTTAATGGTGTTAGATATAATAAACATCGCTATTGCAAGCAAAATGATTATTAGAGCCATATTGCCAATCTGAACCCAAGTTGCTATCTTTAAAATAATGTCTACCCGCTCCTGAGAGTACCTCACATTTCCAACGCCCTGTATTGATTTGAAGGCGGAAACAACATCCTGCGCTTCTTTTAAATTTTTCAATTCTACAATAAACGAAACAGGCATAAAGTCGTCTCCAAGTCCCTCAACAACATCCTGGTCGTTCCCTAACATCTCCTTTGCTTTTATAAGCGCTTCTTGCTTTGATACATAAGTGTATTTTTTTACTCTAGAATCACTTTTAATCTTCTTTTCAATAACTCCAATCTGTTCATCGTCTAACTCAGGTTCGCAAAAAACTTGCATTTGAGGTTGTTCCTTCAACTTTTGTGTATTATAGCTTAGATTTATTGCGATTACCAAAAACACACCTAATATAATCATCGAAGCTGTAACAACACCCACAGAAGCCAATGACATAAGCGCATTTCTATAAGTATTTATTAAACCTTCTTTAACTATATACTTTGTTGTTCTTAACTTCATCTCCGTATTGTCCTTTCTCCTGATCCCTAACTATCATACCTTTGTCAATAGCAATTACTCTCTTTTTCATCGAGTCTACTATATTTTTCTCATGAGTGGCTACAATCACAGTAGTCCCTCTGCAATTAACTTCAGATAGCAACTTCATTATTTCCCAAGAAGTCTCAGGATCTAAATTCCCTGTAGGCTCATCAGCAATAAGCAATGCGGGATTATTAACTAAAGCCCTCGCTAGTGCGACTCTCTGTTGTTCTCCCCCTGAAAGCTGTCCCGGATAAACATTTGCTTTCTTACTAAGCCCTACTAAAGCTAAAGACATTGGTACCTGTCTCCTAATCTCCCTCGGAAGTGCTTCTGTAATCTGCATCGCAAAAGCAACATTTTCATAAACTGTCTTATTAGGAAGAAGCCTGAAATCCTGAAATACTGCCCCTAAGCTTCTCCTTAAATAAGGTATTTCTTTACGTTTCAATGCCGAAACATTGTACCCGTTTACAAAAACTTCTCCCGTACTTGGATCTTCTTCCTTTAAAATCAGTTTTAGCATTGTAGATTTCCCGGAGCCACTCTGCCCTACTATAAAAGCAAACTCGCCTTTAGTTATATTTATATTAACATTATTAAGTGCTACAGTTCCATTAGGATATTCTTTTGTAACCGATCTGAATTCTACCACCTTTAACCTCCTAAAACAACTTCATATCTATAGATAACGTGCACTAAAGTTAAATTTATATAGCACTTAAACGTTATCTAATTTAGATGAAAAACTTCCTTTAAAATTTAGTTTTAGAGCTTTTCATCTATATATGATTAATATTCTACATCTCCCTTAAAAACCCTTCTTTAGGTTAACGATAGCAATATTTAGAAATCATTTTACATAAATCTCTTATCACTATCAAGATATTTTTTTACAAGCATGGCAACCTTAAAAATTATTGCATCGTCAAACATTCTCAAGTCAAGCCCTGTAATCTTTTGGATTTTATCCAATCTATAAACTAAAGTATTTCTATGAATATATAGCTGTCTTGATGTTTCACTGACATTTAAATTATTTTCAAAAAACTTTTGAATAGTGGACATTGTTTCCTGGTCGAGCGATTCAAAGGTACCATCCTTGAAAACTTCGTTAAGAAAAAGCGTACATGATGTTGTAGGCAATTGATAAATTAATCTTCCTATTCCTAGTCTGTTATAATCATTTACCGACTGGTTGTCATCAAATATGCCTCCTATTAATAATGCCATCTCAGCTTCTTTAAATGACCGGCCTATATCCTTTATGTTATCTACAACAGTACCAACACCCACTTTAGCCTTAACAAGTTCTGAGGAAAGGGTATCTACAATTATTTTTGAAGTTTTACTTATTTCCTTATAATCAAATTCCTGCTTAAGTTCCTTGATTAAAACAGTGCTCTCATCATCTAAAATAATAACAAAATCTTTATTTTTGCTAGGAAACAATCCCTCAATTATTTCATGAGTATATATATCCTTAGCTTTTTCCGTACTTATAAGAAAAACAACCCGCCTGACGTTATTGGCCAAATGAAGTTCCTTAGCCCTTAGAGTAATGTCACCGGGTAGAATATTATCCATAATTATTCCTTTTAAAAAGTTCAGCTTGTCATATTTCTCTTCATAATAACTCTTCATGTTTATTGCATTTATTGAAATTAAAGAAAGGTATTTGTAATTCTCCTTATCTTGTGATTTTATAAAGGAAATAAACTCAAGCTTGTTTTTTATATAAACTTTAAGAAAAGATTGTCCTTCAATGATTACAAAAGGTTCTTTAGACCTCATTACTTCGATTGCTAAAGGGTTATTCTGACCATTAGCCTTTTCATTTGAACATGCCCAAATAAGCCCGGTATCATCCATAATTCCGAACTCATCATCAATTATATCCTTAACTTGATTAATCAAACTCTGATAAAGCTTAACAGACAACTTTGCCCCCCCTATCATTCCTATACAATTCTTCTCGAAAAGTTTGTTTATTTAGCAAACTTTTGTACTGTAAGTCTTATAGCGTAAGCGTTATAAGACACTTTTTGAGAAGATATTGTTCCGCTGTTTGCCTCAGCGGAATTTACTACTTTGATTGCAGCTTCCGCTGCGGTATGATAAAAACCAATATGCAAAAATAATTTCTGCATGCCACCGTCTGTCTTTAATAAGGGATTTATATATTTATATATATATTATACACAAAAAATCAAAAAGGGAAAGATTAAATTAATCTTTCCCTTTATATAACAGATTTATTTACCTATTAATTCATTATAGTTTTCTCTGTTTCTTTGTCAAACAGATGAATCTTATTTGTTTCAAAAGCAACTTTAATTCTGTCTCCAGGTTTAGCCTTAGTTCTAGGGTTAACCCTTGCAACAAAGTCAACTTCATCAACTACAAGATACAATAATGTCTCTGAACCGAGCATTTCTACAACTTCAACTTCCGCATCCACTATACTGTCAGATAATGTTTCGAGATACATAGCTTCGTCATGGACATTCTCAGGTCTAATACCCATAACAACTTCTTTACCTACATACTCAGTACCTTCAAGTTTCTTAGCTTTTCCTTCAGGAAGTTTGATGTCTTCCTTACCAAATACAAGATGCACTTCTTCTCCACGCTTTTCAACTTTTGCATTTATGAAGTTCATTTGCGGACTTCCTATAAATCCTGCAACGAACATGTTGTTTGGTCTTTCATACAGGCTTGATGGAGTATCAACCTGCTGAATATATCCATCCTTCATAACAACGATTCTTGTACCCATCGTCAAGGCCTCTGTTTGGTCGTGAGTAACGTATATAATTGTTGTTTGAAGTCTTTGGTGAAGTTTACTGATCTCAGTTCTCATCTGAACCCTCAGCTTAGCATCAAGGTTTGACAAAGGCTCATCCATTAAGAAAACTTTTGGCTCACGAACGATAGCACGACCGAGCGCAACCCTCTGTCTCTGACCTCCAGACAATGCCTTTGGTTTTCTTTCAAGTAAGTGCTCTATGTCAAGAATCTTTGCAGCTTCAAGAACTCTTCTTTTTATTTCATCTTTCGGTAACTTTCTGAGCTTCAATCCAAATGCCATGTTGTCAAAAACGCTCATATGAGGATATAGGGCGTAGTTCTGGAAAACCATCGCAATATCCCTATCCTTAGGAGCAACATCATTAACAAGTTTGTCTCCTATATACAATTCACCTTCGGAAATCTCCTCAAGTCCTGCAACCATTCTAAGGGTTGTAGTCTTTCCACATCCTGAAGGACCTACCAATATGATAAATTCCTTATCCTCGATGTCTAAATTAAAGTCATTAACAGCAGTAACCCCACCAGAATATCTTTTAAATATGTTCTTAAGTTTAACGCTTGCCATTTTTTTCCCCCTCCCAATTATTCCGAACTATTCTACATATTAAATATACCATTTTAACAAAACCCCAGCTAGTATACTTTTTAACAAAAATCATTTTTATGTATTAGTAACTTTGCATAAACTATTTTTTAAACTTGCACATTTTAAATTCTCAAAAGCCCTATACCCCAATCATTAGCCGCCTTTTCTAGTTGATTTGCAAGGTGACCCTCAAAAATCAACTATCTTTTCTGCAAAAACATTTTTTGAGTTTAATATATGAATATTTATAAATATTATTGAATTTTTATACATTGTTTTGTATAATTATAAATTATATCGCAAATTATACTATGACGTATGCTAAAGCAGTTGATTACTTTACGTTTCAAAAGCTTAATTTACTGAAGTAAAAATAATTTTTTAGAGAACATTCAAGGTATAGTTAAAAATAACCTTTATAATTAGGAGGAAAATATTATGATAAATGTAGGAATAATTGGTGCAACAGGTTATGTTGGAATAGAAATAGTTCGACTACTTCAAAACCATCCGCAAATAAAAATAAACACAGTAGTATCTCAAAGTTTTGTCGGCAAGAAGATCTCCGATGTTTATCCAAATTTGAGAAATGTGTTCGATATGGAGTGTGAAGGGCTTGACATAGATAAGATTTCAGAAAAAGCTGATATATTTATAACCGCCCTTCCTCACGGTGTATCGAAAGAAGTTATCCCAAAACTAGTTGAAAAAAACAAGAGGATTATAGATCACAGCGGTGACTTCCGTTATAAATGTGTTGAGGTATATGAAAAATGGTACAATGCAAAACATGGGATGCCAGAGTTGCTTGATATATCTGTTTACGGGCTGCCCGAGCTTCACCGCGAAGCTATAAAGACTGCGAAAATAATAGGCAATCCCGGTTGTTATCCTACCTGTTCAATTTTAGGAATTGCCCCGCTAATTTCAAATAATCTTATTGATAAAAAGAACATTATAATTGATGCGGCATCAGGTGTATCCGGCGCAGGCAGAAGCACAGAACTAGCAAATTCCTTTTGCGAATGTACTGAAAATTTCAAAGCATACAAAGTATCTACTCACAGACATACTTCAGAAATTGAGCAGGAGTTATCACTCCTTGCTGGAGAAGAAATTCTTGTATCTTTTACACCCCATTTAGCTCCTATGAAGAGAGGTATGCTAAGTACCATTTATGCAAATCTATCCTGTGAAAAGTCTGCTTCGGAATTAATTGGACTATATAAAGAATTTTATAAAAACGAATACTTTGTAAGAATCTTAGAAGAGGGTAATTTACCCGAAACTAAACATGTTGCGGGTTCAAATTATATTGATATAGGTATTGTTGTGGATAAGCGTCTAAACCGTGTAATCGTATTGTCGGCTGTAGATAATCTAGGAAAAGGCGCGGCCGGGCAAGCTGTTCAGGATTTAAATATTATGTGTGAATTACCTGAACACACAGGTCTTGTGACATCTGGATTGTATTTATAATTTATTACTGGAGGAATTTAAATGGAAACTCATATGGAAGCTATAATAAAAAAAGCAGAAATTTTAGTGGAAGCTTTACCCTATATACAAAAGCTTTCGGGCAAAACTGTTGTAATAAAATACGGTGGTAATGCCATGATTAATGATGAATTAAAAAATTCTGTAATGGAAGATATCACTCTTCTAAAATATATCGGTATGAATCCTGTTGTTGTTCATGGCGGAGGCCCCGAAATAAACAAAGCACTTGAAAAATTCAGCATAAAAAGCCAATTTATCAACGGCTTAAGAGTTACCGACAGTTCTACTATGGAAGTAGCCCAAATGGTACTAGTAGGAAAGACCAACAAGGAAATTGTATCCCTTCTCAACAAAATGGGAGGTAAAGCTATTGGTCTTTGTGGTATCGACGGCAACTTGATAGAATGTGAGCAATATAAAGCTACTGTAGATGGAAAAGATGTGGATTTAGGTTATGTCGGTAAGATAACTAATATAAACTCCAAACTTATCGAGTTAATTGCAAAAGATGAATACATCCCGGTTGTTGCCCCAATTGGAGTGGGTAAAGACGGCCAAAGCTATAACATAAATGCCGACACCGTCGCCGGTGAAATTGCGGCTGCTCTTAAAGCGGAAAAATTAATACTTCTGACCGACATTGAAGGAGTTAAGATGAACAAAGATAGTGACGACATAATAACTGCACTAACTGTCAACGAAACCCATACTCTCATTGAAAGAAAAGTTATAGACGGTGGAATGATTCCTAAGGTGTTAGGCTGTGTAGAGGCTCTTGAAAAAGGAGTTGGAAGGACACACATTATTGACGGACGTATTCCTCATTGCCTTTTGCTAGAGATTTTTACCAATAAAGGTATTGGAACTATGATCATGAAAGAAAACATTCCATATCATAGTAATGAGAAATTATAAATTTAGCATTTTTTTTGAAGGATTTTTGACAATTATTTAGAATATATATAGAGATGAATAATTATGATATATAATATTTGTACTTTTATACAATAATATATTATATAATATGAAAGTACTTAAAAAATTAAATATGACTTGAAATTCCCTTGTTAAAAGGCACTACATTAAACAGGAGGGTTGATTATATTGAGAAAAGACCTACTATATACAATATTAAAGGAAGGTGTTGTTGTCTATACAAGACTTTCTTCAAGCAATATCTGGCATCAAAATATTGTATATAAAGTTGAGGATAACTCTGTATCAATAGCCTTAATACCCGGATATCTAGAAAGTATAATAATGCCTGGGCAAACTATAACTATAAAGCTAACCAATGAAGATATGGAATATCTTTTTATTGGTGATATATCTAGCATCCAGCCACAGTTTCCAAGCCTTGTTACTGTTGATATTAAGAATATTAAGGATTTGAAAAATTGCAGGGTCTTTCCCCGATACGATGTTTATGTAGCTGCCAGCATAAAATCAGAAAATTCTGAAGACGAACATTTTGCAATTATACATGATATTAGTTTAACAGGAATGGCTTTTTACTCAAAGAGAGACTTCTCAATAGCAAGTGACCAGCTTAATTTGACAATATTCCTTCCGAATAAAGATATAATTTCTGCTAAAGGAACTATTATCAGAAAAATCACTTATGATTCTTATATTGATTACGGAATGAACTATACTGATATGCAGGAAGAAAACAACAATTCCCTTTATGCTTTTTTCTCCATACTAGAAAAAGAGAAATCCAGATTAAGAGATACTTTCTTTAAATCTATAAAAAAACACCTTCCCTAATGCTCTCAAAACATAAAATTACGGGAAAAGTGTTTTTATTTCGTTTATATATGTCAATTTATTACTTATATGATTTTTACTGGTATTTGGCCAAAAAATTTGCCATTATAAGTATTGCATTTTTATACATTTTTATGTATAATTATAAATAAACTTAAGTGGAGGTGCTTTATTATGAAACTAAATGAAATTATTGATATGGATAAAAAATATTTTATGAATACATTTGGTAATAGAACCCCTGTATGCTTTGACCATGGCAAAGGTATAAACCTTTGGGATATAGAAGGAAATAAATATTATGATTTTCTTGGAGGAATAGCAGTAAGTGCAGTAGGCCATTCACATCCAAAGCTTGTAAACGCAATACAAACACAAGCAGAGAAATTTATACATTGCTCAAATCTATACTATATTGAACCTCAGGCAAAACTAGCAAAACTGTTGGTAGAAAACTCCTGTGCCGATAAAGTCTTCTTTGCAAATAGTGGGGCCGAAGCAAATGAAGGCGCTATAAAGCTTGCTCGCATATATTTTAAGAAAAAAGGCATGCCTGAAAAATTCGAAATAATTACTCTTGATAAATCTTTTCACGGAAGAACTCTTGCTACAATAGCCGCTACAGGACAGGATAAGTACCAGAAACCTTATTCACCATTGACACCTACCTTCCTGAAGGTCCCTATAAATGACCTTGATGCTCTTGAAAAAGCTATAAACGGCAATACCTGTGCAGTAATGATTGAGCCAATTCAAGGTGAAAGCGGAGTTAACCTTACAACAAAAGAGTACTTACAGGGTGTACGAAAATTATGTGATGAAAAAGGAATACTTTTAATCTTCGATGAAGTTCAAAGCGGTCTAGGCAGGACTGGAAAACTTTTTGCTTATGAACAATTCGGCGTGGAACCTGATATATTCACTTTAGCAAAAGCACTAGGAGGAGGCTTCCCTATAGGTGCACTTTTAGCTAAAGATCATGTAGCGAGTGCCTTCGAACCCGGAGATCATGGTTCTACTTTCGGCGGCAATCCCCTTGCTTGTGCAGCAGGCCTTGCATCAATCGAAATAATTCTGTCAGAAAAACTTGTTGATAACTCCGAAAAGATGGGTAATTATCTAGTTGAAAAACTTACAGGTCTTGTTGGTAAATTCAACTCTATCAAGGAAATCAGGGGAAAAGGCCTTATGGTTGGTATACAGTTAGCAACCGAAAATGCTGTAGAAATTAAAAATAAATTATTTGAAAAAGGATATCTTGTAGGTAATGTTGGAAAAAGTATTATTAGGCTTTTACCCCCTCTAATAGTTTCCGAACATGATATAGATGGTATTGTTAATACATTAGACGGTATATTATCTGAAGTATAATACACTGTACAAATATATTTTATATATGGAGGATTTGTTTATGGAACATTTAATAAGTCTTAATGATCTAGCTCTAGAAGAAATTGAACAAATATTAACCCTTTCCGAAAAGCTGAAAAACCAGCAAAAAGGTGGGGTAACTCATCACCACTTATCAGGTAAGACATTAGGAATGATTTTTACCAAATCTTCTACTAGAACAAGGGTATCCTTTGAAGTAGGTATGTATCAGTTAGGCGGATATGCTCTATTTTTGAGCTCAAACGATATACAGATAGGACGTGGTGAAACCATATACGATACTGCTCAAGTCTTATCAAGATATATTGATGGAATTATGATAAGGACCTTTGACCACAGCGACGTTGAAGACCTGGCAAAATACGGTAATATACCTGTCATAAACGGACTAACCGATTTAATGCACCCATGCCAGATTTTAGCTGATCTTTTCACAGTTTATGAACACAAGGGAACTCTAAAGGGTTTAAAAATGGCATATCTTGGCGACGGAAACAATATAGCACATTCCCTGCTCCATGGCTGTTCTAAAGTAGGTATGGACATAGCCATCGGTGCCCCAAAAGGTTATCAGTGTGATGAAAAGATTGTGTCAGAAGCCAAAGAAGCAGCTAAAATATCAGGCTCTAATGTTATTATTACAGAAGATCCTGTTGAGGCAATCAAAGATGCTGACGTCGTATATACAGATACCTGGGTAAGCATGGGACAGGAATCTGAAAAACAAGCAAGAATAAAGATTTTTGAACCTTATAGAGTTGATGGCAATCTCTTCTCTAAAGCAAAGGTAGATGCTATTTTCCTTCACTGTCTTCCTGCATACAGAGGTTACGAAGTAACAGAAGAGATCCTTGATGGCTCACAGTCTGTTGTATTTGATGAAGCAGAAAACAGACTTCATGTTCAAAAGGCAATAATGGCATTATTAATGGGTAAATAGAGAAATAGTGAGGCAAAAATGAATTATTCGTTCATAATAAGGAATGCGTCTGTTGAAGACACAGAAGCAATACAGATTATTACAAGAGAAGCATTTAAAAAATATATGGAAGACACTGGACTTAAAGGCTCGTTGGAAGCTTTAGAAGAATCATTGGAAGACATAAAAAATGACATCGTTAATAATGAAGTATTTGTTGCTTTTATTGATAACACACCGGTTGGTGCTATAAGAGTCAAAATACTTCCCGATAATACTGCTTATATAAGTAGGTTTGGAGTAAGCCCTGATTACCACAATATTGGTATCGGCAAATCACTAATGAATTTAGTTGATAAACTACTGTTGGCAAAAGGCATAAAAAAAGTCAGTTTACATACTGCTGCTAAATATAAGGATTTAATAAGATTCTATTACGGCAGGGGCTTCTACATAGACTCAACAACTAAGGATAGAGGCTATATACGTGCTCTATTGGTAAAGGAATATCTATAAGTCCTGTGTCTGAACTCCCAATTTACAAAAAACAAGCGGTAGGCTGTGATAAACCTACCGCTTGTTTTTAATAAATCATATTATTCTATACTTTTTTGTATTAATGAGGTAATCATGCTCGACGCTTCTGCCCTTGTTGCATTGGCTTTTGGATCAAAGATATTGTTACCTTTTCCCGAGATAATCCCTACCACTTGCATAGCTGCCACCGATGCTTTTGCATATTCTGCAATTTCGCTGTCATCGTTGAATTTCACAGCTTTATTTATACTTTCCAGGCTATAGCCTGCAACCTTTTTATTATACTGATCAAGCATTACTGCCATATCTTGACGGGTTATTTTGGCATTTGGGTTAAAACTACCATTAGCCCCATATGCAATGCCACTTTCATACGCCCATTGTACTGCACTGTTGAACCAGTCATTGATCTTTACATCCTCAAAGGCTGAACTTAAGAATTTGCTCTTATCTACTCCTGCCATGTTGGCAAGTATCTGAACAAACTCTGCTCTTGTTATGTTTGCATTTGGTGCAAAAACATCTTTTCCCTTGCCCTTTATTATACCCCTTGCTGCAAGGAAGTTTACCGATTCGTTGTACCAACCGGATACATCCGAGAAGTCTACTTTGTTATAACCTACCGCAAATAATGAAAGGCTACTTGCTTTAAATGTTACTTTTTTTGTAGCCTTGTTATAAACACAGTCCTTAATCATCTCATATTTGCCATCAGCATTTATGGAATAAATCACAACTGCATTGGAATCTTCACCTTCACCAAGGGTGTACGGCAATTCTACTGTTACATTTCCTTCAAAATTGGATATGGTTTCATTACCACTAATCACGCTTAAGATTATAACAGGTTTGTCACCAACTATTTTCGTAAGTTCAGCAGGGATACTTGACGCTAAAGGATCTGAAATTTTAATTTTAACATCCTCTTTTGAACTTGAGGAAATCTTTGATATAGCTTTTTGATCAAAAGATATAGTTGATATGGCTGTGGATATTATTACTTTTTCAAGTTTTTTATCCACAAAAGAATTCACATCTTCCTTTGAAATGTTTACCTCAAATGATTTCACATCCTTTGCAGCCTCTACAGTGACTTTAATTGCTGAAATTCCTTTATCTAATTTAGTTGCTTCTTCAATAGCCTTATTTATTGCCTCGGTTAATTGTGCCTCATCAATTATAGCAACAGTTCTACCAGTACTATCAGTCTCACTATTAGCATATACTGAAACTTGCACCGTATATCCCGAAATTCTTACAGACGAACCTGGTATAGAGGTAGACTCCGGCATAGTTGTAGATGTAGCAATAGGTGTCGGTTTAGAAACAGGTTTACTCTTTGAAGAAGATGAACCTTTACTGCTACTTTCCGACGGTTTCTTTCCAAACTTCGCTGTTAGGGTTATGTCCTTTGGAGGCATAACAAAGCTTGTTCCGCTTATTACTGTATCAGTTGTACCATCATTATACTTAAGTGAACCAGCTTCTAAACGGTAACCTGTATCAGGAGTTATTGTAAGTTCTATCGTTGTACCTGCCTCTGCATACACAGAACTTGCTACAATGTTTCCGTGGGATAGGTCATCAACACTAATCAGATACTCTTTTGATTCCGGTTCAAATGCTATGTTGTCCATATACATTTTTCCAGCATAATCACTTTGTACATCAGCTACAACAATTGTGATATCACGTAAAAAAGTATTTGGTTCAAACACTTTGTCATCATTTAATTTGTCTAAATCAAAGCTAGCTTTAAAATGATAAAGTCCATCTTCGGTTTTTTCCATACCTGCCAATGCTTCCAATGAAATATCGAAATTTTTAGAAGCCTGTGCCCAATACCCAAGACTAGGTGGTGCAAAGGCGAGATTAATTGAAAGAACGCCCTCGTTAGCACGCACAGGGTCTAAATAAAAATCAAAAGTAAGATATCTGTTATCCCTACGTGTTGTATTAATGTTCGACAACATAATACGAGGTGCTGAAGCCCATCCATCCGCAGGCTTAACTTCGGGATAAGCAACATCCCATGAAATAGCCTTTGAACCGTTTGCCGCTTCTATGGTCAACTCACTTTTTACCCCTGATGATGCATCCCAGTTCCAGCCCTGTCGAGTACCATCTTCGAAATCACAAGGTAAAGTGGGTTTTCCTATAGGAGCATGCTCAACAGGCTGTTCAACAACCTCACGATTTCCAGATACTGAAATATTGTCTAAAGCTATAACATCAGCATTTTCTGTACCGATAAACAGAATAATATTGGTCATTATACTGTTTTGTTCGTCTTTTGCAATTGCTTCAAAGTTAGGAGAATCTATTGTTGTTATAGTTAAGACTGCTTTGTATTTACCGTCCTCTTGCTCTTCAAAGTCTTCCGACGTAACTCTAGCAGCTTTCAACGGATTAGCCCAGCCCTTTGTAGAACTTTGAGGAATAGCTGCTATAGACACTGTTGTTGGCTCCGAAACAATAACATCCATTGTAAGTTTTTCTGCTCCGAAAATATCGGGACGGGCACTTGAATTGTCTGCTGAGAGACGGAGGTTTGCCCAGTAGTTGCCGTCAGAAATATCGTTGCTTGCATTTAAGCCTGCTATCTGAAGCGCATTATATGAGTTTGTTGCCGTTACACCTTCTTTTACAGGACTGTCACCATTTACACCGAACCCTTGATCAGTTCCATCATTAAAGTTCCATATTACCGTTGTATAATCTTTTCTTATTGTACGGTCAATTGGTTCATAATCAATGCCCTTGATTTTTGCACGTACATATTCCCCCGAAACGCTTAATTCCTTAAGATCCCACACTTGATCTTCACCGGGATCCAAATCGGTAGCCTCTGATTTATAAAGCTCAAAAGGCGTAAACGCTCCTGATGTTTCGTTTTTATTTGTCAATGACCAGTTACACCAGCTAATGTTATTTTTATTTAGGAAATCAAGCCATACATCTGCCTCATTCAGATATGGTCCGTTGTTCCCTGTCGCTTCACTGGTACCCCACTCAGAGGCAAAAAGCACAAGACCTTTTTCCATTGCATAGATGGCATTACTCATAACATTATTTCTGTCTGAACTGTCTGTGGCAGGCATATGAGTGCCTGTGTAAAAATGAACAGTGTATATTGTATTCGCATCATTTATAGGGTTGTCCGCCGCCAAATCTGCACGCTGGCTCCAGTTGGGGCTTCCTACGATAATAACATTTTCATTCCCCTTGTCACGAAGCATCTTAATGATAGGCTCAGAATAAGACTTTACAGCCTCCCATCCTGCAGCATTATTAGGAACCCCAGGGTCATTACTGCTTGGCTCATTTGCCAACTCATAAATGATATGTTTATCATTTGGATAAAGCGAAGAAATTTCGTCAAAGAAATCCATAGCCCCACTATATACTTCAGCATTTGGATCTCCAGGCATATGTACATGCCAATCAACAATTACGTACATATCGTTTGCAATGGCTAAATCTATTCCATCGATTAACCTTTGCTTTATAATTTCCGGGTCTTTTGCGTATCCGTTCTCTCCCACATACATGGCAAGACGGATAACATTAGAGCCCCAATCCTTGGACAGTGCTGCGAACGCATTGTTATTGATGATTTGAGGATACCATTGAAGACCATGGGTACTCATTCCCCTTAATTGAATTGGGTCTCCAGCTTCACCACACAGAGTGTTTTTACCGTCCACCTCAAGAACTTGCAAAGCACCACCAACAGATGGTTTAATAACATTTGAAACAGTTTCATTGGAATAAACCGAGTCTGATACACTAGGTGTATATACTGCTTGCGAAACACTTGTAAGGTTAAGATAATTCTTAACTTCCGGCAAATTAACCAGTTCGGTAGCACCAACGAATGTTGGAAGAAAAGATCCTATCAGTGCAAGAACCATGGTAATAACCAAAATCTGTTTTGACATTTTTTTCACGACTTTTAGCCTCCCCTTTAATGTACCTTTTATGTTGTTTTTTACTACTTGCTACAAGCAGAACTTACGAGCTGCGACCTTATTAAAAAACACAGACAATATAAGTATCATAAAACCACCAAAGTGAATTTTTTGACACGCCAATAGTAAAGTTTTTTAACCATCTGACTCAACAAACGATAAAACTGTTAAAAAACGTTAAAAATATGCAATAGTTTATTATATAGTCTTCTTAAGGGTTGCCTGACCATAGAAATGAATTAGTTAGTTAAACATTTTTTAGCAAAGCGAAGCTCATATTTATCATTTATCAAAGTTCACAACCTTTGTAAGCGCTGTTTGAAAAAGTAATTATAACACTGAATATACAAATACACAATAATTTTTTAACCATCCGTTATTTCATAACACACAGTTAATACCTTCTATTTAAACTTCTAGGTGAATAAGTATTTATTGAAGGGAAGTGTAATAATGAAAGTATTTATAATTATTTTAACCAAGAAATTTCTATTCTTTATGGCATTGTTATTAATATTCTTGGCTACAATTATAATTGTATTTGGAATACATACCAAAAACACACCAACCTTTAACAACAGTTTGGATAAGAATGGATTATTAGAGGATAATCAGCGAATCAAAAATTTGCTTGATTCTTTGATGTGCCAAGAAAAAGAAATCATCTATGAAGATGATGATAGGACTGTTCATAAAAATTCACACTATCTCCCTCCATCACCCTTGCCCACATCTAAACTGAATAAAGTGCTCACAGAAGGAGTTGAAATAAAATTCAGGAT
This sequence comes from Bacillota bacterium, assembly GCA_023421115.1. Taxonomy (GTDB): domain Bacteria; phylum Bacillota; class Clostridia; order Acetivibrionales; family Acetivibrionaceae; genus Acetivibrio. The sequence goes on along the minus strand of JAEZUI010000269.1, from coordinate 3,774 downwards.
TCTATCCGATGAACCACTATATCTCAGACCTGTATATGACCCTGACTGGAAAGTAACGTATTATCGCGGCTGGCTGGATTTGCCTTTTAAAAATATGGAGGCTCGCCACAAGATGTTTGCATTTTCATTAGGCGCAAGCATGAATTATGATATCTTTGGCAGTTTGGGCTACAGCCCAAGTGTTAGCGTTAATGCACATAAAAATATAAACTTTTTGATTTATGGATTTAATGTTGAAAGTGTTAAGCTATTAGAAAATCAGATAGCATTGATTGGACAACCAAAACAGACTGGAGCTCAAATAATTTCTATTGTCCAAAATGATTTATTAGCTGAAGGAGTAGATAAAAAAGACTTTATCTTTCAACTTTCTACTCGCAAAGGTTATGAAGTAGACTTTTTAAGAGAAAACATAATACGATATGAATATTTGATGCAAAAAATTAAAGAGCACACTGTAGGCGCGTTTAACCCTCTTCACGAAAGCATAGCCTTAGAGCAGTTAATACAGGAAAACAACTCCCTGCAGCAAGAACTGTCTTACTTTATCCCCCTAAAAGATGAGATAATATACCAACAAAGTTGTGATAGTACTATAGATCAAAACGAAATAGACAACCTGCAATTTACAATCACACAAGGAAACAAAATACCTTTTAATTATAACTATAGAAATCCCCTATATAAGCGTCCTCTATATGACCCTTTATGGAATGCAAACTACAAAAGAAATTGGTACTATATCCCAACACAAATAGAATATAACCTACATAGAATTCTTATTATACCTAAAAACCACGACAATCAAAAAGACTTTTTTGGAAAACTCGGATTCCGTGAAAAATTCCAGCCTATAAAACCCGAAGAATATGGTCTGATGGTTTATAACTTTAATGCTTCCGAAATCAAATTATATAAAAACCAACTGCTTCTTATAGGTACACCTTCAAGAACAGGTGCTCAAATTTTATCAATAAGTAAAAATAGCATGAAAGGCTACGGAGAGTATATTATAAAGCTAATAACTCCTGACAATTCAGAGCTAGATTGCAATGTTATAAAACCTTAAATATCAAAACGCTCATATACAAAACACTGTGAAAGGTCAAACAACCGAATTCTTACATCGCTAAAAAAAAGAACCTGATATGATACTGTAAATTATGGATTGATACAGGTTGTGGTCTTGAGTTAACAAGCTTATGTTCTATTTTTATCACTCAAACTCAACTATTGTTGTTAAACTATTTATTTAGAGCATTTTGGAAATATGATTCACAATAAAATGATATTTCTGCAACAATATTTTGTCATTTTTCGGACTAGCTATTGACTACGTTGTGAATATCTGGTAGTATTTTAGATATCTAATAATGTCCAATAAAGAGAAAAAATAAAAGGGGATGTTAATAATGAAGAAAAGCAGCGTCGGAACTTGCGTTTTTTTGGCAATAGCTCTTATTTTGCAATTGTTAATTGTTTCAAATCTTTCATATTTTCATTAAACTTTAAATGTTTCAATTATAGAGAAGCAATTTTAAAACGCATTATTTTGAGTTTAACTTTAATTATCTGTTGAGTAACTTTTATATTATTACTTTTATATCCACCAACTCCTTTAAAGAAAGTCATATCCTTATGAAATAAATATTAAATAGTGAGTTGCATTAATGCAATCTATAATTTTGCTCATTTAATTGAAATTATTAATTTACTTAGTTATACAGTTCGCTATTTCAGCCACAAATATTAGTTTACATAATTTTTTGTCCAAGCCCTATCAAACTGTTTTATTGTGCATTTTTTGTATTTTCAGAAACAGTCTATATTATTATATATCAAAGTCTAGTCTACCGAGACAGCTTTTTAGTTTATAAAAATATTACTGATAAGTGCATTCGTTTTACCCAAAAATCAAAAAACAATGGAAATCGAGGTGCCATTCCGAAATTCTATTGGCTATTTTTATTTATTTCTAATAAAAGGGAGCATCGCTCCCTACTTAAAAGTAGTTTTGCGACACTCCCTTTTCTGTTAAGCATTACTATTTTACCAAATTCCTTCTGGAATAATTTCTATAAGCGTCTCACTTCCATCTTCGTTATAGTATGATTTATGAGTATTTGTAGCTTCTTCAACATGCCCAAAAGACCAATTACTCTCTAGATTGTCAGGGAATGATGGTCTTACTCCCATTAACGGTCCTCTATGTAGCATCTGATTTACCATTGTTATTGTTTCTTCTCTTGTTATTGTGTTGTTAGGTCTATAAGTATTGTCTTCATAGCCCTTTATTATGTCATACCTATATATTTCAGCAATATTAGCTTCTGCCCAATGTCCCGAAATATCATTAAAGTACTTCACCAAAACTTTATATTCTGGATATGTTGTTATCTTTAAATACTTAGCTATTACTGTGGCAAGTTCAGCCCTTGTTATCGGTTGATTAGGTTTAAATGTGTTGTCATTATAGCCTTTGAACAAACCAACTTCAGTTACTGCTTCAATATGTTCTGCTCCCCAGAAATCAACAGCCACATCATTAAACACCTTTAAACCCTTCACATGTTCTTCTGACTTCAAATTAAGTATTCTTGCAAATATTACTGCAACTTCCGCTCTTGTCACAGGACCTTTTGGCTTAACTGTTCCATCAGGATAACCCAATATGTACCTTTTATGAACAAACTCTGTACCATTTGCAAACAAATACGTGTCAATCTTTGACTCATCATCTTCTGGATTGATAATTTCAGTGTTTTCATATGTTGTATATATTTTCGAATTTAGTGACACTATTGATTCCTGATTATCAAGTTTATTGATTTTAAGTCTAAATTTCAACTCTCCTTTTGCGTTCCCTTTTAATCTACCAATATCCCAAATGATTTCTTTGCCATTTAATTTGCCATTATTGTCAGCATCAACAAATGTCACTAAATCAGGAACATTTACATTGACAAAAGTATTGCTTATTTCAGATCCTAACTTATTGAAGTATGTAATAGTATATTCTACTGTGCTATTCTCTCCTGCTCTCATGGTTGATGCGTCTATCAAAACAGCAAAATCAGCTATTACTTTTACTGCTGTCGGAATATCTTCCTTTGGTTCAGTTATTACCTTATCGTCATCATTTTCTTTTGGTTTTGATGGTGTTGAAGGTTTTGATGGTGTTGAAGGTATTGATGGCGTTGATGGTGTATTTTCCTTTTCGGGTATCACTTCTATTGTTATTGTACTTATTGCTGTTCCACCTTTCCCATCATTCACTTCTACAGTAAATAAATCCATCCCGGTATAATTAATTGTTGGCGTATATGTCCATGATCCATAAACGTCATCAACAACAGTACCATTTTTAGGACTTGTTAGCTTTTTGTAAGTCAAGTCATCTCCATCTACATCAGAACCTATAACTTTACCTGATACCGAAGAGTTTTTCTTTGTTCTTTCACTGTAATTAGGTACTTTTGGCGGATTATTTACTGGTGTTACATCTATTGTTATTGTGCTTATTGCTGTTCCACCGTTTCCGTCACTTACTTCTACTGTAAATTCATCAGTCCCAGTATAGTCTTTATTTGGTGTGTATGTCCATGTTCCATCAGCTTTTACTTCTACTGTTCCATTAGCTGGATCTATTTTCTTTACATATGTTAGTGTATCTCCATCTAGATCTGTTCCGACTACTTTACCTGATACCGCTGTATCTTCAGGTGTTGTTTCACTGTAGTCTGGTACTGTTGGTAAATCATTTGCTGGAGTTAC
>JAEZUI010000267.1 GCA_023421115.1 Bacillota bacterium | reverse complement strand
CTTTCAAAAATTTGAGCCCTGACTTTATGACGCTCTCCTCCACAGCAAGCTTTATTGCAATAGCTTCAATATATACCATTCCCTTATCCTTTGTAACTATGTGCTTTATAATTCCCAAAAGATTTGTAACAAAGCCTTTGAATGAATAATCGGGCAAAATGCTAAAGTTAATTATAATGTTATGAGGGTTACTCAAAGCTACAATTTCCCTAAAAATTTCCGTATTAGGCGGCGGAGATAATAACACCAGACTATCCGCTTTTACAACAGCAAAACGATCAATAGCATTCGTTAGAGGACATTTTGAACTTAAGCCTTCATAGAAGAATAGGGCTTTTTCATATTTTTCTGTCAAAATATTTAGCTCAATCCCTCTTTCATCAATAATATCCCCCCGAAATACTTTTTGTATCTCTCCAGCTCCTTCAACCATATGTACTAAAGTCAGCTGAATACTGGAATTACCCTTATAAGTGTTTTTACTTATCTTGTAGGTCACATCAAAAACCTTGCCCTGAAGAGATTTATCCTCACCAAACCACTTGACTGCAGAAATTCTTGTATTGTTCTTCCCCTCTAACACCATTATGTGATGGTTCTTTTCAGTCTTTCTGTCACTTAAAACCTTTAAACCGTAGGATACAAAAAGGGGCGCCTCAAAACCTTCACCATATGGCCCTGCTGTAAGAAGTCTTTCATAAAGCTCCATAGTTATACTATCAATTTCAAGCTCTAAATCTATATCAACACTTACGGCATCACTGATAAAGTGTTTCTTTTCCGCAAGAAGCTCAATTTCACTTACAAAGTCCTGAAGATCCTCTTTCATAAGAGAAAGTCCGGCAGCCTGAGAATGGCCTCCAAATTTTAAAAGCTTACCGCTGCATTCCTTGATTAATTCATATATATTTATATCCTCAACAGACCTTGCAGAACCTACAACCATTTTGCCATCCTCTTTGAGGGATAAAAGAATTGCCGGTTTTCTGTACACCTCACATACCCTGCCCGCTGCAATTCCAATAATTCCGTGGTGCCAAAAATCACTGTAAAGCACTAACACTGTCTTGTTCTTCTTTCTTGTCTCCACCTGTTCTATTGCCTGATCTATAATTTCCTGCTGAACCCTTTTACGCTCTATATTAAGATAATCTATCTTTTGAGCCATTTCACCTGCATTGTAAGGGTCTTTACAAAGCATTAATTCCACCGGAAGCCTTGCCGACTCCATTCTTCCTGCGGCATTAATTCTAGGTGCTATCTGGAAAGCTATATCCTCTTCGGTACTGAGCTCACTAGTCTTGCTTGCTATCTCTAGTAGTTTTACCAGCCCTTCCCTTTTTGTATTGAACAGTCTAGGAATTGCTTTTTTAAGTAAATATCTATTTTCTCCATTAAGGCTTACTACGTCTGCGATAAGTGACAAAGCAAGCATATCTAAATAATCTTCCGACTTCTCCTCTAGCCTCTTACTCTTTAAAAGTGCGAGACAAAGAAAATATGCCATTGCACACCCCGACATATTTCTTGCCTTGTGTCCCTCTAGGAGGAGCTTTGGGTTTAATATCACATCTGCCTTTGGAAGCTCGGATGGAATATTGTGATGGTCGGTAAGTATTACATCCATCTTCAATTCTTTTGCACGGTTTATCTCATTTATATTGGATATTCCACAATCACAGGTAATAATTAAAGAAACCCTCTCGGTTGCAAGTCTCTCTATTACCTCTAAATTCATGCCGTAGCCCTCTGTAAAACGATCGGGAACATGGTATACCACTTTATCTAAAAATAGGCTTAAGCATTCCACAAGTGTAACCGTACTAGTCACACCGTCAACATCATAATCACCATACACACATACTTTCTCACCCTTGTCAGCAGCTTCAAGTATCCTGTCAACAGCCCTTTGCATGCCTTCAAATTCGTTTACCTCTGTGGGAGTATAGTATTCATCCTTTAACATCTGACGCACTGTATCCGGATTCTTATATCCCCTGTTATAAAAAATTCTTGCAATAAGTTCATCCCCATCAGCAGCTTCTATAAGCTCTTTAGGTATATGTACATCCTTATTCAATAAATTTATATTAATCCTCACCTAAGTCAACTCCTCAATGCTTTCCCATTCAAGCTCGTCTAAAAAATCTTCATCTTCCTCAAGGACCTTAAAATCTATCCTTTGATTATTACAAAACCAGTTAAATTCACAATATTTACAGCTCTTTTCATATAATGCCTTATCAAATTCGGAAAAATCGTATTGAAGTATTCCTCTGATTTTATTTTGTAAAACCTCTCGATATGTATTGTGCATTTGTTCACTATATCTTATTTCCGTCAGCACTTCAGGAGGGTCAGGCTGCCAATAATACATGCTGATATTTTCGCATTTTATGTGCTTTCCGGTCATTCTCTCGCTTTGCTCCTTTAGCACAAAAAGATACACCATGGTTTGAAGGCTTTTACTATATTTATTTGCCTTAATTCCCTTTTGCTCAGGTTTAGTTTCCTTACCATGGGTTTTCCAATCCCAAATTTCAATTTTGTTTTGGTCAACTATCAGAAGATCAAAATTAGCCTCTAACCTTAAAAGCCCTTTTGCCATTCGGAGCTTATACTCGGGAAGGTATTTACGGCTTTCTTCTTTTTGAAACTTGTTTTCAAGACTTTTTATCCAACTATCAAGTTCATGAAATCCCTCTGTTTTTTCATTTAATCCTGTATCGATATCGAGGAAATATCTGTAGGCCAAAAGGTGAAAATTATTTCCCATTTCAAGCCGTTTCTTTATTTCTTCGTCAGGAAAGTTATCCCACTTAAGATTTTCAAGATATCTCTTTTTAAACTTCAGAGGACACCTTTCAAAGGTTGCTAACGACTGTTGTGTAAATAAAAAATATTCAGCAAATCTTAAATCATTCATTATAACAACTCCTAATATATTAAAAACCAATACCTTAAGCTTCTTTATTTTAAAATGACCTTAGTTATTTTTTGATTGTTCAATATAATTTTTTAACTCTAAAATATATTTAGAGGGCAATGTTTCATTCCTTTTTCCCCTGTTTGTCTCAAAAGAGGTCAAAAATAAGTACTCCTTTGCCCTGGTTATACCTACGTATAAAAGCCTTGCCCTCTCCGATATAGTCTCAATTTTTGACTGGACTATAGAATCTCCTCCGGTTTTTCCACCTAATAACCTCTCTAAATCAGCCTTTATTATTGCTTGAGGGTTCTTAAACTCCTCCTTTAAATACCAATACTCTCCAACAAACTTGTCATCAAGACTAACAGGAAAATCAGTATTAGTAATGCTTGTAAGGAATACAACATCCCATTCTAGCCCTTTTGATTTATGGTATGTAGCTAATGTAACTACGCCCGGTTTTGGCTCATACCCTTTCAAGTCCCACACAATACCGGCAAAAAAGTTAAATATGTTTTTATGACTCAAAAGCTCTAAAGCCAAATCTGCTAGTTTCCAGTGAGGGTCCTGACTCATAAGGTATCTGACATCACCGGCCACCTTCTGGGCTATAGCCCTCTCTTCCTTTTCAAATCTCAACTTCTCGGATATAAAAAGTATCAACTTCTCCACAATAGTGTTAGGGAACTCCAAAAGCTCTCTTACCATTTCGAGTTTATCGGTAAAATCAGCCCATATATCACTAATCAACAAATCTTTCGGTATATCAGCTCTCTCGATTTCACCACCGATAGGATAGAGCAATTTTTCAACGGGGTACATTTTTAAAAATCCGTTTAAAACTACTTTCTGCCCTACAGTTTTCTTTTCCTCATCAGGTTCTCCATCAGCCGATTCACTGTCATAGGAATCTAAAAGAAAACATTCATTCATCATATCAAAGAATTTTTGTCCATTTTCCGGCTGTGCTATAAAATCTATAATCCTACCTAACTTCCTTACGGTTTTGTTCTTTTCTCCGGAGGTATTATCAAGCAGTTCATAGGGTACATGTCTTGCTTCCATAAAGTTTACAATTACATTCATTCTCCACGAGGTAGGAACAAGTATTGCAATAGTCTTGTCGGGATATTTTTTCGCCATTTCCTGGGCTTTTACTACCACTGTACGGGCCTCATCCTCCCAGGATTTAAATATGCCCACCTTTATACCATACTCTTCTATTTTAGGGTTTGGCCTTGCATCATCTTCTCCGACAGGTTCTATAAACTGGGGCAGAAGGCTTTCCCTGCATTCAGGTACCGGGTGGTTTTCTCTTATATGCTCAACAAAATAGTTGGCAAGATTTATTATATCAACCGTATTTCTGCTGGACTGTGTTATTTTATAAACAGTAGTTAATGGGTTTTCACAAAAACTTTTAAACAAGGTAAAATCACTATTACTAAAGCTTCCGCATATCGCCTGGTTGCTATCTCCAACCCTCAACAAGTTACCGTTTGATATCAGCTCTAATATTTCGCTCTGTATAAGGTTTGAGTCCTGTGCCTCATCTTCGCAAACAAAAGTATACTTATTTTGATACTTTTCAAGTAAAAGGACATCTTCCTTGAGCATTTTCTTAGCATTATACAACATATCGTCAAAGTCTAAAAACCCTCCAATTTTAAGCTTCCTGTCGTATATTTCGTATATCTCGCTTGTCCATGACAGTATTGATTCTTCTCCGAGATTTTTGCAAAGTTCTATTGCCTCAATAGCTCCAATACCTCTACATTTAAAATCACCAATGGCAGAAAGCATTATATTGCATAGCTTGTCCTGCCAATTCTTATATGTATCACTTATCCTATTTGCATTTAGGTTTGCTTCATCTAAATAAAGCTTGAACTTTCGCTCATTATGCCTTTTCCACTCGTCGATACTGCTGGAAATCAAATGAGTTTTTGATACACCGTCTATTATGGCAAACTCTTCATTGGTTATCACAAGATCGGGTTTTTCTTTTATTATCTGAAGGCATAACCCATGGATGGTGGAGACAAAATAATCTTTACCACTTATAATTCCTCTATTTTTAAGTTCTGCTGCTATACGCTGCTTAAAATTATTAACAGCACTGTTCATATAAGTAACAATAAGGATTTTACCCGGTTTGTGAAGTTTGTTTGCGATCATCTCTGCAGCCCACAGTGAAAGGCAGTGTGTCTTTCCACCTCCTGGAATTGCAGGAATAGCACAGTATCCGCTTCTATATTGTTCTACAAGTTCTCTTTGACCTTTTCTAAGTCCCATCCTTACCCTCCACGGAAAATACACTTCTTAAATTTTTATGACATTATTTCATCAAAGTAATCAGCTAAAATACCATCATTCTCATATCCATTGGCCGACAGCATAGATTCAAAAGTAATAAGCTTATCGCTACACCTCTTAAAAAGAGCTCTCATAAGTGTAGCTAAATAGTGTTTCTGGTTTTTCTCCTCAAGCTCCTCGGTATAAACCCCGTTCTCCTCCCAGGTCTTTGTAAGTACATGCAGGTTCGTAATCTCCTTGATACTGCGTGGAGTCCAATTATCGCTGCTAAGGCTGGTGATTATAGTAACCTTACTCTTTAATGAACTTGCCAAATAGGGTACCGGTGTGGAAATAAGCACAAAATCTCCACTGAGCTTCTCTTCAAGTTCAAAAATACTTTCCGCGGATTTAATCCCTCGCCTTACAACCTCTAAAAAATCTTTGCTCGCATTTCTGTTAAACCTTGATACTACTTCAACAAAGGTCTGCGCACTGTCAATAAGGTTCTTTGCTTCTAAAATATCCTTCTGAGATACTTCCTTTGATATAAGTATTTCCAAAAATACCTTTTGGAAGAATTCATTTATTTTAAGAGGCTTCTGCCTCATCTTGTATTCACTTATCCAGTTTCTTATGTACTCGTACTTTTCTATATTGTAATATCCTATCCTCTCAACCAGTCCCGGAAACTCTATATCGGGAAACTGCGCAAAAGGTCTCTGGCTGACAATCTCACCGGCTAGAATTGAACTTCTTACAGAATCGATTTTAAGTACCATCCTAAGAAGTGCTCTTACATCATCCCTGTTGGGCATTGACCCATAAGTGGGATGACACAACTGTGCAAGCGTTATAAGTGCCTGTGAAAACGGATTGTCTATAAGCCTGCTTTTTCTTGCAAGGTTTTTAACTTCATACCCGTGTCTTTCAAGAATTCTGGCAATTACAAACTCGGTAACCGGGTCAGCATAACTCGATATTACAACTATATCCGAAGGATTATAACCTTCCTTACTTATCAGCTGTACTATTCTCTCAGCAACGTTCTCTAACATCTCACTTCTCAATTCAAAGGGTGCAATCCTCTCTATATAGGGCCCGACATTGCACTTGTTGCTTTTAAGGTTTTCTATATTGTCAAACAGCATATCCGAAAACTCAACCATAAAATCTTGACAGGTATAGGATTTGCCCATTTCGATTTTATCCATTTTATCTAGCAATACTGACTTTACATATTTATGATTGCTCCCAAAAGCTTCTCCAAATCCGCCCTCTTGATTATAAGCCAAAAGGCAGGTCTTAAGATTTGGCAGGAGAAAATCAATAAAATCCGCTTCGGTAGGTACACACTCTTCAATATTATCTACAATGAGATGCTCAATCCTTAAAGACAACTTATCCCTATATAATTTGTCCTTCAAAAGATAATTGTTGTACAGATCAACTGCCATACCAAAATCAAATATTCCAAGCTCTAAGCACTTTTTCCTGTAGGCGGCTAAAATATCATCGGCTTCCCTGTAAATCTGCCTTCTTAAGTCGTCCTTATTTTCTAAAGCGTTGTAAAGCCTGTCCCCGATTTTGTTATAAGGAATATCCGATATAGCCGCTTTTACAAGGTTACCCGTAAGGTCAATAGCAAGCCTGTCGGTGTAAGAAGTAACCCCTGCAAACGCACCTTCATGCTGCCTCCTCCATTCAATTACAGTAGCGACAAGGAACTGAGCTGCCTCAAAGGTAAGGAATACCGGTTTTATGTCTTTATTTACTATTTCCTTGCACTTTTTCGCAATAATAGGATAGTAGGTTTTGATTTCGCTTTGAATAAAGCCGTAATATGAAGTTCTTAAAACTGCACCGGAACCTTCTAGTACAGTTTTAGTTCTCCATTCTAATGACTGAGTCCTGTTTAGAAGCAGTATCAGTATCTTCTCGCTGGGCACCTTGAGCTTATCCACCATATACCGGTATCTTTCCAACAGAATTGTGGATTTTCCGCTTCCTGTTGGTCCTCTAAGAATATACTTAGAGTTATGTGAAGGCATTTCAATTATCTTCCTGGAATCATCATCAAAAATAATGGTATATCCCTCCAAAATAGTTCTTGAGTATATTATACCATTATGGGAATATTAATGAAAATTTATAATTGATTTTTTATAAAAAATAGTGTAATTATTACTTCTGCCAATAAAATTGCCGGTATACCAAGCATAAAGTACCAGTGTTTTGTCTTATGCCTGAAATAAAGCATCCCCGTATATACTCCAACTGCTCCTCCTAAAACAGTAACTGTGAAAAATATTTTCTCAGGAATTCTCCAAAGTCTTTTTTTGGCTTTATATTTATCCACACCCATTATTATAAAACCAATAATATTTATCAACAGAACAAAACCTAGTAGTACGTATAAAAACACATCAAAATCTCCTTTTCCATAGCAAATAGAAATAATTGTTTTAATTTCTTATAATTATAACTATACAAGGCTTAAACATCAATATTCAAATTACTTGACAAAAAATTGTCGAAGAATTATCTAAATTCTATTGTGTTTAATTTACTATTTATGTTAAAATATGCTTGACAAAGAAATTTGTCCACAATTTTTATGTGGGTCAGGAAAAAGTTTCAAAGGTTAAGTAAAATTTTCGACTTTGGGAGGTCAATATGAGTAAGAATATTATGAAAAGATTAGCGTGCTTAGTTTTATGTTTTAGCCTTGTTTCTATTTCATCTGTGAATGTATTTGCAGCTAAAAAGCCAGAAAAGGGCTCATTCCTTTTTGGCAATTCATTCAAAGAGGTAAAGAAAGAGAAGAAAGGAAACATCAACCCAATTCAGAACTTTATTCTAGACTCCATGGATAGCAAAAATAACGAAGAAATTGCTATAGTACTTTCTGGTTGTACCGATAATAATATAGAAAAAACTACAGCAAAAATATCAAAATTACTAAAAGGTTCATGGGAATCTAAAAAAGGTCGTTCTGAATTGCAAGATATTCTTGAAATGTATGTAGAATACACACCAAAAGCTAAGTTTTGCTTATGGAGTGTTATAGATGAAGGATTTGACGGTGTTAATATACCTATTACATTGTCAAATAAACTCAAGTCAAAAATCAACTATGATTTTACTGGTAATAAATCAGATGATCGTGGAACTAAGTTTTTGGTTAAATCCCTTCTAATATTTAATGAAGTTGCAGAATTAGAAGGAGAAACTCTTTTAACAGTTAAAACTAAAAAATTCAATGTTCCATCAGTTGAACTTAATAGACTTGAAAACTATTCCTATGTAACAGCAAGTATTGATTATGTACTTTACAATCTTGATACACTTCCTCTAGATACGGAAGATTTTGATTGTTTTGTTGATTACTATGAATCATACATAAATGATTGTGGAGTTTTTGGAATTTTTTCTTTCTTACGTCTATTAGATGCTAACGGCATTGCATATACTACAAAGTAAGAAATTGTTCTGTAATAAAAATTTATATAGCTTGCAAGCTGTTATTTAAGGAGTATATTTCCAACATTATAAAAGAGTGAATATGATTTTGTAATGTAGACTCAAATCTTCTTGGCCCACTAAATACAAAATACCCCGGCAATTTTGCCGGGGTATTTATTAGGGGGTTAAAATGTATTTTGTGAGGTCATTTAAATTATTAACCTTTTATGAAATAAATATACCTAAATAATTATTTTTTTTATTAATATTTATTAAGGCAATTCTGCGTTTTTCTCTATTTATTGTACATCAAGTTCTCAACACTGCTCATAAACTGTTTTGAATTAACATTTTCCATGTAATTGACAAATAGAATTTCATTTATACCTTTTGCTCCTATAAAATCAATAAGGTTCCCGGATGTATTATGATCATAAAACCTTGGGTCAACAACATATATTTCTTCAAAATGGGGCAAAAGAAAAGGTACTATAGTGTTACCATAAGAGTCTTTCACTACTAAAAGCTTTTTCCCGTTTTTGTTATCGGTTTTAATCACAGCCCAAGTGGAATCTCCACTGCTTAAAAACACCAAATACTTATCCCTTTTTGTTTGTGCATACTTCATATCAATTATTTCTGCTTCGTCAGAATTGTTCCAATGGTGCATCTCATATTTATAGTTAACAAACGGTAAATATGCAACTATGGTGTCGGGATTTTCTTCTATACTTTTGTCCATTGTTTTAGAGTAGGAACTACCCAAAAAATTGTCAATTTGAACTGTTTTGTAATTTTCAAGAGATACTGCCTCCTCATTTTTTGACTGCATAAACGCCATATAACCATAATATGCCCCCAATGCCGTCCAGTGGTGGTCACTCCTGAAGTAAATATATTCATCCTTGTGATTATTTAATGTGTCATAAGCGTTTACCGAAGTGATCCCGTTGCTAAACCTCGTATTAAGAAAATTTAGTGCATTATTCTGTGAATCAGTTATTCCCTTATATCTTCTGAGCTGTACAAATTCACTGTTTGTAGGCGCAATTAAGGAATATATGGGTATTTTATTAGCCAGCATTTCATTATACTTATTTAACACTTCTGCATAATACTCAAAATTTTCTTTGTTAAACTTAAAAAGCTCAACTGCTTTCCCGTCTATAACAAGCCAATACCCAACCCCTTCGCTTTCATCATACTTTTTTTCCGGTGCAGCTTCGGTCTTATCGGGAGTAGGCATTACTTCACCCGAGGTATTCTGGGATTTAGCTGTAATACTACTTTCATCAGTACTATCAGGCTTGTTACCCTCAACAGTATTGAATTCCTTTGACTTGTCTGAAACAATTATTTTTGCATCGGAGGTATTAAAAAATAATGCCTCTCTAATACCTGAACTCAGTTTTAGAAGCTTGTCCCTAAAAATAAAAGTATCGTTGTAATAGTCATTGTAATCTCTGAAATAACTTCCGCTTCTTAACGAAGATAATGTAAACTCAGGTTTTTGTTTCAAAGCTCGGTTTTCAATTTCCGATGACTTCGCTTTATTTATATTAACGAAATTTGCAATTCCCAAAACTAAAATTATGCCTAAAAACGCTATCGTATCCAACTGAAACTTTCTCATAGCAACTACCTCCAATAGCTGTGTTTAATTTTAAATCCTCTTCATTTGAAATGCTTTTGTGGCACACTAGAATTTATAGTAAAGGAACGGATTATATGACTGACCGACAAGCAAAATAATCGAGCCTATAAATATTGCAATGTTAACGGTGGATTTAATTAACTGATCAGCTGAATAAATCCCTATTTGTTTTTCACACAACGACTTTTTTAGTCGTTCAAAGCTTCTCTTTACAACCGGCGTACAGCCAATTAAAGCCACTAAAATAAAGATTATATAGTTACTCAAACAAATAACTACCTCTGGACTTGACAAAGATGGAGCATTAATCCCAAACATTATTCCAATAAACCGAAATGCTTGACCTAAATCAGTATGGTAAAAGAATGCCCAACCCACAAGAATTGTAACAGTAAAGTATAATCTCCACAACACTTGAGGTATCCTTTTTTCAAATTTAAATAATACAAACTTTTCTAAGATTAACAGCACAGAGAAATACATTCCCCATATAATAAAGTTCCAGCTAGCCCCATGCCAAAAGCCTGTTAAAAACCATACAACCAAAATATTTCTCATGTGACGCTTTCTGTTCCCTCCAAGCGGAATATATACATAATCCCTGAAAAACGATGTCAATGATATATGCCATCTTCGCCAGAATTCGGTAGCAGATTTAGCTATATACGGATAATCAAAGTTCTCCTTATAGCTAAAACCATACATTTTGCCTAATCCTATAGCCATGTCAGAATACCCGGAAAAATCGAAATAAATTTGTATTGCAAACAGCAAAATTCCCAGCCAAGCTCCTAATACAGGAAGCCTTGAATAATCCGTATCAAGAAAAGCTTTTGCAAATTCACCTGCCTGATTAGCAATTATAACTTTTTTACCTAAACCGACAATAAACCGACTAACACCGCTATTAAACGCAACCATTGTCAGCACTCTATTTTCAATATTCTGTTCCACATCTTTATACCGGACAATAGGTCCTGCAACAAGGTGATGAAATAAGGATACAAACAACAAAAACTTAAACGGAGATTTTTGTGCTGTTACCTCTCCTCTATACACATCCACTACATAGGAAATTGACTGGAATGTGTAAAAAGAAATTCCAATGGGCAAACCAAAGCTCACAACAGGAATATCTGAGCCCAATAAATTATTCAAGTTTCCCACTATAAATCCAAAGTATTTAAAAAATCCAAGTATAAGTAGGTTGCCAGTAACAGATAACGCAACCATCCCTTTACTTTTCCAACTGCCTCGGAACTTTTGAACTAGAAGTGCATTGGTGTAGTCAAATATTGCAGTAAAAATCAAAACCGTTATCCACACAGGCTCTCCCCAAGCATAAAATATCAGGGATGTAATAATAAGTACACAATTTCTCCATGTATCATTTTTGATTGAATAATACAATATTAGATTTACAGGTAAAAAGACACACAAAAACAAAAGACTTGAAAAGACCATTTAGAATCCCCCAATTCGTGTTATATTGTGATGCGTATTGTAGCGGTAACTGCAATCAACGTAGCAAACTCAAGATTTTCAGAAGAACTATTTCTTCTAATTGCGCCAATCTTTTAGAAGAATAGTATATCAATGTTTTTAACAACATGTTTTGTAAAACTTTTTACACTATACACTTTACACCTAATTAAAAATTGTTTCAAGGTTTTGAGATTAATTAACTATTTATATAAAATTTATAAAACAAAGGGGGGATAACGCTCCGTTTAAACCCATGTAATAGATTGCTTGGAATTAGTGGGTTTGAGAAGGGCTTTGTAAGAAAGGCAGGTACTCGCCGCCGTGCAAGTGCATATTATTCCAAGAACTAAGCTACAAGCCTAAGAGAATGTACGACTCGCTACGGGTCGAATCAAACTCGCTTCGCTCAAACAGAGATTCGACTTCTCCTCCGCTTCGTCTACATTCTCTAAGGCTCTTCGCAATGTTCTTTCCATAATATGCACTTGCACTATTTGTGGGTTGTGCTTTCAATTGAAGGTTGTTTTGGAAGGGTTTAAAATAAGTTCAGAATAATTGTTCATTTTTTCAGCATTTTATAAATATCGTCTAGCTTTTTCTTATTTCCAAAATCAAACCAATCAACATTCTTTTTTATTTCTTCTAATGCCCCAAATACATCTTTCCCGTCCATATTTATCACGTCGGCAGGCACATTATAATCAAGCAAAAGCTTAACAGCATCAACATCACATTTTGTTATTGCAGTAAATATTGGTGCATTAGCTCCTGTAATGTTTAGCTTGTTTACATCTATACCTTTCTTCAAAACATATTCTGCTACTTCCCGCCTGTTAGTCAATAATGCCCTTTTAATAGCACCAACAGCAATCTTATCATCAGCTTTATCATAATTATCAACAACATGCTTTATAGTATCTGCATTACAGTTATCTAATATATATATAATTTCAAGAATATTCTTTTCATCACCTAAAATTTCACCTTTTCTGTATATATAATCAGCCATTTCCGTATCAGAATTTAATAAAGAATGCTTAAATGCTGAATGAAGATAATTTATGTCATTATATTTTTCATTGAGGAAATCTAAGAGTTCATAATTTTTAGTATAAACAGCCGCCCCGAAAAAGGTCTTTATATTATCACTTTTTTGTACATCAGTATTATCAGCCGCAATTTTTACAAGTTTCTCTATAGTATCCTTATCCGCCTTTTCCATTTCACTTTTAATTAACGGGAATATAAAATTCACCTTAGAAAGATCCGCACCTCTTTCAATAAGGGTCGAAGCTATAGAGTGTCCATGCACAGAC
>JAEZUI010000262.1 GCA_023421115.1 Bacillota bacterium | reverse complement strand
GTTCAGGAAGTTACAATGGATATTAGGGGTAGAAACCTTATATCCGGTTTGCCTAAAACAATAACAGTAACTTCAACCGAGATTATGGAAGCGCTCGAAGAACCTATTTCAAGTATTGTTGAGACTGTGCACTCTGTTCTCGAAAAAACGCCTCCTGAGCTTGCAGCGGATATAAGTGACAGAGGTATTGTTATGACGGGTGGAGGAAGTTTGATATACGGTTTGGACAAGCTTATTCAAGAAAAGACAGGTATTAATGTAGTGGTTGCAGATGATGCGGTTTCTTGCGTTGCTCTAGGTACTGGAAAAGCTCTTGAAAATATTGAAGCTATAGAGCAAAGTGAAGCATCTGAGTTAAGAACAAGTTACAGATAAAGTATTATATAATGTTTGCTAAAGGACCAAGTGATGAACTTGGTCCTTTTTTATACCCAACACTTATTTTTTTGTTAAGTTAATAAACTAATAATACGATATATAATACGAGAAAATAATCAGATTTGGAATTTAGGAGAATAAATATGATTAGAGCACTATATACTTCCGGTTGGAGCATGCGTGCAAACAACAAACAAATGGATGTAGTTTCCAATAATCTGGCTAATGTCAGCACAAATGGATATAAAAAGGATACCGTTGTTTATGAGAGTTTTCCTGAGGTTATGGTGAGGAGAATTAACGACACCCAAAGTACTCTAAATCCATCGGGTAAGGTTGGAAATGTACAGCTAGGTAATGATATAGGTGAAGTATTTACATACTTTACCGGAGGGCAGCTTAACAAGACAGACAGTTCACTCGATTTTGCAATTGGAAATTCCGATTCTGCTTTTTTCAGCATTGGCGTTCCTAATGAAAATGGAGAGATAGCAGAATATTATACTCGGAACGGAAGTTTTGTATTGAACTCCGAAAGTCAGCTTGTTACAAGTGAAGGATATTTAGTATTAGGGATAGATGGTCCTATAACATTGGAAGGTGAAAATTTTACTGTTTTAGATGACGGTTCAATAGTTCAAAATGAAGAAATTGTGGCAAGACTTGCCATAAAGGATTTTACGGATACTACTACATTGAGAAAGTTTGGAGAAAACCTAATACAGACCACTGACCAAACACAAGAACAAGAGTTTACAGGAGTTGTAAAACAGGGATACATAGAGCAGTCAAATGTTAATACAATTAATGAGATGATAAATATGATTACAGTGTTGCGTGCTTATGAAGCAAATCAAAAAGTAGTACAAGCATTAGATGGAACCCTTGAAAAAGCGGTGAATGAGGTTGGTGTAGTGAGGTAATTGAGGGTAAATTAATTTTTTGGGTATAAATAATGGAGGGTAAAAATTATGATGAGAGCACTTTGGACCGCAGGTTCGGGTATGAAAGCACAACAGTTTAGTGTAGATGTCATATCAAATAATTTATCTAATGTAAATACTACTGCTTATAAAAAGGATAGAGCAGAGTTTAAAGATATGCTCTATGAAACGCTAAATAGGGCTTCAGTAATGGATGGAGAGGGAAGGCCTGTCAATCTTCAAGTAGGACATGGAGCTTCCATTGTGGCCACTGCAAAAAACTTTGGAACCGGCAATTTGGAAAAAACCGATAATCCGCTTGATTTTGCTATTGATGGTGATGGATTTTTTGTAGTGTTAGGGCCTAAGGGTGACTTGGCATTTACACGGGACGGAAATTTTAAGCTAAGTGTTTCAGAAGATGGAAATAAGCTGACAACATCAGACGGTTATCCTGTATTAGATGACACAGGAACAGAAATTTATATTGATGTGGATCTTGCAAAATTGATTGTATCTGACTACGGAGAACTTTCCTATACAGACGAAACAGGAGTTATAGTTCCGCTAGGGCAGACAATTGGTGTTGTGAAGTTTTCCAATAGGCAGGGTCTTGAGAGTATGGGAAGTAACTTATATGCAAGTAATCCTGCATCGGGAGAAGCAATTCCTGACAATGAATTGGGGACTGTAAGCAATGTGAAACAGTACCATATTGAGTCGTCAAATGTTCAGGTGGTTGAAGAAATGGTTAAGCTAATAGTGGCACAAAGAGCTTATGAAATTAATTCTAAAGCAGTACAGACAGCAGACGATATGTTAGGGATTGCAAACAACCTTAAGAGATAATTTTATATTGGAAAAAGGTTAAGGATGTGAGTATAATATGGATATAGCTAAAATAAGCAATATGTATATTGACAATTCTATAAGTACTGCAAAAAATGCAGTAGGTGACACAAGTTTTGAGAAGAGTTTGATAGATGCTGTGGAAAAAAAAGACGATGAAGCGCTCAAGAAGGTTTGTACTGAATTTGAGGGTATTCTTCTGCAAATGATGTATAAACAGATGAAGGCAACCGTATCGAAAGCATCGCTCATTCCTAAGGATAGTGGTTCAGAATATTTTGAGAGTATGTTAGATGATCAGATGGTAGAGAATGCATCCAAAACAAATAGTTTGGGTTTGGGAGATCTACTGTATAAACAGCTTTCAAAGCAGATGAAATCCGAAAACAAATAGGAAATTTAAGTAAAAGCGTGAAGGAGCAGAATAAATTGACTGATCCGAAGAAAATTTTTATTGCCATAATATCAATTGTGTCCCTAATAGCTATTATAATTTGGGGGCACTTTTTATTTGTTTATGAGACAACTAGTAATCCACAACAAGCTGTGGAGACTAAAAGCGGTCATGTTGAAAAAACACCGTTACCTGTTAGGTACAAACATATAAGTACTGATATAGGCGGTAACAGGCAGGAAATTGATGTGCTTGAAGTTGACTTGAGTAAAGGTAAGGCGGTAATTTGCCCGGCACTTTCCCATGATGGATTATTTGGATTTGAAGAGTTGAGTTTTATTACTGCAAGACATAATGCCTATGCAGCAACAAATGCAGGATTTTTTTATGAATATGGTGATCCGTCAGGTATGGTGGCAATTGATGGTAGAATAATAACCGAATCCACCGGTAGGTTTCCTGTCTTTACAATTAAAGACCAGAGGGCTCAATTAACTCAGGTAGAAAATGAGATACATATGTTGCACAATGAAAATAAGATTAATATCTCAAAACTAAACAGAATGGGTGTTGAGGGAAATGTCATTTTGTATACATCGGATTTTGGTATAGATAATAGGGCGGGAATTCCCAATACATCAATTATTATTGATAACAATAAAGTTATCGAAGTGGTTAAAACGACAACTTCAACAAAGATACCTAAAAGTGGCATGGTGTTAACTTTCTATGAGCCGTATTCCTATGATTTTAACTTAGTTCCCATTAAAAAGGGTGATAAAATGGAAATGGTTTGCATTCCTGAAATTACTCAGGATATGCAGGCGTATGAGTGTGGGAGCTGGCTTGTAAAGGGAGGCACAAATGTTGCGCCGGACAGGGATGATTGGGTTGGGCTTCTTACTAACCGTGATCCAAGGACTGCTGTTGGAATTAGACCGGATGGAATAGTAGTGTTAATGACTATAGACGGACGTCAACCGGGATATAGTGTGGGTGTTTCTGCAAAGGAACTGGCAGATTATATAATAAACTACGGAGTAAGAGATGCTGCTATGCTTGATGGAGGAGCGTCTACACAGATGATAGTAAAGGGTAAAATTATGAACAGACCCTCATTTAACGGTCAGGAAAGGCCTTTAGGTGGAGCTTTGCTGATAAAGATTACAGATTAGTATGCACCCTGCTGGAAATCTTATATTGACAATTTACTTATTATAATGGAGAATTAATTTTAAGGTTATTTCTAGAAATATAGATAACGTACACTAAAGTTAAATTTTTATAGCACTTAAACGTTATCTAATTTAGATGAAAAACTTCCTTTAAAATTTAGTTTTAGAGTTTTTCATCTATAGCTATAATGAGAAAAAAATGTTTAATTAGGGGGCGTTATAATGTTAACCAATGTGGATATTCAGAAAATAATTCCACACAGGTATCCATTCCTGTTGGTAGATAAGATATTGGAAGTAGAACCGGGGAAGAGGGCTGTTGGAATTAAGAACGTAACGGCAAATGAGCCTTATTTTCAGGGGCATTTTCCTGGAAATCCGATTATGCCGGGAGTTCTAATAGTTGAAGCACTTGCTCAGACGGCATGTGTGGCAGGGCTTTTAATGGAAGAAAACAAGGGAAAACTCGGAGTATTTACTGGCTTTGAAAAAATAAAATTTAGAAAACAAGTTGTTCCGGGAGATACTTTAAAACTTGAGGTAGAGTATCTGGTTTTAAAAATGGGAATGGGCAAAGTAAAAGTAATAGCTACAGTTGATGATCAAGTAGCTTGTGAAGGCGAAATACGATTTGCAATGATTGATCCGAATAAAGAATAGAAATATGATTTTACAAAAGAAGAACATTAAATCAAATGGACATATAAAGCTGTTGCTTGCTATTTAATTAACAAAGCAACAGCTTTTATATTTCTAGATAACCGTTTTAAATATCTTTTTCTTTTAAAAACATTTCTCCAATCTTGTATACATCTCCAGCTCCCATTGTTAAGACCATGTCGCCTGGGGATACATTTTCTTTTAAATATTCAACTATGGAATTAAAATCCGATTTGTAAATTGCATTATTACTATTTATATTTATTTTTTCTGTCAAAACACTTGAATGGATTTCTCCGGTGTCAATTTCCCTAGCTGAATAAATATCCGCTATTATTACTTCATCTGCATCATAAAAAGCTTCAGAAAATTCATCCAATAAAAGTTTGGTTCTGGTGTAGGTATGAGGTTGGAATACACACCATATTTTTGAATGGTCAGTGCTTTTAGCAGCTTTTAAGGTTACTATTATTTCAGAGGGATGATGTGCATAATCGTCTACTACTTTTATGTTGTCAACTATGCCTTTTACTTCAAAACGTCTATGTGTCCCTGTAAAAGCTTCCAAACCATTAGCTATATCATCAACTTCGCAACCAAGTGTATGACAGGCAGCAACTGCCGCTAAAGAATTACTTACATTGTGAATTCCAGGCACTCTAAGCTTTATAGCAGTAATCTTCTCACCGTTTTTTATCAAATCGTAAGAAGCACAGCCTGAAGCATCAAAATCAACATTTCGTGCTGTCCAGTATGCGTTTTGAGAATTAACTCCATAAGTCACTATGTTACATGAAATTTTGCTAAGAAGTGACGAGACATTAGTATCATCAACACATGCTATTATATACCCGTCTTTTGGTACTAAATTCATAAACTTTAAGAAGGCCTCTTTTATGTGGTTTATGTCTTTAAAATAATCCAGGTGGTCAGCTTCAATATTTAGAACAACTGCAAGATATGGGTGAAATTTAAGGAAGCTTTCTACATACTCACATGCTTCGGTTATAAAAAATTTATTACCGCCTATTCTTGTGTTGCCTCCTATGGCGTCAAGTTCTCCTCCTATATGTATTGTAGGGTTGAGTTTTGCTTCCAGCATAATCATTGATACCATGGAAGTAGTTGTTGTTTTGCCATGAGTTCCTGATATGGCAAAGCTGAAAGGATATTTTTTCATAATCTGACCTAACAGAATTGCTCTTTCTATTGTTGTAATACCAAGCTCTCTTGCTTTTATAAGCTCCGGGTTGGTATCTTTAACAGCAGCTGTATAAACTACCAAATCACTATTTTCTATGTTTTGTTCGTTGTGTCCTATGTAAATTTTCATACCGCTATTTTGGAGTTTTTCAGTTGTTTTGGAGGATTTCATGTCCGAACCGGATATATTATATCCAAAGTTTTTAAGTATTTCTGCAAGTCCACTCATACTTATTCCTCCAATGCCTACGAAGTGGACATTTCTTATATTTTTTGAATCTAACAAGTTTATTTGTTCCATTATTAACACTCCTTATTTTGTGATAGAACAAATGGTGCTTTTACATTATTAGGACATTTCAAAAAATGTAAATGAGATTTTTTGAAATGTCGATTGCGGAATCACCTTAAAAATATTTTTAAATGTAAAAGAGCACATGATTCATTCTAGTTGTGTAACCCCTATTAATTATTTTCTTATTGCGTTTGTGTTGTGCAAGCCTAGCTTAAACCACTAAAAGGAATATTTTTTAGTCACACTGAGTTATATTATAATATACATAATGTAAAAAGCGAAACATATTTTTGAATATGGTATTTCAAAAAAGTATTTGGTAACTTTGCAATTAAAAACAACTCGATTTTCAGAGCAAAGTATCCATTTAGTATTATATGAAATTATTGACAATATTATAAATCTAAAACAGGATATATTATAAAAGAAGTTATATATTTAACATATTACAAAAAATTCTTATTTTATTTGCTTTTATATAGTATAATATATTCCAAAAAAGTTGATAGTTATTTTTATAGATTGATGCTTTAATGTGGGGGTTGGAATGGATAAGATTAATAGAAATGAGAGAATTGCGTTGTTGCTGAAATGTTTGACAGATTCGCCCGGAGAAATTATGAATCTAGGGAGCTTTTCAGAAATACTTAGTTCAGCTAAGTCTACTATCAGCGAAGATATAGATATTGTTAACAACTTATTGGCAAAACTTGATATTGGTAGTATAGAAACTATTCCCGGTGCGCAGGGCGGAGTAAGATTTGTGCCCGGGTTTTCAAAAGAAAAGTCAATTTCTATACTTCAAACTCTCTGTGA
>JAEZUI010000260.1 GCA_023421115.1 Bacillota bacterium | reverse complement strand
TTTTCAAACTACCGCACTCATCAAAGATATAGAAAAGCGCAAACGTCAAAACTTGAGAAAGAACCATATCGACTTTTTCATCTATAAAAGCTAAGAAATCTTTATATTTATAAATTTTTCCTTTATTCAACCGTTTAAGTAAATAAAGTTTTAATAAACAGACGTAAATAATCCTTAGATAGGGAATAAACGGAATATCTTGTTTAAGTGCATTTATTTTAGAATTACTTTTTGGACTATAATCTTTAACTATATTTACTTTTTTTACTGTCAAAGCAAATCTTTCAAACTGATATGTATTCATTTGAAAAATTTGCTGAATGGCGCTTGTAATATCTCTTTGCTTTTGCTGATTCATAGTAAAATTACTTACCGTTCGAGAGGACTCTTCAATAGCTAATGCATATATAATATTTGGGTGGTAGGGACTCAAAAGACTATGCAATTCTTTAATCGCTCTATAACATTTAGGTCTTTTTGTTTTGAAACTTAAAGGAGCATAGTAAAAATCCCTATACAAAATACATAAATTTGTATCCAAAATATATATTATATTGTTTTTATATTCTTTATAATTATCTAGTAATGCATATATATTTCCACATTCCTTAATAAACGAAGAAGAACAGTAAAATTCCAAAGTTTTCACCACCGCTCAATTCAAAACCGCATTGATTACTATTCTGTACTGAAAATCGGAATTTCCATTTGTGTTAAATAGCGCGATGGGGATTGTGCTCTTATATCTCCCCAAGGCATCTTTCGAAATTTGGGGTATGTAATATACAACAATCTTTTAGAGCGAGTGACTGCAACAAATGCATTATGTTGTTCTTCTAATAAAGCTTTACCTTGTTTCTGAATCGCTCTATAATCAGGAAATATTCCCTCACACATACCGATAACAAAAACTACGTCAAATTCCAGCCCTTTAGAAGTATGAACAGTCAACAATGCAACTGCATCCTTTTCTGTTTGAAGCTGTGTAGTCCCTAATGCCACTTGGTTACGAAACTGCGTTAAAGTACGAGACCCATAGCTAGATGTACTTACGTATTTTTTCCAATGCTGCTTCCACATAGCAATATCATTAACGACCATTTCCTTTTGTTGAATCTCATTTTCAAAAGTACTCTCCGCACATTTTTCCAAAATTCCTAATGCCTTTAAGAAATTAGGATTATCGTCAGTTAACGTTTTCCATGCCGATAAAAGAGCGTCCCCACAGTTGTGCCAACTATCTTTTGAACGATTACTATTCATTGCACAGTCATATAAATTACGAAGAATTGTATTACCGTCGTCGGTAGATTTATGTAAAGCTATATCCGTATTATTTACATTAAGTAACTTTGCCAGTTGTTGAAAATGAATGTAGTCGGCAGGATTAATTAATAATCGCATCCCTAACTCAAAACACTTTATTAGCTCCGATTCACTTTCTTGCGCCGAAGTAAGTCGAATATAATAAGGAATACTACTTTTTGATAGCTTTTCTTCAATTTGCTTAGCAACATACCTATTTCGAGCTAATATGGCACATTTATTCCAGGTTACCTTCCCTTCAATATCATTGTGCCCTTTCCGACTAAGTTCCTCTAGATATTTAACCACCCATTCTGCCTCTTCTTGTTCATTAGCGCAGCAAAAAGCTTGCACTTCTCCTTGTATCGGCAGAATCCCCTCCATCTGGAAATCAGGCTCTAGTATTTGCGCAACCTGAATGACTGCCTTAGAAGAACGGAAGTTTTCAGTCAACTCGATTTGGATAGGTGAGAAATCTTTAACAAAGTCACTACACATAAATTCACTGCTGGCATCATTGAATCCATATATAGCCTGCCTAGGGTCGCCTACCATCATAACATTCTTGAATTGCTCGCCGCATATAGATTTTAATACATTATACTGTGCAAAATTGAGGTCTTGTGCTTCATCAATGCAGATAAACTTATATAAACGCCTATACATATCTGCAATCTTGGGTCTTTCTGTAAAAATTTTATACGTCAAAAGCAACAAATCATCAAAATCGATTGCGTTTTGTGCTCTCAGCATATCATCATATTGACGATATAAATATGCGAATAGATTTACTTCATCACTTTCATCAGGTTTTTCAAGAAAAAATTCTGGACTCCGTAAACTACGCTTCTGTTCACTAATAAATTGGTAGACTTGCCCGAGAAACTGCTGCGGTTTTTCTTTCTTTATTAATATAGACTGCAATGATGGATTTCCCTTAAATACATCGCTAAGAATTTGAATCAAATCTCCTGTTGAGCTAAATATATGCGGAATTCCTTGCAATCCAATTGCACTACCCCTTTGATTAACCACTTCCATGCAAAAGCTATGCATTGTTCCAATGAAAGCCTTATTTTCTAAATCGGTTATATCTGATAACCGCTCCCGCATCTCTTCTGCTGCTTTGTTAGTAAAAGTTAGCGCTAATACTCTGTAATGTCCAATTTTATTTTCTAATAAATTTCGAACGCGCTCTGTTAGAACTCGCGTCTTACCACTGCCAGCACCTGCTATAACGAGCAACGCACCGTCCCTATGCTCAACTATTTTACGTTGAGTGTCCGAAAGTTTAATCACAACTCATCACCCCCTAGGCTGTAACGATAAAGTTGCCGATATTATTTCTAATAATTCGCGCACCTTAGAAGGAAGCCTTCTTTCCTCATCTGGTAGCATGCATAGTTTATTAGCAACGGAAGGTGCAAATTGTGTTTTACACCCCTTCATTTTTAATAATAACTCTGAATCGCTCATCGGCTTCCACCTAGCTTCTAATGCCCTTCTATGTCTTTCGTTTGTCGCCTGCTTTAAATCTTGCTCTTTAAATACCTCTTGAATTTCAATTGAGTATCCTTCATCAATAAGATATTTTTCGAAATTACCGTTGTTCGGAATAATTACGACTCTATTATCTTCTTTTTCTTTAGCTTGCCTCAATGCACTTCTCATATCTCGTAACGGTATTGGTTCCCCATCTGAAAAAATAAACCAAGGAATGTTAAAATTTTTAGCTAACCTCAAAAATGGTAAGTACTTTCCTGCCCCACCAACACCGATAAAACTTATTCCGAGTTCATGAGGATGTACACCCCAATAATATTCAGCAAAAATTGGCAAAGCTTCCTCTTCCGTCTCTCCTTCAAATAAAACAATCGCTCTTGCAAAAAGTATTTCGCCTCGTGTATTCAGTACTTCCCTTTTTAACTTACGGATAGCCTCTTCATCGAAATCAGCAATATTGAGTTGTCTTATTGTTGTACAAGAACCTTTCTTGCTAAAATGTCTCAAATCAAAGACATTTGCCATACTTGCTATATAAGGGGAATGAGTACTGACAATTTTTTGTCCCATCAATGATTGTATTTGTTGAAAAACGTGTCTTTGTCCATGTGGATGCAAATGGGCTTCAGGTTCTTCCAAAGCTAATAAAGGGTGAAGCGGTGTCGGACTATCTGAACTTTTTTGGGATATTTCCAATAACCATGATGTATATGCCCGAAAAATAAGTAATGCCGCCCAACTTCTAGTCCCCATACCATGCTGACTAATTGGAAATGCTTCACTTTGCCCATCTTGGAAATGAACATCCATGCCTCGATTTAAATCGCGAATTTTTCGGGTAAGCGGAGTAATGTGTACACCTTCTTCATTTTGCGAAACGACACTATTTAATTTATCCAACTCTATCTTCATATGGCTTAAAACATCGCTTGTAGAAACAATTTCTGCATTTATTTTATTAAGCTGTTTTTCTATTTTACTAATTTGTTTTTCAGTTAAACCTACGTCTGACACTAATCGTCCCCAATATGATGAGCGGTCTTTAATATCTTCAGAAATATCACGTTGCGCATCGATATAGTATAAAGGGACTTTTTCTAGACTTATATGACTAATATTTTTTTCGCTTGCCTCTGCCAAATCAGAAGTCCACTTATCTAAAGAAAATTGCTCCAAATAATAATCTCTTAATACATCGTACTTTATTTTAGTCCGTATTGCTACAAATTCCTGGTCAGATGCATCCATATTGATATTGTTTCCAAAGTACTCTCGCCACATATCATTAAAACTATCACTTTTTTTACCTGTCTCGTCATCCATTGGGACAATTAAAATATCAATAAGAGCTTGACGGCTTCTGGGAAGTTTTTCTTTAGGGGCTACATAGATATCTTCTTTCGAAACAATTCTTTTCCCGATTCCAAGTGACAAATATAAAGCTCTTAAAAAACTAGTTTTTCCAGCATTATTAGCCCCCGTCAACAATGTCACTTCTCCTAGTGGCACGTCAACGCTATGTAGAGAATGAAAATTTCTAATACGAACTTCACTTATAAGTATCCCCATCAAAATTCCCCTTCCAATATCACACTATAACCAAACGGATTAAACAGACCAACAAATATTTACTTAGTCAAAGGGTCTTAAAATAACGTATTGTGTTAGCAGTCTCATCCAGTTTCAGCAAAAATTGGACAAATCATATCGTAATTATACCGCTTTTTACGCGGAATTTATATCCATAATTTTGCATTTCTCCTGTTATTCAGAAAATACATCAACAATCGTCGCAAAAAACAAACAAACTAGAGGCCAAAAGCCACTAGTTCGTTTGTTTTTTTGGTGAGCCCCCCCATATAATCAACTTATCTGATAACACGTAAATCTGCAGCAGTATTTACGACTTGGTAATCAACATTCAGTGCATCGCGGAAATGTCGTAAACCACATTGAATTTTCTGCCGTTCCTCATCACGGAGAGCTAACAGGTCAGTTGTACTTTTGGTTTCCCTGACTAAATACAGCATTTCCTTGGTTTCCAGTGTTCCAGGCACATTAACCTCTAAAACAATCGCCCAGTCGGGATTATATGTACCGATTGGCGTATCAACGGTAAACCACGCAGGCAACTTAACATATAGCTTTACATCCTTTCGTTTTTCCAGACCTAGAACGAACTTACCTTCATTGCTGTCAGCAGGGTCACTCGTCAAAGAATCGACTTCCACATAGTCATAGAGACTGCGTTCTGCAGGAATTAGATAATCTCCCCAACTGTCAATCTCTTCTTTAAATTGTTCCATTTTATACCACTCGCCTGTTGGTGTATACTGAATGCCTTCAGCTAATTGTTCTGCCAGTTTATGCTTAATAACCCGTACAGCTTGCAGGGCAAAATCTTGGGGATTTCGGCGGATTGCTCCCTGCAAATTGCATTTTTTCACCACACCAAGTAGTGTATTACGAGAGCATTTCATTTTGGGTGAAGTACGATTCATCAGATTTTCCATTAGTTCAATTACGTTCGGCAAACTTTTGCTCTCAATACTTGTAAACTTTTCTGGCTCGTCCGCCGATTCTTGCCAAGCGTTAAAGCGATTATCCTGACCAACATCCAAAACGGCTTTAGAACTTGAAATATATGGGCTGGTTATCTCGATTCCTGCTAATGCTTCTACCACTTCATCTACAAGCTTCATTGTATCAACCTTAACGGAGTAACGGGTCTTATGCTTAATTTTTTCCCATAATGCCTGAAACTCAGGCGACAACAAAAACTCTTTGCGGAGTTTCATCTGCTTTGGGTTATTTTTATCTCGTAGGGGTGGTTTCTTAGCACTTGTGCCGTATTCTTCATCGAGTTCAAGCTGATATTTCGACACATACTCCTGATAACTTTCATTGGCAATAACCGTCAAAACATTAGTGTCGCGGTCAAACACCCGCTCCCCCATGTGGTTGACGGCGAGACGCACTCCCCGCCCAATTTCCTGCCTTTTACGAACCATCGAGACAGCTTGGTTCATTGTGCAGATTTGAAATACATTTGGATTATCCCACCCCTCACGCAGGGCGGAATGAGAAAAGATAAAGCAAACAGGTTCATCCATCGACAGCAAGCGTTCTTTATCCTTCATAATCAAGTCATATGCATCCTTGTCCTTCTCCGATTCACCTGTCTTGCTGTCTTCATATATGATTTCCCCTGTCTTCGTCTTGCGGGAGGCAAAATATGCCGCTTGCACCATATCAGGAGACAATGCCGCCCAATCAGGGTTATGGTGTTTTAGCTCATTGAATATCCTTTCAAACGTTTCGCGGATAAGCGGAGTTTCACCCTTGTAATTATCCACCTTGTCAATGAAAAACAGTGACAAAACCTTGATACCAAAAGGTTTTAGCCGCTTTTGCTTACGAATATGTTCAAGAATGGTATGTCGGATTTGCGTCTCAAAAATAGCTTCCCGATTCGTTCCTGTTGCTTCTCCAATAGAAAGCTCCACATCATTTTTAAAGCGTATAGTCTTATTGGTATAGCTGATTTCGGCAACAATGTAAGGCGCATATTCGGGGCGTCCTGTCTTGTCTCCCAGTTTATCGCCAAGCCCTACGTTAATAGTCGCTTCTTGAATTGTACCGCTCTTCATTAGTTTATGGACAGATAAATTAGCTTTCAGTTTATTGCCACCCAACACAATATCATTCAGCTTCAGAAATACTCGGTTAGCATTGTTTTCAGTGATGCCGTCTACTTCAATTTTTTTTACCAAACCCTGCCTGTACGCATCATAAGGGGTAAGCTGATACATCAGATGATATTTCTCTACGTGAGTAGCGGAATAACGGAGGGCAAACAAGGGATTTAAGCCCGCTAACGCCTGGATTTGCAGTTCGCTTTTCATATTTTGCGGTTCATCAAGAATAAGTATTGGTCGGGTTTCTTGGATGAAATGAAGAGGTGTCTGCCCCTGCATTCGGTCAGTCTGTTGCAATAGCACATTGCTAGATTTATTAAATGAATCTAATGTCATAACCAGTATTTCTACACTGTCCGACAGAGCGAAATGCTTCACCTTATTGATATTTTTGGAATCATATTCATAATATCGGTACGGCGTCCCGCCGTATAGCATTTTAAAATGTTTTTCAGTAATCGAGAGAGTCTTCATAACCCCTTCACGGATAGCAATACTGGGCACAACAACAATATATTTGCAAAATCCATAACGGCGATACAACTCTAAGGCCGTCCGCAAATACACATAAGTCTTGCCAGTTCCTGTTTCCATCTCCACGGAAAAGTTCAAAAAGTGGGCGTTCTTCTTGCCCTGAACGGTGTCTATCTCTTTTTCAATTACCTGTGTAGTAGCATCTTTAACAATACCGTTGCGCTCTTGGATTTTTCGCACGTTCTGTAAAATGATGTTCTCGTCAATATCCAATCGGTTTGGGACGGCAGCAACTTCCGAGCCAAACGCAAACTCTATTTCAGTAGATAAAGGAGGCTGTCCTTCGAAAATGTCGGCTATCGCATTAATAGCCTCTTTTTGATATTCTTGATTGGCATCAAATTTAAACTGCATAGCTTCTTCCCCCCTATAACGTCTTCAAACGGCACTGGAGGTCTATATTAGCCGCAGTAGTATCATCGAGAGCTATAGCGCGACAAATAAAGCTATCATCCAATGTCAACTTCAAAGAAGCTACAGCACCCATATTGATTTTATCATCTAAGCAAATATATAAGTTACGCTCCGTTTCAGGGTCATTAACAGAATAAATGGCGTTGGCGTCAATATCTTTCACTTTCTCAATGCGAATATTTAAGCTCAATCCTTCTTTGACCGCTACCTCATAGATGAGATTTTCTACTGTCCAGCCCTCGGTCAATGGGTCAGCAAACATTTCCATTTGCTTAATATAAGCATCAGGAGTATCTTCTTCCACTCCATCCCACTGTTTCCAATGCGATTCATCCAATTTAAACACTTTAAAGCCTAAATCTTCTGCTAGTTCACGATTTTGAGGTATGTTATCCTGCATTTTAGCAACTACTTTGCGGATTCTTTCTTTGCTAATTTCATCAATAGTCTTAAATCCATTCCGATAAGCCACTGACTTTTCTGCAGTAAATTCAGGAACTTGAACTAAAATGAACTTTCGATTTCCTCCATCTTCTCTATTGAGTTCCATAACTGATTGCGCAGTTGTCCCTGAGCCAGCAAAAAAATCAAGCACAATATCATCATCCTTAGTGGACTGTACTAAACAATAGCGGATTAGATTCGGCGATTTTGGATTTGGGAATTCATTTCCATTCATAATAGATTTATAGATTCTTGTCCCAGTATCACTGGAAAATTCCGAACCTAACCATACTGATTTAGGTTTTATCGACTTTAAGCTACCATCAGTTTCCGCATAATCAATCTGAAAAATATCCCATTCGTCCCGACCACTAACTTTACGGCTGGTTAATTCGTCGATACGACTCGCCGCGGTATCTTTTCCCCACCGCCATCGTCCGTCTGCTCCATCTTGCAATTTTGGATATACTTCAACATCATCTTCAGATGTTCTCATTAAAGAAACATTACCATTTGCAGGTGATATATAAAATGGATAGTACATATCGGGTCTATCTTCTCTTCTTGAACTACTCCCTCTTTTTCGTAATCCCTGTAATCTATACGGACGGTTTTCTTCATCTCTTTCAGTATATTCATCAAGATATTCGTCAGGCAAAGGAACTCCGTATGTATCAAAATTGCCCTTTTGATACATTAATAAAAACTCATTCGCCGTCGCAATAAACTTGTCATCGCTTCTACCTTTAAAATTATTAACAACTGTTATAGTCGAAATATAGTTTTCCTCTCCGAAAATTTCATTCATCAGCATAATAAGGTTATGCAATTCATTTCGGTCAATACTAACAAAAATTACCCCATCAGCTCTCAGAAGTTGTCTTGCAACAAAAAGCCGTGGGTACATCATTGTAAGCCAAGATGAATGGAATCTCCCGCTCGCCTCTGAATTGGTAGTTAGCGAATTACCATTCTCGTCTTTCTGTCCAGTTAGTTGCTGATAAACCCCTAATGGGTCTTTGAAATCATCTGGATAAATAAAGTCATTACCTGTATTATACGGTGGGTCTATGTAAATCATTTTTACACGATTAAAATAACTATTGCGTAATAGCTTTAATACTTCGAGATTGTCACCTTCAATAAAAAGGTTTTTGGTATTATCAAAATTGACGGATTCTCCTTTGGCAGGAATCAAAGCCGCCCGACTTTTTGCTTGGAGTAGTCGAGTGGCTTCTCGTCTTCCTGCCCAAGTAAAAGAATAACGCTCTGGACGCTCATCAATATCTTCGGTAAATAATCTTTTAAATTTATCATAGTCAAACTTTCCCTCGCTAAACACTTCGGGCATGAGTTGTCTTAGCTGCTCAAGCTTGTCCGTCAAAGCTGAACTACTTGCCATTACTTTTTTCAAAACCGTTACCCCTCTCATTTCAAAAATCAATCTTCTTCATTGCGAAAACGTTTCATTGCCTCTTCAAGTTCAGTATCAACAATATGCGTATATATCATTGTTGTTGATAAATCAGCGTGTCCTAATGCCTTTTGTACTAAACGGATATTTTGCGAATCACGATATAAGTCTGTACCAAAACTATGCCTTAGGCTATGAGGGTGAATATCTTTATTAATACCAGCCTTTGCAGCATAACGCTTGACCATTTCTCTTAAGTATCGGTCAGATACTTTCTTTCCCTTAAGTGTGCAAAAAAGATACTGCGATGCAGGACGGATTGATTTCCATTCCTGCATTATCTTCAAATCTTTCTCATTTAACCATAGAATTCTATCTTTTTTGCCTTTTCCCTGTCGAATATGTGTCTTACCTGAATTGAACTCAATATCGCCTGGTTCAAGATTTAGTAGTTCAGCCGCACGCAAACCTGCATTTAACATTAGCCGAAGCATACAATAATTTCTCAGTCCCGTAGGACACCCTTGGTTTGGTTGCTGCAACAGGCGTTTTTGTTCCGTCGCATCTAATACTTCAGGAATACGAAAAGCCTTTTTCATATTTTTCACCGCATTTCCAACAATACCGAAAATACATATTTTCGGTACTATATATGTTAT
>JAEZUI010000249.1 GCA_023421115.1 Bacillota bacterium | reverse complement strand
GTATTGTATAGTATCTGTTAGAATAAATCCTGCACGAATTCTCTTAAGTTTTTCTAAATAATTTGGCACCTTAGCCATCTGTAAAAACACATCTTTGTCTAGTGATACTACCATTAATTCAATATTTACATCATCGACATGCAAAGTTAGCTTATTAATATTGGGAAGTAGCAAACATTGAAACGGTGTGGATTCGCGACTGAATATAGTGTAGAATCCTTTTTTTATTAATAGGTTTTTGTTTGATTCTGGATTAACAACAGCGTAAATATTTGCTTTGATAGGAACAACACCTTGATACCAAGTATCATTATCTGTATCTAATCTAACACTTCCAGTTTCAAGGTCCACTGTTTCTTTGTCAAACTTTGCTGTACCAATAGGTATATCACGAGAAATTCTGGCTTGATATTCGCTGATCGTCTCTTGATCTAATTGCTGTAGTTTTCTAGGATATATTTTATAATGTTTCTCTCCAATACAAATAGTGAAATTATCAAAGCTTGTCTTTCCATCTTTATTAACCATTTCACCATATATAAAATTTTTGGTTCCGGTTACAGGATTCCCAGATATGGTCTTATATATATAAAACTGCCTATTTTCCTTTGCATTCACGTTTGCCCAGTCAAACCATTTTGTAATGTCAAACTGGCAATATCCTGTTATTCTGTCATACCCGTTAGAAAGAAATTCAAAGTAACCTACCGGGAATATTTTCTCAGCAACCTCTTTATAATATGAAAGATCATTGAGATTAAAATTCATATCGTAGCACCGTATAAATTGGTCTTTGTAATGAACGGATAATTCAGTATAACTTAGCTGACTGTCTTCAAAGGCTAGATGACCGTATATTCTCCCGTGTCTATCCAGTATTCTTTCTCCACCATCCGAAATAACAAAATATTGCAATTCTTTTGTGATCTGGTTATCAAAAGGGTTGTTTATTTCTATATTTAAAAACATATATCCACTATACTGGTCCGAATATTCCGGGTTAACAGAATAATATCCAATTGGTATCTTCCCGAAGCTTTCGTATGAATTTCTGTCAGACAATCTGTTTAGTTTTATGAATTGATTATTTATTTTTACTTGATAGTCAATAAAAGAAACATTTCCTTTATCAGGTAACAATTTAGTATACATGATAATGTTTGCACCTGATGAAATCTCGATATCTGAGTGTAGACAATATTTTTGTACTTCATCAATATCTGTAAAGGATCCGCAAAGAGGAATAAGCGAACCAGTATAAAATCCGCAAATTATATCCGATAAGGTATCATCGATTATAAACAATGCTACAGGAAGGATGTCTAAACAATAAATTCTCGCAATAAAGCTTTCATGCGTTTCAAACATAGATTTAGCCATTTGCAAGGGAACTACTTTATAATCCCTGTCACCTATTTTCACCTCAATCGTATTATAGTCTGGTAGGGCAATATTATTGCTAACTTTAAACTTACCTGTAACATCAAAAACCGGAAGATTTGAAAATGTTTCTTTGTCCACGACTCCGTCAAAATTAATATAAAATTTAAAATCATCGTAATTATATTTTGCATCGTTCCAAATAATCTTTACAGGAACTATACTACATTCCAAAACGATATCTGCTTGAAACGACGCTTTGCCTAAAGCCAAACGAGGGAAAAGGTTGATACGATTTTTAAATTCTTGAGCACTTTCTTCCTCGGTTTTTTCAAATAAACCTTTATTGAATTTTTTAAGCAATTGCGCTGTCTTGCCGTTGTCGATCGTTGTCAACATGTTTTCATTTGAATTATTAATCAGAAAATCTCGCTCATTATTGAGTTCTTGAATGTGATTCTCATAAGTGTCAATCTGTTGTTGAAGTTCTTTAATTTGCTTCTCGAGCGAAGTCCTCTGATTTAAATAATCAACATGGATTTTTTGTCTTTCCGTTAAGTTTGACATTTGAGCCTTTTTATATAGTTCAAATATATCATTATTAATTGGGGGGCCAAAATACCATGATAAGATTAATTCAAGA
The DNA here is from genome assembly GCA_023421115.1 of Bacillota bacterium. Classification (GTDB taxonomy): domain Bacteria; phylum Bacillota; class Clostridia; order Acetivibrionales; family Acetivibrionaceae; genus Acetivibrio. The sequence goes on along the minus strand of JAEZUI010000249.1, from coordinate 928 downwards.
TTTGCAATACTTTGCATACAATCTTCATATGTACATTCATAGGTATGTGCCGCCTTATTACCAAGTTTTCTAACATGATAAAATGCCTTTGCAATCTCTTCTGATATATATAACTTTTTAATTTTATCAGCTAGGTCATCTTGGGGTTCATCGAGTAAATTGCCGGTAATCCCCAATTCTTCATTCGTTATTAACTCTATAATAATGCGATTGTAAATCATAACGATCTTATAATCATTATCCAAAAAACGGTTTACTGATCTTTTTAAATTAATATCAATTTTCAAGCCAATATTCTTTTTGGCACTTATTATTTTTACTACCTCATCATATGTTAGCATTTTATCGCTCCTGTTATAAGATAATCTAAATTAATATATCAGCTCAACTTCGGATCGTATTCAACTACTGCTAGAAACTCGACTTCTGGCGGCAGGCAACACTTGAGGACCACGAAAAATTATTATATGTACCCGATGTTGTTTCTTCATTATACTCACCACATTATCGAGATAAAACAATCGCATTAAACACGAATGATAAAACAGAAAAAAATCTTTATACCATATTTTTATCATCCATAAGATCAACCAAGATAACAAAACTATGAGCAGTAAGTAAAATATTTGTAAATATTATAGCATTTATGAGTATTTTTGTCATAAATATTTACAAAAGATTTGAAAATTTATGATACGGTGTAAAGTAAGCGCTTCAAAACATGGTTTATGCAAAATTACCCTTCCTGGACACTTCTTTTTTCTTCTACAGTCGTAACTCTCGATATAACTCTTCAGGAGCAGAGATATCAATCTGCTCCTGATCGATTAATGTCTTATTGAATGGAGTAAGATATTCTTATACTTTGGCCAATAAAGGGGAAGATTGGGTTCTATCTGGAGGTTTGTCTGTAATCGATCCTTTACTC
>JAEZUI010000242.1 GCA_023421115.1 Bacillota bacterium | reverse complement strand
TTAGTGTCAAATGACGCAATTACTTGACCTGAGCATTAGAAGCTGTTGCCGAAAGCTTGATAATTTGAAGCAAAAATGCCACGGATGGCATTTTTAGCGTCTCGGGACAGGATGTCCCATAGACGCGTGCGAAAATTATCAAGCTGAGGTACGATTTTTGCACAGCAAAATATCGTTCATCTGTCTGCCGAACGGCATTCTACAGCTTCTATGCGAAGGTCTTGTAATGGAGTCGTTTGACACTAAAACAATAGGCACTCCCCTTCATACAGTTTCCAAAATCACAGCACAACAAACTTGGACAGTAACTAAAGCATAATAAATTTGTATGTAAACGATTTTTTCTTGAGCCTCACTATTAGAATATAAACATATACTCCCCACATTTTAAATCCTGTTTAAAATTTTAAAAAGTAATGGTATTATATATATAATGTTTTGATACTTTAACAAAGGGGATGTATATGTTAAAAATCGGATTTTTAGGACCTAAAGGTACTTTTTCACAGGAAGCACTGCTTGAGTACAAAAAAGGCGAGAAGGATTTTATTGAATGTGCATATAATACGTTTGCAGAGATTATACACGCAGTAAATAAGGATGAAATCGATGAAGGAATTGTCCCCATTGAGAATTCCTTAGAAGGAGCAGTGAGCGCGACACTTGACACACTTGCAACTGATGTTGATCTTAAGATAAAAGCAGAGATAGCCATTGAGGTTAAACAAAATCTCTTAGTAAGAAAAGGTACAAATATAGAAAGCATTAAACATATTCTTTCTCATCCACAGCCGATAGGACAATGTAGAAATTATCTAGAAAATATTTTTAATGCCGCGGAGATAAGGTTCACATATAGTACTGCAGAAGCGGCAAGAGAAATTGCCGAGTGCAACTTTAATATGGCTGCAATAGGCTCCGTTACTGCGGCAGAGGTATATGGACTAGATATTCTTGCTGAGGGTATTCAAGATAGTAGGAATAACTTCACACGTTTTGTAGTACTGTCAAAAACCCCAGCCAATAAAGCTGAAATGAATAAGACTTCAATAGTGTTTTCAACAGAAGATAAGCCTGGAAGTCTCTATAGGGTATTGGATATATTCAGCCTCTGGGATATAAACATGACTAGAATCGAATCAAGACCTGCAAAGGACAGACTTGGAAAATACATATTTTTTGTAGATTTAAAAGGCCATGTAGAGGATGAGGATGTAAGGGATGCACTGACGATGGTGCAAAGAAAAGTATCTTTTTATAAGTTTTTAGGCTCTTATCCCGAGTTTGTTGTAAGGGTATTTTAATGTTTTTTTGGGAAATTTCACATTTCAAAAACTATTAGTGTTATAATATATGGCACATGTTGTTTGTTTTTAATAATACTAATGGAGTGGTTTTATGGCTTTATTCGACAAAGAGATTGACATAACTAGGAACATAAAGATAATTGAATGGCTTAAGAGTGAGATACTGACAGATGTTGCAAATCTCTTTAGGGTTTTAGTAAATGGAGCTAAGGAAGAGGTGCATGAATCAGTTTCAGATACTTTGTCAAATATAATTTTGATATGCTATTTGTTAGGTAGACGTTTAGGTATAAGCTATAACTCAATCGAACTAAAAATTGAGAATAAGGTTAAACTCGGTTTGATTGAAAACCATGATGTGGAAAAGTATTATGGTGACTTATCCGAACTCTCAAGGCACTTAAACAGTTCAAGGATAAAAAACAATAAATAGACCAAAGATACCTATATAGGGAGAAAGCATTATGGATAGTAAAAAGCATTCGGGAATTTTTATTCCAAAGGCAGGTTTTTATCTATGGGCAATATTTATCCTTTTAGTTGTAATAGCTTTTTTGGATTATCGAATTGCCATGCCTGGCTTTGTAATATTTATTTTTCTGGTGTATTATAATTATAGATCAAATTATGTAAGGCACAAGGAAATTACCCGATACATAGAAAATCTTACTATTAATATAGATAGAGCAACTAAAGATACACTGCTAAATTTTCCAATGCCTCTAGTGGTGTTGGAGGTTGATGGAACAATAATTTGGTATAATTCATCTTCAAAGGAAATTTTCGGAGGTGTAGAGCTTTTAGAGAAAACAATTCACTCTTTTGTGAAAGAGCTAGCTCCTAATAATATTGAAAATAAACAAAACAATTTCTCAAAAGAAATTGTCATAGAAAACAGAAATTTCACTGTATTAGGGAATTTTGTAAAAGTAGATAGAAAAATTGATGAGGATGGATTTATACTCCTTTTATATTTTGTTGACAATACTGAGCTTGTAAATATGAAAAAGAAGTACATTGAAGAAAAAGTAACTATAGGCCTTATTGTTATTGACAATTATGACGATTTACTCCAAAGTACCGAAGATGCTAAACGACCTCAAACGCTTGCTGAAATCGATACAAAAATAAGTCAGTGGATGAAGAATACCGGTGGTATTGTTAAAAAGTATGAAAGAGATCGGTACCTTATTATTTTTGCATATAAACATATGAAGGAATTTGAAGATAAAAAATTTGATATTTTAGATAGTGTAAAGGAAATTAACCATGGTAATAAAATTCCCGTGACTCTTAGCATTGGATTTGGATTAAATGGAAATTCACTTTGGGACAACTTCAAGTATGCAAGTGCCTCTATAGATATCGCATTAGGTAGAGGTGGAGACCAAGTTGTTATAAAGGATAGCAAGGATTTTACTTTCTACGGAGGTAAGTCTAGGGAACTCGAAAAGAGGACAAGGGTTAAGGCAAGAGTTATTTCATATGCCTTAAGAGAGTTGATTGACCAAGCGTCAAATGTTATGATAATGGGACACCAGAATTGCGATATTGATTGTCTTGGTGCTGCTATAGGAATTTATAGGATGGCAAAGAACCGTAAAAAGGAAGTATATATTGTACTAAATAGTTCAAACCCAACAATAGATAAGTTTGTTTCAAAGATTGAGAAAAGTAATGAGTATGAAAATATTTTTATAGCTACTACCGATGCTTTAGATAAAGCAAACAAAAATACTTTGCTCGTAATTGTAGATACTCACAGGCCTAAATATACTGAAGCACCCGATTTGATAAGATATACCGATCAAGTTGTAGTAATCGATCATCATAGGAGAGGAGCAGATTATTTGCAGGAAGCAGTTCTTACATATCACGAGACCTATGCTTCTTCTACCTGTGAACTTGTAACAGAAATTCTACAGTATATTGAAGAGAAAATAAAATTAAAGCCTATAGAAGCAGAAGCTTTATATGCGGGAATTGTAGTGGATACAAAAAACTTTACCTTCAAAACTGGTGTCAGGACTTTTGAAGCAGCGGCCTTTTTGAGAAGACAGGGTGTTGATACTGTGACGGTAAAGCAGTTATTTCAGAATGATATAGATACCTATGTTAATGTATCTAATACTGTTAAAGATGCAGAAATTTTTATGGAAAATATCGCTATTTCGGTTTGTTCTCCAATCGTTAAGAACTGTACATTAATTTCTGCTCAAGCTGCAGATCAGCTGGTAAATCTTTCTGGTGTTAAAGCAGCTTTTGTAATGAGTGTTGTTAATGGTGGTATTTCTATTAGCGGCAGGTCATCAGGTGATGTAAATGTTCAGATGATATTGGAAAAGCTAGGTGGTGGAGGTCATATGACAGTTGCAGGAGCCCAGCTACAAGGGGCGACTGTGGAAGAAGCCAAAGAAAAGCTAAAAAATGCCATAATGGAATATATGCAAGATTATAAAAAAGAGGAACCCTAATCTATTATAGAAGGAGAGATACAAATGAAACTAATTTTAAAAGCAGATGTAAAGGGACTAGGAAAAAAGGAAAGCATGGTGGATGTTAGTGACGGATATGCAAGGAACTTTTTGATCCCTAGGGGGCTAGCAGTTGAAGCGAGCTCTTCAAACATAAATGTTATGAATACTAAGAAAGAAGCCGAAAAGAATAAGAAGGAAAAGGAACTACAGCAGGCAAAGGATTTGGCTGAAAAACTAAAATCTATAAATGTTGTGTTCAAAACCAAGGCAGGAGAAAGCGGAAAACTTTTTGGTTCAATAACAAGCAAGGATGTTGCGGATAAGTTATTGAAGGATCATAAACTTGATATAGATAAAAAGAAGATCAGTATGCCGGATGCTCTAAAAGCATTGGGATCATTTGAGGCAGAAGTCAAGCTTTACCCTGGAGTATCGGGAAAGCTCTCAATAAAAGTTGAACAGGAGTAAGATGTAAATATGGATATAGGTTCATTAGGTAGAATACCTCCTCAGAATGTAGAGGCGGAGCAATCTGTTTTAGGTGCAATACTTCTTGATAAAGAAGTGCTGACGAATGTGACAGAAATAATTAAAAGTCAGGACTTTTACAGGGATGACCATAAGGAAATATTTGAGGCAATCATAGATCTTTATGAAAAAGCAGAACCTATAGATCTTATTACTGTAGCTGAACGACTTAAATTAAGAGGAACACTAGATAGTGTGGGTGGTCTTGAATACCTTACCAATCTTGCTAATGTTGTGCCTACAACAGCAAATGCCAAGCACTATGCCAAAATAGTTGAGGAAAAGGCTATTTTAAGAAATCTGATCAAGGTTTCGTCAAGCATAGTAAATATGGGCTATGAAGCTTCAGAAGAGGTTGCATATGTATTGGATAAGGCAGAGAAAGGCATATTTGATCTGTTGCAAGACAGGAATACCCAAGGGTTTGTTCCTATTAAAGATGTTTTGGTGGATACCTTTAACAGGCTTGAAGAGTTATATAACAGTAAGGGCCATATCACAGGTATTCCCACCGGATTTGCAGATTTAGATTATAAAACAGCAGGTCTTCATAATTCTGACCTGATTCTTATTGCGGCAAGGCCTGCAATGGGTAAGACTGCGTTTGTGCTTAATATTGCCCAGTATGCTGCTATACATTCTAGAGTTCCAGTAGCTATATTTAGTCTTGAAATGTCTAGAGAACAGTTGGTAAATAGAATGTTGGCCTGTGAAGCAATGGTTGACAGCCAGAGAATGAGAACGGGTAAATTAGAAGACAGTGACTGGCAAAAGGTCGCAAGAGCTTTAGGACCTTTATCTGAGGCACCCATATATATAGATGATACACCAGGTACAACCATGATGGAGATTAGAGCAAAATGCAGGAGATTAAAGATTGAAAAAAATCTAGGTCTTGTAGTTATTGATTATCTTCAGCTTATGCAAGGTAAGGGTGGAAAATCGGATAACCGTCAGCAGGAAATATCGGAGATTTCAAGATCGTTAAAAATTCTTGCGAAGGAAATTAATGTTCCTGTAATTACACTTTCACAGCTTAGCCGTGCTCCAGAACAAAGGCAAGATCACAGGCCGATACTTAGTGACCTTAGAGAATCGGGAGCAATTGAGCAGGATGCTGATATAGTTATGTTTCTCTACAGGGACGATTACTACAATCCCGATACAGAAAAAAAGAATGTTGCAGAGGCCATTATTGCCAAGCACAGGGCTGGCTCTACAGGTACAGTTGAGCTTGCATGGCTCGGGCAATACACAAAGTTTGCTAATTTGGAGAAATTCAGGGAATAGTATAATGTGGGTATCAAGGAGCGATTAAGATATAAGTTCCTACTCTGGGATAACGAAAAACTTGATTTGATAATGTTTTCTGAATATGATAATAGAAAGTTGTTTTCTCGTTATCCCTAAATAAGTTATTTTTAGAAATGGCATATGGGTATAATAATTATGATAACAAGAGTTTTGAAAACAATTGAGAAAAATCGCATTATAAAAAAAGGTGATAGTATAGTGGTAGGTGTATCGGGAGGGCCTGATTCAGTATGTCTGCTTCATATCCTATCGAGCCTAAAAAAGGATTTAAATTTGAAATTAGTAGCAGTTCATATAAATCATATGCTTAGGGGTAGTGAGTCCAGGCGGGATGAAGATTTTGTAGAAAAACTCTGTAAAGATTTAAATATTGAATTTAAGTCTATTCATGTAGATATAAATAAAATTTCCAAAGAAAAGGGTATTTCTTTAGAAGAGGCGGGTCGCGAAGAAAGATACAAAAATTTTGAAATAGTTGCTGACAGCAAAGGTGCTGATAAAATTGCGGTGGCACATAACAAAAATGATCAAGCAGAAACTGTTCTTATGAATATTATCCGAGGAACAGGTCTTGATGGACTTAAAGGAATGGATTACATTCGGGGACGTGTTGTTAGGCCGCTTTTAGACATTGAAAGAAGCGAGATTGATGCTTATATACTCGAAAAAAAATTAGATACCGTTACTGATAGCTCAAATCTTGAAACTATATATGCAAGGAACAAGATTAGAATAGATGTTATTCCTAATATTGATAAGCTTTTTGATTCTAACTTAGTAAAGAGTATTGATAGAATGAACAGACTTATAAAAGACGATATAGATTTTATTGACAGCAAAGCTAAAAAATCATATTTTAATGCTGTTTTAAAAAAAGAAAATGAAGAAGTTGAACTCTTATTAGGTAAAATGAAGAGGATGCATATTGCACTTAAGAGAAGAGTTATAAGGAAGGCGATTCAAGAAGTTAGAGGAAATGTTAAGGGAATTGAAAGTGTACACATTGAAAGTGTTTTAGATATGATAAATGTCGGGAGAGTCGGTTCTAGAGTTGATCTTCCCGGAATTAAGATCGGAAGAACCTATGAAAGTATAAGGTTTTACAAAACCCAAATACAACCGGATTCTTTTGATTTTGAAGTTCTTATAAATATACCGGGACATACGGAAATAGGAGATAGGAAGCATTTAATTGAGGCTGAGGTTATATCTGACTATAAGGTTGGCGACTATAAATTGATAAAAGCCAGATCTTTAATTCAGTTTTTTGATTATGACAAATTGTGTGAGGGAATAAATATAAGGAAGAGAAAAGAAGGAGACTTTTTCAAGCCTATAAATTCCAATGGTACAAAAAAGTTAAAAGAGTACTTTATAGACAATAAGATACCAAGGGAAATAAGAGACAATATCCCTTTAATTGCTAAGGAACGTGAAATTATCTGGATTATCGGGTACAAAATAAGTGATAAATTTAAAGTAACTGAAAATACTAAAAGAGTATTAAAGTTAAGTTATAAATCCAATTTACAGGATACTTAAGAATGGGAGGAACCTTATGTTAGGGGATATTCAAGAAATTTTGGTCACCAAAGAGTTGCTAAAGGAAAAAGTAAGAGAACTTGGAAAGAGGATATCTGGTGATTATGAGGGTAAAGAATTGGTATTAATAGGAGTCTTAAAGGGAGGAGTAGTATTCTTTTCCGATCTCATTAGACACATAACCATTCCTATAGAAATGGATTTTATTTCAGTATCAAGTTATGGCAATTCAACTAAGTCTTCAGGAGTTGTCAGAATAATTAAGGATATAGATATAGATATAAGTCATAAGCATGTACTTATAGTTGAAGACCTTGTGGATACGGGTCTTACGTTGAGATATCTTAAGGATTTGTTTGAGGACAGAGGCCCTATCGATGTAAAGGTATGTACTGCTCTTGATAAGCCGTCAAGGCGTCAGGTAGAAGTACCTTTAGAGTATAACGGTATAACCATTCCGGATAAATTTGTTGTAGGCTATGGTCTAGATTTTGGAGGCAAATATAGAAATTTGCCTGATGTGTGTGTATTGAAAGAGAGCGTATACAATGATAAGGAAGACTAGTTAAGTTTTTTCGTTAATTTTAAAGGTTTATTGTGTTTTAACTCGTGTTATGTTAATATAATGTAAATATATATAATGGCAGAGATATACTGTTATTTATAGATATGCGAAATAAGGAGGGAGCTATTTGAAATACTTCAAAAACATAAGCATATATATAGTATTATTTGTGATAATATTACTATTTGTTGCAGTAGCTACAAACAATGCAGGACCGGAAGTAAAAAGTTACTCTTATCTCTTACAACAAATCCAGAATAAAAATGTTAAAGAGATTGAGCTCGAAGGAAGTAAAGCTGATGTAGTACTTATTAGTGGCGAAAAAGGGAAGGATAAGTGCATTGTATATATTCCTGATGTAGAAGATTTAATGAGTGAATTGAAAGAGTCTATTAAAGCTAAAGAGATTGAGTTTGAAGTAAAATTACCGCCTACAGTTCCATGGTGGGTGGCAATAATACCTCCATTTGGGTTGATCCTTATATTTGTGTTGTTCTGGGTCTTTTTCCTTCAGCAGTCACAAGGTGGAGGCGGAAACAGGGTTATGTCTTTTGGCAAGAGCAGAGCTAAGATGACTATAGACGACAAAAAGAAGATTACCTTTAATGACGTAGCCGGAGCGGATGAGGAAAAAGAAGAACTTCAAGAGATTGTTGAGTTTTTAAAGCAGCCTAAGAAGTTTGTTGAATTAGGGGCTAGAATTCCTAAAGGAGTTTTGCTTGTGGGACCTCCCGGTACAGGTAAGACGTTGCTTGCAAAAGCTGTGTCAGGAGAGGCCGGAGTACCTTTCTTTACAATAAGTGGTTCCGATTTTGTTGAGATGTTTGTTGGAGTTGGTGCTTCAAGGGTAAGAGATCTTTTTGAACAGGCAAAAAAGAATTCTCCGTGTATCGTATTTATAGATGAAATAGATGCTGTTGGTAGACACAGAGGAGCAGGTCTTGGAGGCGGTCATGATGAGCGTGAACAAACCTTGAATCAGCTTCTTGTTGAAATGGACGGTTTTGGTGTAAACGAAGGTGTTATAATACTTGCAGCAACAAACAGACCGGATATATTGGATCCTGCACTTTTAAGGCCAGGAAGGTTTGACAGAAGGGTTGTTGTAGGTTTGCCTGATATCAAGGGAAGAGAAGAAATATTGAAGGTGCATGCAAGAGGTAAGCCGTTTGCAGAGGATGTAAAGCTTGATGACCTTGCTAAGACTACACCGGGCTTTACCGGAGCGGATCTTGAAAACTTATTGAATGAAGCGGCTCTGCTTGCTGCTAGAAAAGAAAAGACAAACATAACAATGGCAGAAATAAAAGAAGCGGTATTTAAAGTTGTGATGGGCCCTGAAAAGAAAAGCAGGGTAATGAGTGACGAAGCAAAAAAACTTACTGCATATCATGAAGCAGGTCACGCTTTGGCGGTAAAGTTGGTTTCAACTACTGATACGGTAGATAGAATATCTATTATTCCGGCAGGAATGGCGGGGGGGTATACATCTTTCAAGCCGGATGAAGATAGAAATTACAGGACAAAGTCGCATTTGCTCGAAAGTATTGTTATAGCATTAGGAGGAAGAGCAGCTGAAGAGTTGGTACTTGGTGAGATTAGTACCGGAGCGTCAGGAGACCTTAAACAAGCAAATGGCGTGGCAAGAGGTATGATAACAAAATATGGTATGAGTGAAAAGCTTGGAAATATGATATTTGGCAATGAAAACGAGGAAGTTTTTATTGGAAGAGATTTTGCACAAGCTAGGAACTACAGTGAAGAAGTAGCTGCTCAAATTGACAGAGAAGTAAAAGGAATTATTGACAGTTGTTATGAAAAGACACTCAAATTGTTGAAAGAAAATATAAGCAAGCTTCACGCTGTTGCAAATGCTTTGATAGAAAAAGAAAAACTTGAGGGACAGGAATTTGAAGAACTTTTTGCAGGTGCATAAGATGATGTGATGATTTTGCATTATTAAGGGATAGCATAACTGCTATCTCTTTTTAAACTTTATATAAGGGATGAGATGTTTTTCTTAATATTTTGGGAAATCTTTTAGATAACTCTTTATTGTAAGAGGATTTTTTGATATAATAGCAAATGCTTAATGGTATATTTTCATAAGTCTGTAAAGATTATTTTCATAGTATGCTTACCTTAGAACATCATAAGTATTGTAAAATATTTAAAATCACTTTGAAAATGAGGCAATAGAAAGTGTTAGTGCTCCTTATTAGTATTTACTTAGGGATACACAAAACATCTTATACTTAAGTTCAAACATCAAATAACGAAAAATTTAACCTTCCGTAAAATATGAAAATTGGAAATAAAAGTTCGTTATTTATATGTGATCATATTTTTTAGAATTTTTGAGGTGTAAATTACATGGAAGCTATAAACATAAAGGTTGGCTTAACAGCAGCAATTGAGACTAAAGTATTTAATAAAAGTTCTGCTGAGGAAATGGGTAGTGGAAATCTTGATGTATACGCGACACCTGCAATGATAAGTCTTATGGAACGTTCTGCATTATCTGCAGTTTCGCTGCATCTGCCAAAGGGCTATACAACAGTTGGCACATCAGTTAATATAAAGCATATGGCAGCTACACCTATAGGAATGAAAGTAAGGGCTGTTGCAGAACTTGTTTCTGTAGAAGGAAGAAAATTGACCTTCAAAGTAGAGGCTTATGATTCTAGAGAGAAAATTGGTGAGGGTCAGCATGAGAGATATATCGTTGAATCCGCCAAATTTAGAGAAAAAGTGTATGGAAAACTTAATTCGTGAAATAAAAAAGGAGAGTTTAAAGTTTGATGGGGAAGTATTCGGGATTTAAAGATGTCAATGATAGAGAAATATATACGGGGATGTTGTGTGAAGATACTGTAAACTTTAGTACCGTTGTTATTAAAGAGATTGAAGGACGTTTTTTTGCAATTACCAATGGTTTTAAGCCGGAACCGTTAGAAGAAATATCTGAAGGTTTGCGAATTATAAAATAATTAATAATTGTTAATATAATTTATTGACTAAATGTTATGTATATGATAGATTAGAAGTTGACAAAATAATACAGTGTTAGCCTTATCAAGAGAGGTGGAGGGAAGGGCCCTATGAAACCCGGCAACCGGCATTAAGTATCGGTGCCAATTCCTACAGGATTTATGTCCTGACAGATGAGGAGAGAAATGAAACCCTCTTCTTGTTGAACGAGGTTTTTTTCTTTTCATGGCGAATTTTATTTTTAAGGAGGACTTATAAATGTCAAAAAAACTGTTTACTTCTGAATCGGTTACTGAGGGGCATCCTGATAAAATATGCGATCAGATTTCTGATGCTGTTTTAGATGCGATATACTCTGAAGACCCTATGGCTAGGGTGGCATGTGAAACATCTGTTACTACAGGACTTGTTTTAGTAGCTGGGGAGATTACAACACGCTGTTATGTTGATATACCAAAGATTGTTAGAAATACTATTCGTGAAATAGGATATGACAGAGCAAAATATGGCTTTGACTCAGATACTTGCGCTGTATTGTCTTCAATAGACGAACAATCTCCAGATATTGCAATGGGTGTAGACAAAGCTTTTGAAGCTAAGCATGGTGAAATGACAGATGCGCAAATAGAGGCAATTGGTGCAGGTGATCAAGGTATGATGTTTGGATATGCCTGTGATGAGACTGAGGAATTAATGCCTATGCCTATTTCTCTTGCACATAAACTTACTAAGAAGCTTACTGATGTCAGAAAAGATGGAATTTTGGATTATTTGAGGCCAGACGGTAAATCTCAGGTGACTGTGGAATATGATGGAGACAAGCCTGTTAGAGTTGAAACGGTTGTTATTTCAACCCAGCATGGTCCTGAAGTTGACCATGAGACTATTGAAAAGGATATACTTGAACATGTAATTAAGCCGGTTATTCCGGAAAACCTGCTTGACAATAAAACAAAATATTTTATCAATCCTACAGGAAGATTTGTTGTAGGTGGACCTCAAGGGGATTCAGGGCTAACAGGTAGGAAAATAATTGTTGATACCTACGGAGGATATGCAAGACACGGTGGTGGAGCTTTTTCAGGAAAAGATCCAACAAAGGTTGATCGTTCCGCAGCTTATGCAGCTAGATATGTAGCGAAAAATATCGTAGCAGCAGGACTTGCAAAAAAGTGTGAAGTACAGTTGGCTTATGCAATAGGTGTTGCAAAACCTGTATCAGTAAGAGTAGATACTTTTGGAACTGGTTCAATTTCTGAAGAGAAGATAGAGATGCTTGTAGAAAAGCATTTTGACTTAAGACCAGCAGGAATAATAAAAAGTCTTGATTTGAGAAGACCTATATACAAGCAGACAGCAGCATACGGACACTTTGGAAGAACTGATCTTGATCTGCCATGGGAAAAGACTGATAAGGTAGAGGATTTGAAAAGGGAAGCAAAAGAAATATAAGACTCGTCGCTAAAAAAGAAGCAGTAAAGTTAAGCTGCTTCTTTTTTTAACGTCTATTTTCAATGAGGAGTAGTAACAATAAAGCTAAACATTTCATAGACTAAATAGGAGGTGTTTGGCATGATGAAAACAGTTTTTGAAATTGTAGTGTGCATGTTTGCTACATACGGTTTTATAGCATTTTTTCACGAGTTACTGCTAACTATTAAACATAATATGAAGTATAAAACCTCAATGGTTAAGTTGGTTTTAATTGTAAAAAATCAAGGAGAAGTTATTGAAGGTGTGCTCAGAAATATTCTTCAAAGAGACTTTATTAGAAAGCTTATGCCTGGTGGTAGGCTTCTAGTACTTGATATGGGTTCAAACGATGATACTATTGATATTTTAAGGAAGTTAGAAAAGGATTTTGAGTATATTCAGGTTTTGAAAAAATCGGAAAAGGAAAGCCTATTCAAATTTTTTGATGAAGACGAAGAGCGTGAGACCGGAGCGGAACATATAGGAAGAAAGATATAATATTGCCATACATAAATGTAGTTCCTTATTCTTTTAAAAACTAATTATTTGATATATACTTAGTGTGAAAAGGTTAATTTACAAAGAATAAGGTGTTAATATTGATAACTTATGAAGGAATTATTGAGGATATAATATTTTCCAATGAAATAAACGGTTATACTGTTTGTGAACTTAAAGGTGAAAACGATACCATAACTGCTGTTGGATTTATGCCCTTTATAAATGTGGGAGAGATGCTCAAGGTATCAGGGAATTGGGTAATACATCCTGATTATGGAGGGCAGCTAAAGGTTGAACTCTATGAGAAAATGCTCCCAAAAACCCTTGAAGCCATAGAGTCTTATCTAGCATCGGGACTAATAAAAGGAGTAGGTCCGGCAAGCGCAAAAAAGATTGTTAAAAAATTTGGGGAAGATACCATGGAAATTATAGAGCTTCATCCCCAAAAACTTTCCGAAATAAAGGGTATAAATCATGAAAAGGCTTTGAGAATAGGACAAGCTTTTTATGAACAGAAAGAATTACGGAATGTAGTAATGTTTTTTCGGGAATATGGTATCAGTCCCACATATTGTGCAAAAATATACCAAATTTATGGTAAAGATACTATCGAGGAAATAAGAAATAATCCATACAAACTGTCCGATGAAGCTATTGGAATTAGTTTTAAGACTTCCGACAGGATTGCTAAAGCTCTTGGCATAGACCCTAAATCAAAATTCAGGATATGTTGTGGTATAAAATATGTTTTATCTGATATTGCTATGGATGGGCATGCTTATGTGGAAGATGACAAATTGAAAGATTACATCTCAAAATTGCTTGATGTTGACATAGACAATATTAATGATGCTTTAATCAGTCTATTGATGGATAAATCGATATATATTGAGAGAACGGATACTTCTTCAAGAATATATTTGAGCTCGTTTTACAATGCTGAAGCAGGGGTTGCCAGAAAACTTGCACAACTTTCAAGTATGAAGTTTAAAGGTGATATAAGCGACTTTGATGAAAAGATATCAGAAGTTCAGAAGCGAGAGGGGATTGTGCTTGCACAAAATCAAAAGGATGCAGTAAAAGAGGCTTTGACAAGTGGAGTGCTCATTATTACAGGGGGGCCTGGAACAGGCAAGACCACCATTATTAAAAGTATAATCAACCTAATAACAAATGAGGGCTATGACGTTTTACTGGCAGCACCTACGGGAAGAGCAGCAAAAAGGATGACTGAGGCAACAGGGTTTGAAGCAAAGACTATTCATAGGCTTTTAGAGATAGGCTATACAGCAAAGGAAGAAGATTTAGTATTTGGGAGGAATGAGGATAATCCTATAGATGCCGATGTTGTTATTATTGATGAAATGTCAATGGTGGATATTCTGCTTATGAACCATTTGCTTAAAGCGATTGAACCGGGGACAAGATTGATTTTAGTGGGTGATGTGGACCAACTTCCTTCAGTGGGGCCGGGAAAGGTTTTACAGGACTTAATCAATAGTGGAATGGTGAAGACCGTTAAGTTAAGAGAAATTTTCAGGCAGGCAGAAGAAAGTCTTATAATTGTTAATGCGCATAAGATTAATAATGGAGAAAAGCCTGCACTAAATAATAGGGACAAGGATTTTTTCTTTGTAACAAGAAACTCTTCAGAAGATATAGTAAAAACCGTTGTTGATCTTTGTGCAAGGAGGATACCCTGCACTTATGGTTTTGATCCTATAAGAGAAATTCAGATACTTACACCTGTAAGGAAGGGGCCTGTAGGTGTTGGAAGTCTCAATACAGAACTTCAGTCATTACTTAATCCTAAGGATAAAACCAAAAAGGAAAAGATTTTTAGAGATTTTATTTTCCGAGAAGGCGATAGGGTGATGCAGATAAAGAATAACTACAACCTTAGATGGCAAAAAGATGACAGTAAATGTACCGAAGGCGCTGGTGTTTTTAATGGTGATACCGGAATAATTAGAGAAATAGACTATGAAGAACAAAAAATAGTAATATCTTTTGACGATGATAAGACAGCAGATTATGAATTTAGCATATTAGACGAGTTAGAACCTGCTTTTGCAGTTACAATACACAAAAGTCAGGGTTCGGAATTTCCTGTTGTTATAGTTCCCATTTTCCCAGGGCCCCAGGTGCTAATGACAAGAAATTTGCTCTATACGGCAGTAACGAGAGCTAGAAGTCTTGTTATTCTTGTAGGAAACAAAGATTATTTGGATGTAATGATAAGAAACGAGAGAGAGACAAACCGGAATTCAGGCTTGGCAGATAAGATTAGGATATGCTTTGGAATTTAATACTGGTTGGACAATTTTGTTATATTTAGAAATATGTATTTGAATAATATAAAATCAAACTTCATATTTTAACTATATATTGAATTTTAAGTTTAATAGCCTATGTGCATGATATATTGAAGGAAATTAGCACAAAAGGTTGTTAAGATACATGTAGCAGAAAATATGAATGGATGTGATGAATTGGATAAGCTTAAAAAGCACCTTATAACCGAGCTCAGTGAAAAGGACAGAAAAATTCTTGATAAATACACAAAGTTTTATTCTAACTTTATAGAAAGTAATACTGCAAAAACTGAAATGCTTGAAAGCAACAGGTTTAAAGGGAATAGGTAGTATGTTGTGTCGGAAACTACAACCGAAGTAGAAATCCTTGAAGAGGTATACAAGCAGAAGCTTTTTGGAAAAGAATTATATATTGGATAAAAGTTCATGTAAGTATTATAATAAAAGTCTTGCAGTATTTGAGATTATTGAGTATAATGTCTTAAGTACCCCTTAACAGTGGTACTTTATTTAAAGTTAATCTTTGGTCGTGCTAGATGGGGAGGTAGCGGTGCCCTGTACCTGCAATCCGCTATAGCAGGATTGAATTCCTGTCTCAGGCTTGTTTTTGTAAGGTCTGCCCTATGTAAGTGGTAATGAAAATTGGGTCCTGCGCAATGAAACCCTATGAACCCCGTCAGATTCGGAAGAAAGCAGCGGTAAGTGGGCACTTTCATGTGCCGCGGAAATGCCTGATTCGAGCAAACTGCGTAGGTAACGCTTGTAGAAACCTGTCAAGGACAGGTGCACGGCCAATTTAATTTAAAATCAAACATTTTAATATATTAAGGCTCAGGGATGTTTTTTATTCAAATTCCTTAAACAGCAAAGCTATTTAAAAATTCTTTAAATAGCTTATTTATTTGTATATAATATAATAGATGAATCAGTAACTTAGGTGTTTTAAAACTTTGCAACTTACTTATCAAAAAATTGATTTCATTGAGTTTGCATTATAAATATTGACAAAAGATTTTTCTAAAAACGCATTAGTAATAAATGCAGGAAGTTGGGGTGAAAAGGATTGTCTTACTTAGCGCTTTATAGGAAATGGCGTCCGATGGTTTTTGAAGACGTTGTCGAACAAGAGCATGTTGTAAAGACTCTAAAAAATAGCATTTCATCGGGAAGAGTAGCTCACGCCTACCTTTTTTGCGGGACAAGGGGTACTGGTAAGACTACTATGGCTAAAATATTTTCTAGGGCGATTAACTGTGAAAATTCTTCAAATGGAGATCCCTGTAATGAATGTGAGATATGCAAGGGGATATTAAATGGTAGTTTACTTGATGTAATTGAAATAGATGCAGCTTCGAACAACAGTGTAGATAATGTCAGGGAGATAAGAGATGAAGTGGTATATACCCCATCAAAAGCTCGATACAAAGTATATATCATAGATGAGGTTCATATGTTGTCCTCTGGTGCCTTCAATGCCCTGTTAAAGACTTTAGAAGAACCGCCGGGACACGCAGTATTTGTTCTTGCGACCACAGAACCTCACAAGTTGCCTGCAACCATACTGTCAAGATGTCAAAGGTTTGACTTTAGGAGAATTCCTGTTGAAAGTATTGTAAAAAGAATTGAATACATTGCAAAAAACAGCGAGGTAAGTATTGAAGCCGAAGGCTTAAAGCTAATAGCGAGGATGTCAGATGGAGCACTGAGAGATGCTATAAGCATTTTAGACCAGTGCATTTCCCTTGGAAATAAGCACTTGACTTATGAAGACGTGTTGTCGGTTGTAGGAATAGTTAACAACACCTTTGTTGCCGATGTAGTGGATGCAATTAATGCAAAGGAAGTGGATAGGGTATTACAGCTTGTTAATGTTCTGGTTATGGACGGGAAAAATATTACCCAGTTTGTATCGGATTTGGTTTTGTACTATAGGAATTTATTGATTTGCAGTACCAGTAGAAATCCAGAGGAAATAATTGAGGCATCTAAAGAGATGATAGAAAGGATGAATGGGCAGTGTAAAGGCCTTTCAAATATAGAGATCACATCTGTTATTAAAGAACTTTCCTCTCTTGAGGCTACTATGAAATGGTCAACCCATGCAAGAGTACTGCTTGAGGTAGCACTTATAAAACTTTGTGAGAATAAGATTGATTCAAGTGATGCCGGTATAGGTGAAAGAATTGATTTTCTTGAAAAGAAAATTAATGATATGCTGGCAAATGGAATAAAAGCGAGTCCTAGTGAAGCGAAAATACTTAATGATGATAATAAAAAGAAGGATGTCCAAAATGGGCCGTCTATTAAGGATCAAACTCAGACGGGTAGAGAAATTAAAGTAGATTTAAAAAATATAGCTGGTAACATGAAAGGTATGGAAATATGGAATGATGTACTAAATGACTTAAAGCAAAACGGAAGAATGGTATTATATTCTTATCTGTTAGATACAAAAGCAGTTGAGGTTGACAGCAGAATTGTAGGTGTTGTATTTCCTTCAGAAAAAAGCTATTTTAAAATTAATGTATCAAAGAGTGAAAATGCGGAAATCTTAGAAAATTATATAGGAAAGAGGTTAGGAAGGGAAGTAAAGGTTAAATGTGTTGACAGCGAAGATATTATTGATAATAAAAAAGAAGGGGGCAATGACGAATTGATTGAGAAGGCAAAAGCTATTGCCGAGAAACTCAATGCTCCTTTAGATATTGTTGATGAGTAAATTAGATCCCTTTAATCGAATTTTTATAAATTATTAGATTTATTTTTATTATATTAAAAAAGGGTGGCAATTTGCCTTAATATTAAGGTATAATATTTATTGTGTTTTTAATTATTGTGAATAAATATATAATAAGTTTAGATGTTTTGTAATAATCTTATTAAAATGAGTATAAAACAGGAGGTAGTTATAAATGGCAAAAGGTGGTTTTCCAGGTTTCGGTGGAGGAAATATGGGTAATCTCGTGAAGCAGGCACAAAAGATGCAGAAAGATATGGAGAAGCTTCAGGAAGAGCTTAAAGACAAGACTGTGGAAGCGTCTGCCGGAGGTGGTGCAATTACAGTTGTTGCATCGGGAAGAAAAGAAATAAAAGAGATTACTATAAAACCGGAAGTTGTTGATCCGGATGATGTTGAAATGCTCCAGGACTTAATTGTGGCAGCTGTTAACGAAGCTATAAGAAAAGCCGATGATATGGTCAATTCGGAAATGAACAAGATAACAGGCGGTTTAGGTGGTATTCCCGGACTGTTCTAATATAAGGATGGATTATAATGAGTGTTTATGCAGCACCTGTTGCAAGACTTATTGAGGAGTTTGAAAAGCTCCCTGGAATTGGACATAAGACAGCTCAGAGACTTGCTTTTCATATTTTGAATATGCCATTGGAAAAGGTTGAAAGGCTTGCAAGTTCAATAAGTGATGCAAAGATAAAGACGAAATACTGTAGCATTTGTGGCAACTTAACCGATAGTGAAGTGTGTTCGATATGCGGCTCTAACTCTAGGGATGATTGTTTGATATGTGTTGTCCAAGATGCGAGGGATGTTGCAGCTATGGAAAGAATCAAAGAGTTCAAAGGTCTTTATCATGTTTTGCATGGTGCAATATCCCCTATGGAAGGTATTGGACCAGAAGATATTAAGATTAAGGAACTATTACTCAGACTTCAGGATAAGGATATCAAGGAAGTTATTATTGCTACAAATCCCAATATTGAGGGTGAAGCAACTGCAATGTATATATCAAAGCTGCTAAAGCCTTTAGGTGTAAAAGCGACAAGGATTGCTCATGGTATTCCTGTAGGCGGGGATTTGGAGTATGCCGATGAAGTTACATTGGCAAAGGCTTTAGAAGGTAGAAGAGAGATCTAAATAGATAGTTATGTAATTCAAATAAAAGTTTTTTTAAAATGGGTAAATTTTGATAAAAGTCATGAGAAAAGTGCTGTAGAAATTGCATTTGAACCATGGCTTTTTTATTTTGTTTGAATGAATATAAAGAATCTTTATTATAAATATTACAAATAAGTATTGAAAAGGAAAGATAAATTAATATATAGTGGATAATGTGTATTCGAGATTGCTTTCTTAGTTACAATCCAATTAAGTACTAGAAAATACATGAATGTTTCCATTGACTAAGTCGCCCAATATATGTGATAATATATTTATGAGTTTGTTCACTACTATCTAATCAACTATAAATTCTTAAAAAGTGTTTTTCAATATTTACACTGAATATTTTGGTTTTAATGTTGGGTTATTATTAAAGATCGCTCTATTAAAACGTTATTAACGGTACTACTTTTACTAGATTGATATGTTCTTTACATATTGGGATGTAAAAACTATTTTTGAAAATTTTCTCAGATGGGTTTAAGAGATAGGTAGGTCAGTCTAGCCGTTCTAAATGCTTTTGCACTACAACATGAAATAATTGTCAGGATTGTAACTTCAATAGTGAAACTAGGGAGGTGAATATTGACATAATAGTTTAGTTTTTGATACAAATTTCAAATTATTCCGATATTATAAGAGCATAACGTACATATCAATTCTTTGGTTAAAATTTAAGTTCTATTGTTTACGTGCATTTATTTCATGTATGTCTAGTTACAAAGCAAGTTACTATGATTTAAGGGTTAGCATGCAAAAACAGTAGTGGAAGTACTAAAAAGTTAGTAAAATACATATTTAGGAGGTCATTCTGTAATGCGTAAAAGATTCAAAAAAGTAATGGCAATTCTACTCGCAGCTATTTTGATTATTTCGATGGGTCAGTTCGGACAGATGGCAAAAGCTGCGGATACGCTGGGAGACAACGTTGTGTTGTACCAAAGCTTTGAAGACGGGGATGTAGATGGATGGGGTCCGGTATGGGGTGGACCAGGAACTACAGTAGTATCTGATATTCATGCTTCAGAGGGAACTAAGTCCTTGAAGTTTACAGATAGGACTTTAGCATCACATGCGCCAAGCCTTGACTTAAAAAGCTATATGCAATCGGGTAAAATATACGATGTATCGTTGAAGATTAGATTAGGTTCAGGCAGCGATTCAGTTCACGTTGCGTCGAAGGTGAATTCATCTCTAGGAGAGCAGTATCCTTGGATGATGGGTAATCAGACGGTTACTACTGACTGGACCACCTTTGAAGTAAAAGGATATGAGTTACCAGATCAAACAACGGAATTTATCATTTATGTTGAAACTACGAGTTCTACTGCAGATATCTACATAGATGAAGTGTTGATTATGGAGGTTGTGCCTGTTGTAGTACCTGTGACCGTGCTGAGCCAAAGCTTCGAAGACGGAGATGTAGATGGTTGGAAACCCGTATGGGATGGACCAGGAACTACAGTAGTATCTGATGTTTATGCTTCAGAGGGAACTAAGTCCTTGAAGTTTACAGATAGGACTTTAGCATCACATGCGCCAAGCCTTGACTTAATAAGCTATATGCAATCGGGTAAAATATACGATGTATCGTTGAAGATTAGATTAGGTTCAGGCAGTGATTCCGTTCATGTTGCGTCGAAGGTGAAATCATCTCTAGGAGAGCAGTATCCTTGGATGATGGGTAATCAAACGGTTACTACTGACTGGACAACCTTTGAAGTAAAAGGATATGAGTTACCAGATCAAACAACGGAATTTATCATTTATGTTGAGACGGATACCTCAACTGCTGACATATACATTGACGAAGTATTAATAATAGATGTGACTCCTGGCACAACTCCTAATGAAGAGGATCTCGATCAGACAGGTATTACGGCTGACTTCGAAGATGGCATTGGTAACTGGGTGATTAGAGATGGTTCTAATGGTAGTATTGAATTAACAACTGAGGACAATCATACAACAGATGGAGAAAAGAGTGTCGCGGTAAGTGTTTATTCAGAGTATAATGGTCCAGTTTTAGATGTTTTGGGTAAAATGCACAAAGGGCACAAATATCATTTGTCTGCCTGGGTGAAAATGGCGCCTGGACAAACGCCGACTACACTACGTATCAGCGTACAAAGCGGAAGCAGTTCGTTTACAAACGTTTCTGCAAATGTTACGGCTACGGAAGAAGAGTGGGTGGAGTTATCAGGTGATTTCACAATGGCAGTAACTCCGACACAATTATATGCTTATGTAGAAACAATAGCAACACCCGCTGGTACAGTAATCTTCTATATGGATGACTTTGAAATTTCTTATATTGGTCCTGCAATATCTAAACCTGTACAAACTGATTTGACACCGATAAAAGATGCTTACAAAGATGACTTCCTAATTGGTGGTGCAATTACTAGTGCTGAATTAGAAGGTTCTCGCCTCCAACTTCTAACTCATCATCACAACGTAGTTACAGCAGAAAATGCAATGAAACCAGATTATGCCTATGACGAGAATAGAGAATTTGACTTTGAAGAAGAAAATGCTCTTATAGCAAAAACTGAAGAAGCGGGTCTTCAAATGGTTGGACATGTGCTGGTATGGCACAGTCAGATGCCTTTATGGTTAAGTTCGGTTGATGAAAATACTCCATTGGACGAAGAGGTGGCTCGTGAAAATCTGCAAACTCACATCAGGACAGTTATGGAGAACTTTGGAGATAAGGTAATTTCGTGGGATGTAGTAAATGAAGCGATTAGAGATGGCTTAACTACTACAGTGACTACTGAAAATTGGGAGACTGCATTGCGTGAATCTCCTTGGTATAGGGCACTTGGTCCGGGTTATGTAGAAGAGTCCTTCAAGATAGCTAAAGAGGTAATTAAGGATAACGATGATTGGAAAGATATCAAGCTGTATTACAATGATTACAACGAAGATAACCAACAGAAAGCAGCAGCAATCTACAGCATGGTTAAGGATATCAATGATCGGTATTTTGAAGAACACGGTGAATTACTAATTGATGGCATAGGAATGCAATCTCATTACAACAGCAGTACAAACATTGAAAACGTTCGACTTTCCCTTGAGAAATTCAGCTCTTTAGGAGTTGAAATAAGTATCACTGAGCTTGATATCACAGCCGGTAGTAACTCTACGCTTTCTGAAGATCAAGCTAATGCACAGGGTTACTTATATGCTCAATTATTTAAACTCTATAAAGAATATGCTGATAGTATAGCACGTGTAACGTTCTGGGGCTTGATTGACTCTACAAGCTGGCGAAAAGAAGGTAGTCCATTGTTGTTTGATGAATACTTGCAGGCTAAACCTGCATACTATGCTATCATGGATCCGGATAAATTCATAGCTGAACATCCACCTATCGAAAAAGTAATTAAGCAGGCGGATGCTTTATATGGTACCCCTCTTATTGATGGTAGAGTAGATTCCGTATGGGGTGAAGTATATGGTATGAAGATTGACCAGTATCAACAAGCATGGCAAGGTGCTACTGGTATAGCTAAAGCTCTTTGGGATGAGGAAAATCTCTATTTGCTGGTTCAAGTTCAAGATGATCAACTAAATAAGAGTAACTCAAACCCATGGGAACAGGATTCTGTTGAGATATTTGTTGATCAAAACAACGGAAAAACACCGTATTATGAAGAAGGTAACGATGGTCAGTATAGAGTAAACTTTGATAATTTGGCTACCTTTAATCCAGAGAGCATAGCGGAAGGATTTGAATCGGCAACAAGTATTTCAGGAACAAATTATATAGTTGAAGTGAAGATTCCTTTAACTGCAATAACTCCCGTTAAGAACACAAAGATTGGTTTTGACGTTCAAATCAATGATGCGAAAAATGGTTCCCGTATAAGTGCAGCTGCCTGGAATGATGCAACTGGTAACGGCTATATGGATACATCGGTTTTCGGAGAGTTGACTCTTATTAACCAAAATGATGACACAGGAAATACTGGAGGTTCAGGAAATACTGGAGGTTCAGGAAGTACTGGGGGTTCAGGAAATACTGGAGGAACAGGAACTACTGTAGGAACAGGAAGTGTTGATACTGTAACTGTAGAAGCGACTGTTAGTAAAGAGGGTAAGGCAACAGCTAAAGTCAATGAGACAGCATTTGCTGAAGCTATAAAAAATGTTAAAAACGGAACAGTGAAAATTGAAGTTAAAGGTACAGAGCAAGCTAAAAGTGTTGTTGTAAATCTTGCTGTATCACTTATTAAAACTGCATCTGAAGCTAATATTAAGAATATTGAAATAAATACAGGTATAGCAAATGTGGAATTACCGGTATCTCTATTTGCTAATTCTAAAGAGGATGCGGAGATTGATTTGCAAATAAGCAAGGTAGAGGCAGCTGATTTGCCGGAAGAAGTAAGAAATAAAGTAGGCAACAACGTTGTATTTGACTTCAATCTTAGTGTTGGAGGGGAAAAACTCAGCAATTTTGGTGCAAACCAAAAAGTAAAAGTATCCTATCCATATACGCTTGAAGCAGGAACAAAGCCAGGAAAAGTGGTAATTTACTTCATTGATGATAACGGTAAATTTGAAGTTGTCAAGAATGGCAGATATAACAATGGCGCTGTTCAGTTTAAAGCGAAACACTTCAGTAAATACGTAGCTATACCGGTTGAAGTTAGCCTTAAGGACATATATGAGGCATCATGGGCTACAGAAAGCATAGAAGCTTTAGCGGCTCGTGAGATTGTCAAAGGTGTATCTGCTGATTCATTCCTTCCGATGAAAGAAGTAACAAGGGCAGAATTTGTTCAGATGATTGTTCAAAGCTTTGACTTAGAATCTGAAGGTGTGGTAAACCCATTCTCCGATGTAAAAGCAGGAGATTGGTATGAAAAAGCAGTTTTAACTGCCTATGAATTAGGTATTGTCAAAGGTAAAACCGATGGTTCTTTTGGAGTAAATGAGAAAATAAGCCGCCAAGATATGGCAGTGATTACATTCAGTGCATTAAAGGTGGCAGACATTAATGTAGGTTCTACTTCAGGAGCTATTGATTTTGTAGACAGTGCGAATATTTCAGAATATGCTAAAGAGGCTGTATCTGTGATGCAAAAGGCCGGAATCATCAATGGTATGCCTGGTGGCAGATTTGCTCCAATAGATACTGCAAATAGAGCACAATCAGCCGTAATTATATATAAATTACTTGATGAATTATAATACTCTTTGTAAAAAACTCCGCTGTTTTAATAACAGCGGAGTTTTTTTATAATTAAAAACAATGATTTTGGGATAATTATTAATATTAATATTAAAACTAAAGCTCTACCAGTCAATAGGTAGGAATTATTTTTAACAACCCATGCTTAATTAATTTAATGCAACAATTAATAAATTTAATTAGTTTATTAAATATATTAAACATTGTATTGACAATAGGAAAAAATTATAATAATATAGATATATAATAAATAATATTTAAATAATAGTTAAAAATATTAATGAGCTACATCATAAATTTAAGGAGTGGTTTTATGGGTAAGGAAGTTTTAGGAAAGTGCCCCGTTTGTAACAGTGAGACAATTGTAACGAGAATAAGCTGTGAAAATTGCAGTACAACTATAGAGGGAGAATTTACACTGTGCAAATTTTGCAGACTTACTTCAGAACAAAAACAGTTTATAGACACATTTATAAAATGTAGAGGTAACATTAAGGAAATGGAAAAGGAATTGGGAGTTTCATATCCTACAGTTAAAAACAGACTTGAAGATGCGGCAGCAGCATTAGGACACAAACCAGAACCTCAAATTGAGGAGGATGGCAAGAAAAAGGAAATACTTGGAAAACTAAATGGTGGAGAAATAAGTTTTGATGAGGCTATGGAGTTGCTGAAAAGCTAGTTATAGGTTGAGATTTAAACAATTTAGTCTATAAAATCGGAGGGTGATTAGATTATGGCAAGTGAAGAAAAGATTCTTATACTTAAAATGCTTGAAGAAGGTAAAATAAACAGTGAAGAGGCAGCAAGGCTTATTGAAGCTATAGAGCCGGCAAGTAAGAGTACACAAAATGATAATACAAATTACAGTACAAGGCAGCAGAAAAAAGTTAACTTCAGTGATGAGGTATCAAAAGTAAAAGATAAGCTAAACGATTGGAAAAGGGATTTTAAAAACAACTATAATCAAAAGGACTTTGACCGCACTATAGAAGAATTCAGTGCTAAAGCTGAGAAGGTTGGAAGGACTCTTGCTTCTACAACTATCGGTATAGCTGATAAAGTAGTTGATTTTGTAAGTAGTTTTGTTGATACTAATTCCTTTAATGTTTTCGGAAAGTATAAGGCTGTTGAAAAATCCTTTGAAACAGGCGATATAGCAGAAGATATGAATCTTGAAGTTCAAGGAGTAAACGGAAACATACTTGTTAAAAAACATATGGACAATAAAGTTATTATTAAGTCTACTGTAAGAAGCCCTCATGACAATGCTGAAGAGCTTTTGGTATTTGCTGAGGGAGATGGCAGTATTTCTTTAAAGAGTACTAAAGATGAGAACGTCAGTGTGTCCCACGAGATTTTTCTGCCAGCAATAAAGTTTAATACAATAAGTCTTAGGACAAAAAACGGAAAAGTATATGTAGAGGATTCAATTGCAGAAATTTTTGATGCACAAACAACAAATAGCAATATTGAACTTATGGGAGTTAACAGTGATAAAATTAATGTTACAACTAGAAATGCAAAAATTCAGTTTGGGTATATTATAGGTAAAGATATTGATATAAATACTGTTAATTCTCTTATAGATATTAAGCACATAAAAACTCAGAACCTTAATGCTGTAAGTAAAAACGGTAGGATTCTTATTGAAAATGTTCATAACTACCAAGGATGTCAGGATATCAATATGAACCTTAAAACTAATCAAGCGGGAATAAAGGTTAATATGAACGACATGGAAAAGAGAGTATACAGGATTAAAGCGCAAACCACTAATGCCGATATTAATCTATTGATTCCTGAGATTACTTATAAGAATATTAGCAAACAGCTGACGAATAGTTTTGTTGAGGCAGAAAGCAGTGGTTATGAAGCAATTGAGCAGAAAGTTAATATAGTTGCAGATACTCAAAATGGCGATATAGAAATTGTAAAATAGATACTTTAACTTTGCAAAAGGGCAGCGTTTAGTTGCTCTTTTTGCGTTGTTTCTTTAAGAAGGATTTTCTCACTGGTTTTGAAGCTTTATGAAAGTAACCTGTTTAAGAGCTCGTAGAATTTTTTTCTTTATTAAGAAAGGTGGCATTATCTGTAATCTGTAGGAAGCTCTATTCTCCATATAACACTGTTTTCAAGGTCAGTTAAAAAGATATTTCCATCATTATCAATGGTAAGATCGCTTGGCAAGGCAAATCGTGCACTGTAGCCTGAAGAAGCAGCAAGGTTTTTCTCCCCTTTACCAACTAAGCCGGCTATTGTTTCTACATCTGTCAGTTTTCCGTTTTCTAAAAAAAGTCTTCTTACTATATTTCTGTCAATTATATATATGTAATTACCGACAGAGACAATTCTTTTTGGTGAATAGAAACTGCATTGCATATTGTCAATATAGTTTTGTTCCTTTTCCTTACCTGCAAATATTCTAAAAATTCCATCGGATCCATCTAGTTTTAAAATGGTATTGTTTGATGTGCTTAAAATAAATATGCTATCATTTGTATCTATAGTAATACTTTCAGCACTTCCCTGTAATTCTCTTGAAAGATTTTCGCCGCCAAGTCTATCTACAAAGGTAAAGTTTGTTTTAGATTCCAAACCAATGTTATTAGGTTGTAAAACATACATGTTTTCTGAGCTGTCAAAGGCAAAATCCGAAATATTGTATGCTGATCCAATAGATTGATAAATCAAAAAGGGTTCATCATTTTTAAAGACGTAAATTTCTGAAACATATTGCTCTTTTTCGTTTATATATGGCGCAGTTGAAAAATAGATGTTTCCGCTAGGTGTTGTTTTTACAAGGTCGATATCTTTGTAGTTTTCGAGCTTTGGGTCAAGAGTCTTTACAACCCCATCTTTAATAGTTCTAAGTTTTGTAAAGTCGGTAAAATATATTGTATTATTAACTTTGTTAAAAGCTATGCTTGTGGGGTCACAAATAGCAGCTGTTTGGATATTGCCGTCGGAAATATCTGAGCGCTGGCCTGTTCCGGCAAAGGGAACTACATTTGTGTCTTTTAAATACTTTAAATTAATTTTTACGTTTTTAGTTTCGTCCTGAGGCTTGTTTACTAGTACGGTCAGTTTTACAGGTTTGCCGTTATAAGAACCGTCAAAATCTATTTTTCCTTCTTTTAGAGGTTGAATTTCATCATTATTGATTTTTGCCACATCAGTAACAGGAGAATTCCATTCGATTTCTGATGCTCTTAGCTCTTCTCTTTTACCATCGGGATATCTTTTTACAACTTTAAAAACTCCTGTCTGGTTAACTGAAAGGGACAGTATCTGTGGTGATAACAGCAAAAGTGCCGCATTTTCTCTATTAAGTGCGGAAACACCCAAATAGATAGTTGAAAAAGATATTATAGACATTATAAGCATACCTGCTATTAATATACGATTTGTTCTTCTTAAGCGTGTATCTAGGACTTTAACCTTATTGACGTTTTTTAGGTCTGTCAATAATTCATCAACATTTTGATATCTATCTTTTAAATCTTTTCTTATACATTTTCTTACTATGTAATCCATATTTCTCGATATGTTGTTATTATACTCGATAAGGCTTGTTTCGTCATACTTTGGCAGGACTCCGGTAAGCAATTGATGTAGTGTGATACCAAGGCTGTATATGTCCGATCGCACATCGGAAATACCTTCGGAGGTTAATTGTTCAGGGGCTGCATAGTGTGGGGTTCCGGCAATTACAGTATCCTTTTTGTCCGTACCTTTATACTCACGGGAAATACCAAAGTCAATTATTACAGGTCTATTATCCCTAGTAATTATAATATTATGAGGTTTTAAATCTCTATATATAATGGGAAAGGGCTTTAGGTTGTGTAAATACGACAACACTTCACACAACTGTTTTGCGAGGGATATAACAGTTTCCTCAGAAAGGACGTCGTAAGCCTCTAGCATCTTATTCAAGGGTGTTCCTTCTATATAACTTTCGACAATATAAAATCCGGTTTCATCTTCTATTACATCAGCAATTTTAGGCAGGCTGATGTGATTCAATTTTTTTAGTATATTGATTTCAGTTAAGAGCTCATATTTTGTATTGCTTTTTTGAATATGTTTTACGGCCCAAAGGTTACCTAATTCAATATTTCTGCACAAGTACACTTCACCGGAAGCACCTTTACCTAAAAGCCTCTCTATTTTATATTTTTGTTTTATTATTTCTCCAACCATAGTATTTACCCTAGCCTTATTGAGAATTAATTATCCTCTTCAAAATCGACTGTATTTTCATAGGAATCAGTTATGTTTTCTTCTGCATTTTCATAGGCAGATTTTTTAGGAATAACGTTTTGCGTTTTTTTAGATAAAATGGAAAAATTCAGTCTCAAATATGCAATCAAAAGAACAATATTTATTATTAAAGTGATTAAACCAATCAGTATATATATAATTTGATACTTCATTAGAACCTCCGGGTTAAAGCTTTTTATATAACCTATATAGAATTACTGCAGCATCCTTTCTTGTGCAGAATTCGGTTCCGTTAAACTTCCCGTCGCTTCTTTTAACTATTAGAGATTCCCTGTTTCCAAGGGATACGAATTTACGTGCCCATGATGGAATTAGGTTCTTGTCCGTAAAATTGAGCCATTTATCTCCGTTAGGAAATAAATAT
This sequence comes from Bacillota bacterium, assembly GCA_023421115.1. GTDB lineage: Bacteria > Bacillota > Clostridia > Acetivibrionales > Acetivibrionaceae > Acetivibrio. Next base: position 17,742 of record JAEZUI010000242.1, on the reverse strand, counting down.
CCTTTTTTAGTGTTTAGTGTAGTGGCACATATTGTTATTATCTCTTGACGGTTAATTTTTTTAGCTCCCTTAAAAGTGTTGTCCTCATAACCTGAAATTAGGCCTTCATTATAAGCTATTGCAACTGAATTGTAAAACCAGGAAGTGTCTTTTACATCCTCAAAATTGGCAAAGGCGCTTTCATCTATTATGTTGAGACTTTTTACAATAAGGCATGCAAACTCACTTCTGCTTAATTGATCGTCGGGGTGGAAAGAACCATCTCCCCTCCCGTTTATTATCCCTTTAGATGCGAGAACTTCAATAGCCTCTTTTATTGCAGTATCCTCAGATTTGATATCATTAAAGGTAATAGTTTCTTCAATTAAGTAATACTTACCACCGTTTTTTATATTTACTTTTAAAGTTTTGTTTTCTGCGTTTTCCCAACCACCCATATTGTAAGATTTAGTATTTGAAGTGCCATAAGCGGTTTTGTATTCAAAAGTATCATTAGTGTACAAAGTTGCATATTCTGATTTTTGAGCTTGCATTTTATTATTTTTTGAGTTTAGTGTTAATACTGTTTTGGTAGCATTTTGTCCATTTGTAGAATACGGATTCAAAAAAATATCATTATATATTGTACAATGATCTGGATTTCCATCTTTGTAAGGGAGTTCTAATCCGATAAAGTAATCAAGTTTATCAATTTTAATGTTGTTTCCATACATGAATTCAAGACTTACTTTACTTTTTATTTTTGTGTTTAACCCTTCACTTTCATCTACCATGGTAATTTTTAAATCATTACTTAATAGCTTATCCATGTTTTCATGGTATATAATTACGTTTCCAAAACTTGTTGAAATTTTAACATCTATTTTACTTTCGTGCAAGACTGAAACATCCTTAAGTATATTAACAATTAGTTGGGTTTTTGTTAAGTCTACATCAATATTAATCATTTTTCTGAACATTCTGTTTGGTTCATAATCCTGGGTTTCTAGAAAAGTTTCTATTTCACTACTGGTTTTTATGGCCGATTCGATTTGTTGTGAAATAAGCCCTTGGGTAACATCTATAGAGCCATTCTCACAAACGACCTTAATATGGGCAGCTTTTTCAATTGCTTTCTCTATTTCTTTTTCAATAAGATCACTTTTTTCGTTATAAATATCGTCTGTGTTTCTATATTTTTCAACTATACTAATAACTTCTTTTTCAAAGTCTTTTATTATTTTTTCATAATCCACATTTGATACAACCGGGGTTTCCTTTGGAATTGAACCAGGTATCGTTTCTGTGGGGTATACTACGGTTGGTGATTTAGTTTTTTTGTTGCTTTTAGTGCTTTCATACTTAGGAGTGGGTTGCGAAGAAGGCTTTGGAGTAGAGTAAGTGGTTGGTTGTGGAGTAAGTTGAGAAGAAGGTTCAGGAGTAGAGTAAGAAGTTGGTTCAGGAGAAGGTTGTGAAGAGGGCTCAGGAGTAGAGTAAGTAGTTGGTTCAGGAGTGGGTTGTAAAGAAGGCTCAGGAGTAGAGTAAGTGGTTGGTTCAGGAGAAGGTTGTGAAGAGGGCTCAAGAGTAGAGTAAGTGGTTGGTTCTGGAGTATATTGTGAAGAAGGCTCAGGAGTAGAGTAAAAAGTTGGTTCAGGTGTATATTGTGAAGAGGGGTCAGGAGTAGAGTAAGAAGTTGGCTCAGGAGAAGGCTGCGAAGAAGGGTCTGGAGTAGAGGATGAAGAAGGCTCTGGAGTAGGTAGTGGAGAAGGTTCCGGAGTATATGAAACTACAGGGGTTGGTGATAAATAGGATTGCACTGCTAAATTTCCCTTGTAGGACACTTTGTAAAGTATTGAGTTTTCTTCGCTTTGAGGTATATCTTCTAGCTGAAGAACTGCTATACCTAAATTTGAATCAAAACTATAGACTTCATTTATAACTGTTTTTTCTGATTCATCTGTTTTCGAAATTGAAACTGTAAAATCAGTGGAACTAACAGTTTCCGGAATTCTTCCTGAAAACTGTACATTCATATGATTTTCAACTACAGATACACTGCCGATATATGCTGGGACAGCTATATTGGTAGGAGTAGAAATAAAATTATCACCTATATTTCCAAGTTGAAACAGCGAGCCATCATTGGTTATAAAACTGCATATTGTATAATCTGTAGAGACATCTGAAACATTATCAAACAAAAATGTTGGAGTTGTAATATTAGCTGTTTCATTTATAGGAGTTGAATATTCTCTATCTCCCCAAATCCATAATTTACCGCTCGTGTCTACTGCCAAAACATAATAATAGGCAGATACTTTTGAGATGTTATCCATAATTTTAACTTTAGAGGAGTTGCTCATAGTAGTGCTTGGGTAGTTGAGCGTTTCAAGACCAAAGGCATAAAGTGTGTTGTCTGAAGTTACAAAGTAAGTAGAAAAAGGAGCAGGAATAACATCAAGTACATCATCTTGTACTTTTTGGGGTTCCATTATGCTTCCACCCTCTTGGTCTACACCTAGACGCATGTTAAGATTACAGCCCCAAGAGAATAATTGAGCTTGATTATTTATGGCAAAACATGAATCTCCATCTACAGCTATTTTATCGACATTATCCATGACTTTTGCTGGTTGATAGCTTTTTTCATTGCTTCCGTTTCCTAATTGACCATAATTGTTCTGACCCCATGACCATAGAGTGCCATCATTCAGTAGTGCTAAAGTATGTCTAGAGCCACATACAACAGACTTGACAGCAGGATTTTCGGAGCTTTTATCTTTATTAATTTCAATAGGAATTGGACTGTTTTTGCTAATGTTAGTACCATCGCCTAATTGCCCATAGATATTATATCCCCATCCCCAAAGGCTTCCATCACTCCTTATTGCAAAGCTGGTGGAACTATCCTTTCCGGCACTTATAGCTATTACATCATCCATAATACTATGTGGATAAATACGATCAATATTAGTTCCGTCACCTAATTCTCCAAGCTTGTTGGTGCCCCATGTCCATAAGGTATTGTCATATGTGAGTGCAAGTATATAGCCTTGACCGATTTTCACATCAGAGACGTTTTCGAGCATTTTTATAGGTGATGAGAACTTGTCTTGTTTAAGTACTGTGGAATTATCGGCGTATACGCACCATTCCCAAAGACTGTCATCATCAAGTAACCCAACGCATATTTCGCCGGTACTGTACACTTTTTTCCATGCACTAGTGCCGTTGTTCATAGGATTATCTGCATCAGATACTATAGCATAAAGATTGTTTGGCATTAAGCCAACTATAAAAAATGTTAATAAGATATTACAAATAAACCGTATTTTTTTAGTCATACCTACACTCCCCCAAATGTAAGAACTTACATATACATGATACCTCAATTTAGGAACAAATTACAAGGGTTTTATAAACTTAGTACAAAAAACTTGATTTTAGGTAATCTAGAATATGCACCTGTTTATCCCTGTTTATCTAACTAAACTTGCAAGACACAGAGGTTTCTAATATAATGATTATGTAGAAGACTAACAAATTAAGGTAGTTGAGGTAGTTATGAATATTAAAGTATTCGGGGATGCGATTAGTGGGCTACAAAGAATTCTTTTCGTAAACAAAATAGAATGTGTCAATAAGCTTGGTGTAAGCATTGATACCTTCGAAAACTGGGAAAAGGGTAGAAATAAACCTAGTGCAGGCAATTCCGGGTGTGTTAAAAATGTATCAATTATTGATGTAATGGAAGGCTTTGAAGATCAGTATAAAAAGCGTTTGGCGCGGGGAATGATGGATAGGGAACTGTTGGAAGATTTTTTATCTTGTATGCCTTTACCTGATGCTACAAAAGAATATCTGAGTGAATATATTATGAAGCCTGATTTTGCACAAAAGATTATTGAATGTGCATATGAATATCACAATTTGTTGCAGAACAAGGCAGAATTTTTGTGGAAAAAAGTAATAGAATTATATAGTGATAATAATTTTGGGAAAAACAAAAAGAAACTCAAAGTTCTAATTGGTAATAGAGCTGTTATTGTCAGTACTGACATAGATATAACATTGAAAAAACTTGCAGAAGGAATAGTTGATGAGCTTTTAAGAAGAGATCTTATAGAAAATGAATTTGAGTATAAGAAACATTATTCATTCCGTATTAGGGATAAAGAAAAGAAAATACATGTTATTAAAGCAAATGGACAGACTCACTTAAGTCACATTGAAGAAATAAAGTACGACAGAATTGAAATGGTTGAACGCATTGGAGAAACAACCGTAGTAATTACTACTAATATGGAAGTAGAAGAAGTAGTTTATCCTTTTATGGAAAGAATTTTAGAAGATAATTCTTGTAACCCTGAAAAATTTAGAGTGTTTAAGGACTATTTTGTTATAGGGAGAAGGAGTGAAGATTCGGATTACGTTATTTCCAGCAGAATTATTGGGAATACACATGCTCTGATAAATTTAGAGAGCGGAAGGTATTATATAACCGACCTGGATTCGAGGAATGGTACATTTGTAAATAGTGAGCGACTTAAACCTTCCGAAAAACGTGAGATATTCAATAATGATATAATCGGATTTGTAAATTTTAAGTATTTGTTTACAATTCCAGAGAATTAAAGCTTTTATTAGTTTATGGACTAAAAGAAAAATGTCAAAAGGGAACTTTAGCTACCCCTTTGACGAGAATGGAAAAAGAAAAAGATATGCACGCTTGTGAAACATATGAAGAGTAAGGTTTTTGTTATAGACCTATCTTCTCTTTTTTGTAGAAAAAGTAAGTACGCTCAAAAGCTTCGTAGGTTTCTGCAGGGTCATTGTTTTGATAAGAATTTTCTGTGATAAATTCATGGTATTTGTTACAAAGTGTTTGTTCGAGCCATATTACATTTATTATAAATTCGTAATAGCGTTCATTGGAATAATTGCTGTAGTAGCTTTTTTCATTAATGAAGAAAGGATCTTTTTTTGTATTGTTGTATATGGCATCGGCTAGTTCTTTTGTTTTAACGGTCTTTTTAATTTTTTGAAGGTCGTTGTCATCTTCGTTAATGAAAAGCTTTTCGTTGAATAGCTTTGAAATCATAACAGAGGTTTCGTCATCGAAGAATCTGTATGCAGTATTTTTGTAACTTTTGAGCTTTGAGCTGAATGTACCATCCTTGACACCAATAATCTTTGCTGCAAAGGATTTTTTTATACCTAAAACTTTTAAAGTAGTAAGAAGAACTTTTCTAGTCATATGTAACTCCCCCTAATAATTAAATTAAAATAAAATTTTGAGGATGGGCTTTTCATTAAGCTCAAAGCTCTATTACAGAAAATACTTAACCTGTAATATGGTTATATAATATGCCAAATGCTAAATAAGATAAAGGTGAATTGAAGGCCGAAGATTTTGGTGAATAGTTTTACTAAAAATGGTAATTGAGTTTCTTAAAATGTTTTTGCCAAATATATAGAATATGCCAACAATACATGATATAATACTTGATTGTAGATTTAATATTCTTTGAATTAGAGGTGCAAGATGTTTGATAGATTGCAAGCTGCAGAAAACAGATATGAAGAAATGAATCATAAGCTCAGTGACCCTACAGTTATTGAGAATCAGAACGAATACAGAAAATTGATGAAAGAACATGCTGAACTTCAGGAATTAGTAAGCAAATATGGTGAATACAAAAAAGTCACACAGGAGATCGCTGATGCTAAGGAGCTTCTCAATGACAAACTTGATAAAGACTTTAAAGATATGGTAGAGCTAGAGCTCAAAGAAGCTGAGGAAAGTTTAGGAAAGATAAAGAAGGAAATTAAGATACTTCTTCTTCCGAAAGACCCAAATGATGATAAAAACGTTATTGTTGAAATACGTGGAGGGGCTGGAGGAGATGAAGCAGCTCTATTTGCAGGAGTACTTTTCAGGATGTACACAAAATATGCCGAGAGATGCGGCTGGAAAACTGAGATATTAGACTCAAATCCTACGGAAATAGGTGGTTTTAAGGAAGTGGTTTTTGCCATTGAAGGAAATGGCGCTTTCAGCAGGTTTAAGTTTGAAAGTGGAGTACACAGAGTACAGAGAATACCTGAAACGGAGGCAAATGGAAGGATTCATACTTCGACAGTTACCGTTGCAGTTTTAGCTGAAGTTGAGGAAGTGGACGTTGATATAAATCAGAATGACTTGAGAATTGATACCTATAGAGCTTCCGGTGCAGGAGGGCAGCATATTAATAAAACTGATTCTGCGATAAGAATTACACATATGCCCACAGGTATAGTTGTATGTTGTCAGGATCAGAGATCACAACATAAGAATAAAGATAAGGCTATGAGGGTTCTAAGGTCTAAGCTTTATGAGATAGCTCAGGAACAGCAGGCGAGTGAAGTCGCACAGGCGAGGAAGGTACAAGTGGGTACCGGTGATAGGAGCGAGAGGATTAGGACATATAATTATCCGCAAGGAAGAATCACCGATCATAGAATAGGTCTTACTCTGTATAAGATTGAAAGTATATTGGAAGGTGACTTAGACGAGGTTATAGATGCACTGATTACTACTGACCAGGCTGAACGTCTTGGAAGTGGCGGAATTGATGATGAAGATTAAGCAAGATAAAATTAATATAATAAATTTAAAGTTCGTTAGGTTGTTTGTTCCAAAATAACCTTATACTATTTTATCCTCTTACTGAATATAATTATATATAAATTCAGATGAGCCAAACTTTAAATGACGAAAATATTGTCTTTTAGTTGTGCTTCATAATCAGGGGGTAAATTGTGGAGTATTTGATAAAGGTTACACTTATTGGCCTTATCTCCGGTATGGCAGGTACAAGTATCGGTGGTCTAATGGCCTTTTTTGTTAAAAAAGTAAATAGGCGATTTATTAGTTCTACTTTAGAATTTTCAGCAGGGTTGATGACCTCGGTGGTGTGTTTTAAGCTAATACCTGAGGCCTTCAAATATGGTGGTATAAAGCTTACTTTATGTGGAGTTTTCCTTGGAGTGCTTACGATTCTGTTGGTGGAAGAATTTATTGGAAGAGCTGAGTTCGTCAGGACGAAAAACAAAAACTCAGGACTTTTAAGAGCTGGTATTATAATGGCAATAGGAATTGCACTTCACAATTTCCCGGAGGGTTTTGCAGTGGGCTCCGGATTTGAAGCTTCCGTAAGTTTAGGTATGATGATTACTGCGGTAATTGTGATTCATGATATTCCTGAGGGGGTAGCGATGGCTGTCCCAATGAAAGCCGGGGGATTTACAAGTAAGAAGGCATTTTTATTAACAGCACTCTCCGGTGTGCCAATGGGGTTAGGAGCTCTATTTGGAGCCATAATCGGAGGAATCTCCCAAAAGTTTATCGGAGCCTGTCTTGGTTTTGCAGCTGGGGCTATGCTTTACGTAGTTTATGGAGAGTTGATGGTTGAATCAAAAAGACTTTATTCGGGAAGACTTCCTTCTATTAGTAATGTTTTTGGGATAGTTTGTGGTATAATAGTAACAACAATAAATTAATTATAAATGATCGAAAGGTCCTTATACAGAATAGGTTATTTTTTGAAATGGCTTAATAGATATGGAATTTACTGCTTTTGATGCAATATGTAAGGAGAGAAAGGTTTGAAGACTGAAATTTTAAAAATAGACATCCATAATGTCGATACAGCAAAGATAATCTATGCAGCTCAGGTATTAGAGGAAGGTGGGCTTGTGGCCTTTCCTACAGAGACCGTCTATGGGCTTGGAGCTAACGCAATAAATGAAGCAGCCGTGGTAAAAATATTTGAGGCAAAGGGAAGACCATCGGATAATCCTCTTATAGTACATGTTGCGGACAAGCTGTCTGTAGAAAAACTTGTGTTACGAATACCTGATAAAGCAGTAAAACTTATGGATACGTTTTGGCCTGGACCTTTAACCCTAGTTATGGACAAGCAGCCTATTGTGCCGGAGATTATTACTGCAGGTCTTAATACTGTTGCAGTTAGACTTCCGTCTCATCCTATTGCGCTTGCATTGATAAAAGCAGCTAATTTGCCTATTGCAGCACCTAGTGCTAATGTGTCCGGGAAGCCTAGTCCAACAGATTCAAGACATGTAATCAACGACTTGAACGGTAAGGTGGATGTTATAATTGATGGTGGATTATCGAATATCGGTGTGGAATCAACTGTTGTGGATATGGTTGTTGATCCCCCGATGTTACTACGTCCGGGAGGAATAACGCTTGAACAGATGGGAGCTGCTATAGGCCCTGTTCAGATTGATCCTACTCTTGAACAGATAAACCTTGATGGTATAATTATACCAAGATCTCCGGGGATGAAGTATAAGCATTATGCTCCAAAGGCTAACGTTATAATTATAGAGGGCGAAGTAATAAACATTGCGTCAAGGATTAATCAATTGGTAAAAGAGTATGAAGACAGGAACGTAAAAGTAGGGATATTAGCTACCGAAGAGACAAAGTATTTTTATCCGGAAAGTTTGACTGTATCTTTAGGCAGCAGGCTAAGTCCAGAGACAATTGCTGCTAATTTGTTTAAAGCGTTCAGGGACTTTGACAAAACGGATATACAGACGATTTTTGCAGAAGCTATTGATAGTTCGGGTATTGGTCTTGCCATAATGAATAGAATGAATAAGGCGGCAGGATATAATATTATTAAAGTATAGATATAACGGTTAATAAGGAGACGACAAAATGAAAAAAGTACTTTTTGTCTGTACAGGGAATACATGCAGGAGTATTATGGCCGAAGGCATCTTTAATAGTGCTGTTATAAAAGAAGAAGCTATAGAGCAGTTTAGGGCATACTCGGCAGGAATTTCAGCATATGACGGATCCTGTGCCAGTAAGAATGCTTTAAATGTGTTAAAGGATTGGAGCATAGATATTGGTTATCATATATCAAGGAAGATAACACAGGAAGAAGTAGACAGCGCATTTTTGATACTTACTATGACTAGAGAACATAAGAGAGTACTGCTTGAAATATTTCCGGAAGCTAGAAGAAAGACTTATACCTTAAAAGAATTTGCTTATGAGGGCATTAAAAATATAAGCAGTTTTTCAACTGATATAAGTGATCCCTACGGAATGAATGAAGACGTATATAGAAAATGTGCAATGGAGATCCGGGAAGCTATTTATAAAGTTATTGAAATACTAAAATGTAATTAGGTGATTAAACGTTGGGGTATACAATTCTTTTCAAAGAACTATCTGCCTTTACTTTTGACATAAAGTTTATGGTAATATAAAATATAAATCTGGAGGATAACATGAGAGTTGCAATTAGTAATGATCACGCAGGGTATGAATTGAAGGATGAAATAGTAAAAATCCTTCAAAACAACAATTATGAAGTTGTTGATTTTGGCACATGTGATTCAAAATCGGTAGATTATCCCGATTATGGCTTAAAAGTTGCAGAGGCTGTAAGAAGTGGAGATTGTGAAAAGGGCATAATAATATGCGGTACAGGTATAGGAATATCAGTATCGGCTAACAAAGTGCCGGGTATCAGAGCTGCATTGTGTACAAACAGTTTGATGGCAAGATTGAGCAGAGAGCATAACAATGCAAATGTGCTTGCATTAGGAGCTAGAATAGTTGGCTTGGATTTGGCTTTAGATATTGTGGAAACATGGCTTAAGACTGAGTTTTTAGGGGACAGGCATCAAAGAAGATTGGACAAAATTGAAGATATAGAAAAAAAATATGGGAGATAAAAGGAGAAATAGCACATGATGAATGTTTTTGTACTGGATCATCCTTTGATACAGCATAAAATTTCACTTTTAAGGGACAAGAATACCCAAACAAAGGAATTTAGAGAATTGGTAGTGGAAATATCCATGCTTATGGGATACGAAGTAACTAGAAAAATGCCTTTAAAAGAGGTTGAAATAGAAACACCAGTTGGTGTAGCGAAAGCCAATATCATTTCTGGAAAAAAACTAGGTATTGTGCCTATACTAAGGGCCGGACTTGGCATGGTTGACGGTATGCTTAAGCTGCTTCCTATGGCTAAAGTGGGACATATTGGTTTATATAGAGATCCTGAGACTTTAGGACCCGTGGAGTACTATTGTAAATTGCCCGATGATGTCTGCGAGAGGGAGATAGTTGTAGTAGACCCTATGCTTGCAACAGGTGGTTCTGCGTCAGCTGCAATACAGTACATAAAGGATAAGGGAGTAAGCAGTATAAAGTTAATGTGCTTAATTGCTTCAAAAGATGGAATTGACAGAATAAACAAAGATCATCCTGATGTTGTAGTATATTGTGCAGCAGTTGATGAAAAGTTAAATGAGCATGGATATATAATACCTGGACTTGGGGATGCAGGTGACAGGCTATTTGGAACAAAGTAGATGATTTTTAGAAATAGCCTAAAGCTTTTCTAAAAAAAGGACGAAATATATTTTAGTAAATTCTGACCGTAAAGGGGAGAAGTTTGTGAGACCATCTTGGGATCAGTACTTTATGGAAATAGTTGATCTTATAAAGAATAGGTCAACTTGTAAAAGGCGTCAGGTAGGAGCATTGATTGTTAAAGATAAGCGTATTCTTGCAACGGGATATAATGGTGCGCCTATGGGATGTAAACATTGCGATGAAGTGGGCTGTTTAAGAGAAAAGCTTAATGTGCCTTCTGGGGAAAGACATGAGCTTTGCAGGGCTATACATGCTGAACAGAATGCTATAGTACAGGCAGCTTATTCGGGTACTAGCGTTAAAGACGGAATACTTTATGTTACAAACCAACCCTGTGTTTTATGTGCAAAGATGGCAATCAATGCAGGAATTAAGAAAATTGTGTTTAAGGGAGATTATCCGGATAATTTAGCCATGGAATTGCTAAAAGAGGCAGGAATAAGAGTTGTAAAGTTTGATGCAGAATAGTAATATGAATAGGAGTCTTTGTTGAATCTTTATTGGGTCTGTAATGTATAATAGTATAGAGAGGCAGACCTAAGAACAGCGGAAGTGCATTTTGACATAATTTAGTAATATTAGTGTGATGTTAAAAGGTACCGGCACACTGTTTTACAAAAGATTAATGAAAAGAAGAAGGTGTTCTCTTTGTTTTATGAATACTTAATATGTTTTGCTCTTGCATTTATAGTATCATTCATTGCAACTCCGATAGCAAAGAAGGTAGCGTTTTGTATTGGAGCAGTTGATGTTCCTAAAGATGATAGAAGAATGCACAAAAAGCCTATAGCTCGCTTAGGAGGTTTGGCGATATTTTCCGGGTTTATAATTACACTGATGTTTGGCTTGGTATGTACAATTATAGGTGTTGTAGGAGTTACACCAAACGCACAGTTGTTAGGAATGCTTGTTGGTGTATTTGTCATTGTAGGAATGGGCATTGTGGATGATATCAAACAATTAGGTCCAAAGATAAAATTTGTGTTTCAGATATTGGCAGCTATAGCTGTTGTTTGGATATCGGGTGACAAAATATCAATAATTACAAACCCGTTTTCAGCTACAGGAATTACAGTGCTTAGTGATTTTATTGCATATCCGCTTACAATATTTTGGATTGTAGGTATTACAAATGCTATTAATTTTATTGATGGGCTTGATGGCCTTGCAGCTGGCGTTTCTTCCATCTCATATTTGTCGCTTATGTTTATAGCGATACTTCAGGGTGAAGAACAAACCGCTATGATTATTGCTATCTTAGCTGGATCAACTCTGGGTTTTCTGCCCTATAACTTTAATCCCGCAAAAATATTTATGGGTGATACGGGATCTACTTTTTTAGGTTTTACTCTCGGAGTCATCTCAATTCAGGGGATGATGAAGACTTATGCGGCTATATCTATAGTCATTCCAATATTAGTGCTCGGTTTGCCTTTGTTTGATACTACTTTTGCGATTTTAAGAAGGGTTGTTCAAAGGAAGTCTATTATGGCGCCGGATAGAGGTCATTTACATCATAGACTTATAGATATGGGATTTAGTCAGAGGCAATCGGTTGTGACAATGTATGCAGTTAGCGGTGCGTTAGGCCTTGCAGCAATAGTTTTAGCTGATAAGGGTGCTTTAAGCGCTGTTATACTTGTAATAGCAATATCAGTATTTGTTATAGCAGGTTCAAGGTATATGAATGAAATTAACGATGCTCCTGAATTAAACAAAATGGATGAGGAAGAGAAGGTATCAGTTTTAACTATGCAGAAAGCAGAAGAATAGAAGTTTGTATAGAAGGTTGGGAGGATTATTTTGGACAGATTAAAAGCGACAGTTGTTTTTGGCACAAGACCGGAAGCAATAAAAATGGCACCTTTAGTTAAAGAATTAAAGAAATATAAGCAAATCGAAACGACAGTATGTGTTACAGCGCAGCATAGACAGATGCTAGATCAGGTCATGGATATATTTGGCATAAAGGCAGATTTTGATTTGGATATAATGAAGGATAGACAGACTCTTGCGGATATAACTACAAGGGGGTTAGAAGGCTTAAACAAGGTTTTTGGTGAAGTTAAGCCGGATATAGTTCTAGTACATGGAGATACCACTACCACCTTTGTCGGAAGCTTAGCTGCCTTTTATAACAAGATCAGCGTTGGTCATGTTGAGGCAGGTCTCAGGACAAACGATAAATATTTTCCTTATCCTGAAGAGATGAACAGAAAGCTTACAGGTGTTTTGACGGATATTCACTTTGCGCCGACTAAGACCAATAAAGATAATTTGTTAAAAGAAAATGTAGATGAAAATAAAATATACATAACGGGAAACACTGTAATTGATGCTATAAAGACTACTGTAAAAAAAGAATATGTTTTTCAGAATGCCGGACTTAAAAATGTTGAGTTCTGCGGTAAGAGGGTTGTAACTGTTACTGCACACAGAAGAGAAAACTTAGGTACTCCGCTTAAGAATATTTGCGAGGCTTTAAGGTATATAGCAGATAGCTATGATGATGTAGAGATTGTTTATCCCGTGCACTTGAATCCTGCAGTACAGTTGGTAGCAAGAGAAATTATGGGCGGACACAATAGAATTCATTTGATTGATCCGATAGATGTACAGGATATGCACAATCTTATGGATAGGTCCTACTTGATAATGACAGATTCAGGAGGATTACAGGAGGAAGCGCCGTCTTTAGGAAAGCCCGTATTAGTTCTCAGAAATGAAACTGAAAGGCCCGAAGCTGTAAAAGCAGGTACTGTTAAGCTTGCAGGTACAGATAAAGATAGAATTATCAGTCTCGCAAAGGAGCTTATTACTGATGATATTGAGTACCAGAAGATGGCTAAAGCCGTCAATCCATATGGGGATGGTTTTGCGTCTGAAAGAATCGCAAAAGCTCTTTTGTATGAATATGGGTTATCAAAAGAAAAACCTTTAGAGTTTTTGATAAAGTAAATAATAAAATCGACGAAATATCAGCTTTAATAGAGAATTTTTTTAGTACTTTTTTTGTTGAAATAAAATTTAAGCTATGATAATATTATTCCATTCTACATGTTTCTCGAAAAATACTTTGATTTTTTATTATACGAGAAATCATGTAAATTAGTTTACTAGACTTAAGTTCTAAAAGTAATACACGAACTTTAGTTTATATATTTGAATATGACGACGATGCCGAAAAAGCTGTGTCCGACTAAAAAGCATATGGTTTGCTAAGCCGTGCTTAGGACATAAAAAGTGTGTTTTAACATGTTGAGTAGTTTGATTTTGTAATGTTAAAAAGCGCTGTTTTATAGCTAAGTCGGTTTTTTTGTAAATTTTTTTGAAATTGCCTTATGTGATAATGATGGTAAAATATGTTGTAAGGATGAATACATTTTGAAGGCTAAGGCTTTGCAATGTTTTATAAAAACAAGGATTATAATAGTTTATATTGTTTCAATAATTATTAGCCTTATTTTATTTGATAACAGGTGGAACATAGTTATAGGCTTAACTTGTGGGTCAGTATTTGGTATATTGAAATATATCGTGGCATCAAGATTTATATCAAATATTCTTTTGCAAAGGGAAGAAAATCTCTCTTTAGCAAGAATACTTGTTAAATTTTTATCATTACAGGTTGTAACTGTTTTATTGATGGCAGTTTCAATAAGAATAAGTTTATGGTCTTTTTTAGGAGTTGTAGCAGGCATATTGCTTATACCCCTGATAATACTTATAAATAGCCTTACAGAGGCTTTGGGGATATCCCATAATAACTTTCAATAAGAAGGTGTAAGTGTGGAAGGGTTTGGAGAAAAAATCACAGAAGTAATGACAAGTAATAGAATTGATATTCATCTGTTTGGATATACCATACCCATTTCAGATGCTGTTATAACTATGTGGATTATTATGTTGGTTTTGATAATACTTTCACTGGTTTTTACACGCAAGCTTAAGACAATTCCTGAGGGAAAGCAGAATGTTGTTGAGACCATTGTTGAGTTAATAAACAAGTTGACTGAAGGTTCAGTGGGGCATCATTGGAGACTTTTTGCTCCCTATATTGGAACAGTGCTCCTTTTTCTTATTTTTTCCAATACAATATCAATATTTAACATAATCCCTAGTGGTGAGCAATTATATAATTTAACGCATATTAAAATGTTTGAAAAAATCCCTGATTTTAATCTTTTGCCACCAACAAAGAATGCTAGTGTTGCTATGGGATTTGCGATTATGTCGATGGTAGCGGTTATGATTTCTGGAATAAGGGTAAATAGATTTAAGGGCTGGCTGAAAAGCTTTTTAAAACCGGTACCGGTTTTGTTACCTTTTAAGATACTTGATTATTTTATAAGACCTTTATCCTTATGTTTTCGGCAATATGGAAATGTGCTGGGGGCAGTTATTATTATGGAGCTGCTTTATAGTGCCTTGCCGGCATTTCTTCCTGGTGTGATAAGTATATATTTTGATATTTTTGATGGAATTTTGCAAGCATATGTTTTTGTGTTCCTCACATCGCTCTACATTGCTGAGGCAATAGAATAAGGAGGTGAATAAAATGGGAAATGTCGCATTTGCAGCAAGTTTGGCATTATTGGCGTGTGTATCTGCCGGTATAGGTATTAGTTTTGCTACAGCTAAAGCTGTTGAAGCAGTTGCTAGACAGCCGGAGGCATCATCAAAAATCCAGACAGTTATGTTGTTGGGAGCAGCTTTGGCGGAAGCAACAGCTATTTATGGATTTGTTATTGCGTTATTAATGATATTGGTGAAATAAACGGTATGTATTATTCCATTAAGGTATCGGAAAGGGGATTCCCCTTTCCCGGTTTAAAGAGGGTGCTTAGGCTAGTCGTTCAGATGTTCGGAACTGCTCGCCCATGTGTCTTGGGGTGAGAAGTATCCAGTTAAGGGAACCATGGGTTCACTAGAGACAAGGGAGTTTTCTTGGTTTATTTAGTACCGTAGCCCTCTTCTTTAAATGGAATACAATTGTTTGTTTAGCCTTTAGAAAGGAGTATAGTATGGGTTTACTATTTAAAATACCAGATTTCATATGGACTATAATAAATCTTATAGTATTGTACTTAGTTTTGAGAAAGATTCTTTTCAAGCCTGTTACGGAATTTATGGAAAACAGGGCCAACTCAATTAAGCAGCAGTTGGAAGATTCGAGGAAGGCTAATGAAAAAGCTCTAAAGCTTAAGGAAAGCTACGAAAAGATGATTGCTTCAGTAAAAATGGATGCTGATAAAATAATAAAAGAAGCAACAATAAAAGCACAGGAGAAGTATGATGAGATAATAAGGCAAGCGAAGGCTGATGCGGAGGCATTGAAAGCAAATGCAAAAGAAGAAATTGTTGCAGAAAGAATGGAAATGATGAAAAATGTGAGAAGTGAGATTGTAAGCCTTGCTTTAGAATCTGCCTCAAAAGTAGTAGAAGCTAATATGAATACGGAGTCAAACCGTAAGCTTGTAGATGAGGTATTAACTAGAAAAAGTATTGCATAAAGTATTGCCATTTCAAAAATGTGATTTGCATTTTTTATGATAGCAAAAAGACGCCGTATGTTTGGAAGATAAAATCCTTCCATTGCGTATTTATGGCTAAGGTAATGAATAGCTTTTAGCTGGTCTATGATAGCTGATGAAAGGAAGTATTGAAAATGCCATTAGTGGAATGCAGATATGCTGAGGCATTAATTGAAATAACTGAAGAAAATTGCAGTACCGATGAAGTACTAATTAATCTTAATGAATTGGTAAATATTTTTGAAAGCAACCCTGAATTGGAAGGATATCTTAAAAACCCTAATATACAGTTAATGGTCAAGAAGGAACTATTAGGGAAGCTGTTCAAAGGTTTAGTTAATGAAAATCTTTTGAGGCTTTTGTATATGTTAGTGGATAAAAATAGAATTAAGTATGTTAAGGGTATTTTGATTGAGTACAAAAGACTTGTAGATAAGAAAAGAAATATTTTGAATTTGAAAATAAGTTCTGCAGTTCAATTGGATGAAATGCAGATTAAGAAGATAGAAGACAAGTATGCAAAAATTCACAAAAGTGATATGGTAAGTACAGTTGTGGAAATAGATAAATCCTTAATCGGAGGTATTAAGATACAAATTGGTGACAGAGTAGAGGATTATTCTGTAAGGTCACGATTGGATAGCCTTAAGAATTTGCTGGCGGAGAGGTGATGGATATGATTCTTAGACCTGAAGAGGTTAGTTCTATAATAAAAAAACAGATAGAAAATTACGAAAATAAAGAAAAAATTGATGATGTGGGTTATGTATTACAGGCAGGAGACGGCATAGCAAGAATTTATGGTCTTGAAAAGTGTATGTATGGAGAACTCTTAGAGTTTGAAAATGGCGTTTATGGAATGGCAATGAACCTTGAGGAAGATAATATAGGAAGTGTTCTTTTTGGAGAGGGCCTTGATGTCAAGGAGGGCACGTATGTTAGAAGAACCGGCAAACCTGTGGAGGTACCGGTGGGTATGGAACTGATAGGAAGAGTTATCGACCCTCTCGGTAAACCTATTGATGGAAAAGGACCAATTGAAACAGACAAGTTCAGACCAATAGAGAGATCTGCACCGGGAGTTATTGAAAGGAAGTCTGTAGGAGTTCCACTTCAGACAGGGATTATGGCAATAGACGCTATGGTTCCTATCGGAAGGGGCCAAAGAGAGTTGATTATCGGGGACAGACAGACTGGAAAAACTTCTATAGCTATAGATGCTATAATTAACCAAAAGGGAAAAGACGTATTATGTGTTTATGTTTCCATAGGACAGAAGGCATCAAGTGTTGCAGGTATAATAAACACTCTTAGGGAGTTTGGTGCTATGGAGTATACTGTGGTGGTTTCTTCTACTGCAAGTGAAATGTCCACTATCCAATATATAGCTCCTTATTCGGGATGCGCTATTGCGGAAGAATTTATGTATACTCACAAAAAGGATGTATTGATAGTTTATGATGATTTGTCAAAACATGCTGTGGCTTATAGGGCTATGTCGCTATTATTGAGAAGACCTCCCGGTCGAGAAGCTTTTCCGGGAGATGTGTTTTATTTGCATTCAAGGCTCTTAGAGAGGGCAGCTAGATTATGTGACGAACGTGGAGGGGGTTCCATAACTGCATTGCCTATAATTGAGACACAGGTAGGAGACGTTTCTGCTTATATTCCTACAAATGTTATTTCAATAACCGATGGACAGATATATCTTGAATCCCAATTGTTTTTTTCAGGGCAGAGACCTGCTGTAAATGTAGG
>JAEZUI010000201.1 GCA_023421115.1 Bacillota bacterium | reverse complement strand
TTAGTGCAAGACAGATTGTAAAATTTGATCCAAGGAAGATAAAAGTATTTACAACAAAGATGGACAAGTTGGATTATATGTTTTGGAAATTAATAAAAGATGAAAATAATAATTATGGGTATTTTGGCATTGGATTTATGGCTACTGGGAAGACATCTGACAGAAATTATCCGAATACATTTTTCTTTCGCTCGGATAATCAGTACATATATAGTCAGGAATCCGTAATCCCTACGTCCCTAATGATAATAGATAAGACGAGACAAGTAACATTAGATATTTACTGGGAAGAGATTAGGGCAAGTATGGTCAAAAATCCACACTATAAATACTTGATTTCAAATTCTAAACTTATCTGTGATGAATATGGAAATATTAAGCAGGAAAAAATATTTAAGTGTGAAAATGAGGACATAAAAAAGCATTATCAATTACTAAGAGCAGATGAATTAAATAAGGCATATCTTCCATACATGGATAAGGGATTTCGATGGACAAATGATGAAAAGTGTTACATTTTATCAGAGATAGATCAGGCAAATAAAGTTTTGTATCCTAGCGAAATAAAAATACTTTTAAATCAATTTCGACAAAAAGCAAATAAAAGAATGTGAAACTGGCAATATAAGAGCCAATTTACATTCTTTTTTATTTTATAGAGATAATAGTCTCCCTTTATATTCCAACGATTTCTCTCTCTTATGCCATCGACTGTACAAATTATACAAATACCGGTAGCAGGTCTTGCTGTAATCATTGTCAGCTCCCATAACAGCAGAGATTTTCTGTTCAGCTTCCAGTAAGCACAGTTCCGCTTTTTCAGGACTATTCTGGGATAGAGCGATAATGCCTTTCCCCATCTGACAGATAGCATAATCAAAACGAAGCAGATATTGTCCGATTTATTTATGACATGTATATACAGGGGTATGGAACGACTACCATTGCAAAGCGCTTGATTGAACTTGGAAATAAGAACAAAAAAAGGCGAAGTCAGCTGGCATACCCATGGAGTTATGGGAATCATTAAGAATGAAAAGTACAAGGGAGACATTCTTCTTAGAAAGATATTTACCACAGACCCAATTTCCAAACGAAGACTTGCCAACATGGGAGAAGAGGATCAGTTTTATATCCGTGACCATCATGAAGCTATTGTTACCAGAGAAATTTGGGATCAGGCAGAACAGATTCGATTAAAGCGATCGGTCAATAAAGTGGTGGAGACTACAGGCAATCGGGAACGCTACACCAGACAATATGCTTTCAGCAGTATGTGTGAATGTGCATTTTGCGGAGATAAGCTGACCAGAAGGACGTTGCACAGTAGTTCAAAATATGAAAAACCAGTCTGGAAGTGCATGAATGCCACAAAGCATAGAATTAGTAATTGTCCAAACTGCAAATCCATTGATGAAAATATATTAGAAGGAGCTTTTTTAGAAGCATTTTCTTTACTGGCGGGTAATTTTGATGATGTTCTGGATGGAGTCATGAATTATGTAGAAGAAACCGCTAATAATGATGAGGATATTCGAAAGCTAAAACAGATAGAAAAAGATATTTCTGCCCTAGAATTAAAAAAAAGCAGAATGACAGATATGTTCATAGATGGTACAATTACAAAAGAGGCTTACGATGATAAATTAACAGAAGTAATGAGAAAGCTCCATATTTGTATGGAAAAGAAGCTTTTACTACAGGAAAGTATCGGTAAGCAGAAAGATGTTGGCAAGCGAATGTCAGACCTTCGTGAGACACTAAAGCAAGAAGATATCCTTGATGAATTTGACCAGGTGGTATTTGAAAGTATCATCGACAAAGTTTATGTCGGTGGGTACGATGAAGATGGAAATCCCGATCCGTATAAGCTGACTTTTGTATTAAAGGGCAATCAAAACAATACGTTTTCCAATGCAATAGAGAGCATGAAGGCTAAGAAATCAAAGAAAGGGATATAGGTGTCATAAGATGAAGAAGCAGCTGGCAGAAGTTGTTGATGGAACTGAAATCAAAGAAATAACTGAACAGGAAATTTTGTACTCATGCGAGAATAACGGGGCGAAGGATTTGTATTCAACAAAGAATAGCGCCACATGTGGAGACAGTTGTATTGATGTCAAGGGTAACAAAGTTGAGAGAACTGACTGAAAAAGCTTAAAATAAGATGTTTCTGAGCATGGGGTTTTACGAATATTAATATAATTTATGTACTACCTAAATTTCAAAACAAGGGAATAGGTAAAGAATGTTTTAATAGAAGGAAAACAAAAAAGAGAAGTTAGAAATATAGATATAGCATTAGAATGGAGAAATCAGTGAATACAGTTAAAACATTGCGAAAGCACCCACTAATTGAATTATTAAGACAGAACAAAGGAAATGCAAGAACTCTAATTATAATGGAACCTCTCTGGGGTATTCCGTATAATTTAATCGCACCTTTTGCCACACTATATATGTACACTCAGGGAATAACAGACGTTCAAATTGGAATGATTCTATCAATAGCTATGTTTGTTCAGGTGTTTTTTTCCTTTTTTGGTGGAATACTTACTGATAAGTTGGGACGCAAATATACTACTATGTTGGGTGATTTCTTTGGTTGGAGTGTTGCTTGTTTGATTTGGGCAATTTCTGATAACTTTTGGCTTTTTTTAATTGCAGTTTTATTTAACAGTTTTGAGCAAATAAACCAGACGGCTTGGTTTTGTTTGTTGATTGAAGATGCAGAACCCAAGGACTTATTAGGGATATATACCTGGGTAAATATAGGTGGTCTAGTTGCAATATTTTTTGCACCTATTTCTGGGCTATTGATAAGTTCTTTCAGTGTAATTCCAGTTGTCCGTGTTTTATATCTTGTATTTGCAATAAATATGCTGATAAAGATAATTATTACTTATAAGCATTGTAATGAAACCAGACAAGGAAAGATTCGTAAAGCTGAGACGAAAGATACCTCTGTTTTAAAGTTATTATATGAATACAAGGATCTGATACCAAAAGTGCTGAAGAATAAAGAGATTATGAAAGTGCTTATTGTATGTGTAATATTACATATAACCAATCTTGTCAGTACCAACTTCTTTAGCTTGTATGTAACACAAAGACTAGGCATAGCAGATCGTTATTTAGCCTTTTTTCCTATTTTAAATGCGGCTGTTATGTTGATTTTTATGGTTGGAATACAGCACCGCTTAGAAACTGTGAAATTTCGTATACCTATGTGGAGTGGTCTGGTATTGTACGCTGGGTGCGCAATTCTTCTGATACTGACACCGAAGGAGAGGATATCATTAGTTATTCTTTATGTTATTGTTGCAGCAGTAGCCAATGCTCTTGTAATGCCTCGAAAAGATACCTTACTTCAGTTAAATATTAATCCGAAGGAGCGGGCTCGCATTAATGCTTTGATTATGTCTTTTACCATTGCGTTTGCCTCGCCATTTGGCTACTTAGCTGGATGGTTATCGAGTTTTGACCGTCGCTTGCCATTTGTGTTTACATTCTCTATTTTTATTGTAGCAATCATTATTATTGGTAGTATCCGTGATCCTGAATTTACTAATGAGAATAGGGAAATTGATGATCATGTAGATAGTGTGGCATGTGATTAAACTGATTCGTTAAGTGGTGATAAAACCAGTAGGAGATAAGTACTTATTTAATTTGCAAAGTAATAGAATAAGGGTCAACGCCAGTGATTGTTTAAGAATAAGTCTTGGCGCCAAGGGGTTATCAGCTTCAAGGGGCATCTTTTTTGTATACTCAAGGCATGTTGAGACTGTAGTATTGATGTCAAGGGTGGTGGTAAGTAAAGGCTCGAAATGTAAAAAACAAGGGGCTGGGCTCAAGAGCAATTTGGCTTAAAACAAAGCCGGGATTTATAAAAAAATTTCCGACCGAAGAAGAAGCGGACATGGCCAATTTATTCAAGACGATTACGATAATTTTAAGATGTCGATGAAGAAAAACAAACAATTGGTAGGAAAATAGTTATTGTACAACCATCGATTTGCCCTAATAAACCAATCCCTGATAAAATTCAAGAAATATTAGCTGCATCTCATTATTAATAAGTAATACTGGAAATGTTAAAAATTATTGATATGGGAAAGTTTGTAAAATGCGTTTTTTTATTTAATTAAAAATTCTAAGAAAGCAGATTGACTTTTTTACGCCTATGGCATATTATAATAGTAACAGGACTCCCCACACCTCTCACGCAAGTGATGTGTCCCATGGGGAGACATTTTTTTATACGGAAAAGGGTGAACTTGATATTGAAGGAACCAAAGATTTTTGAGGAACAGCTTACTTTGACTAAGGGAAAAGGGTTTATCATTCCTGACGGAAAAGAACAAGAGTGTATTGAGTTTTTGCAGAAAACAAATTACTACAGGTTGTCTGCTTATTTTTTGCCGTTTCGAAAAAAAGATGGGACATTCTTTCCTGATATTAAATTCTCTAGAATTCAAAGAATTTATGAATTTGATAGCCAGTTGAGAGCATTGATATTTGGAATTATTGAAGATATTGAAGTTTATTTGAGAACACAGATGGCATATTATGCTGCTCATAAATATGGGACACTTGGATATCTTAAGGAGTCAATGTTTTCAGAAAAACATAATCATACAAAGTATTTAGAAAAAATTGCTGGATGCATTGAAGAAAATGGAAATACATTAGTTGTGAAGCATCATAAGCAAAAATACGAAGGAAAGTTTCCATTATGGGTCATAATTGAATTCTTTTCGGTCGGAATGTTATCTTATTTTTACAAAGATATGATCACTGAGGATAAGAAAGCTATTGCAATGAATTTGTATAGTACAAGTCTAGTGCAATTAGAAAGTTGGTTGCGTTGCCTTACGGATCTTAGAAATCGGTGTGCTCATTATTCAAGAATATACTATTGGTCATTTCCCGCAATGCCTAAAATGCCTAATGATTATGACTACATAGCAGACAGAAAACTGTTTTCTCAAGTATTAATGCTCAAATTTTTATATCCTGATAATAAGAAATGGGATTCAAAATTTATATCTGCATTAAAAGCATTAATAGAGGAGTATGAAAAGGATATTTCACTTAAGCACATAGGTTTTCCGGATGACTGGGAAGGAAGAATTGGAAATAGTTTATAAACGAACGTCATAATAGTGGCTGAAATTCTTGATTTGTAGAATTCAGCCACTTACTTTTTGTTGATATAATGTATAATAGCTACTGAGTATCAAAAAAAACAGCAATTAAGATATGCAAAAAGCATTCGCCTTCGTAGGCTGTAGACTGCACAGATTATTTAAGTACTGTACATTGAAGGTTGTCTTCTAATAATCATTTGTAGCTCTTCAAAATAAACAATTTTTTGTATCTGGCAAAAGAGCCGTTGGCCGCAAAGTTTGGCGACTGGATTTACGGCTGCGATGTCTGTCAGGATGTCTGCCCGATGAACCATCAGAAAAGGGTAGGAAACGAGGTGTTTCCGGGGCTGGCTGAGTTATCCAACACCCTGACGGCAGAATACATATTAAGAATGGACGAACAGTATTACAAGGAAAAAATTCAGCCGAAATTTTTTTATCTGACGCCAGATGAGCTTTGGAAGTGGCACGTGAATGCACTGAATTATACGGATGATGTATATGTAGAGGATTATAAAACCTCGATATTGGAGGCACTCCTCAGCCAATATCCAAAAGTTCGAGATATGGCTAACACAATTTAAAAACACTGGCTTCTTTAAACATTGCCTAGCGCAAGAAAGGCTAGTTACTCGTTCGTTGAAGAAATTTTTTCATGGTAAAGGGAATCTTCAATGTAATTTCATAAGTTTAAACAATTGGATGAATAAAAAGAGTTATAAGTGCGATTATAGAACAAATTCTATGCCAAAACAACCATTTTTTACCAATGTCTTTTCGCTTAATAAAGCTTATGGCAGCCCCTATAATTGAGAGTAGACATATAAATCCTAGGATATATGGAAGAATTCCTAAATTATTTAAATAAACAAAGGATGTAATCATATGGATAATTCCCGTTATAAGTAATACATATGTAGCTGGTTTATGAATTTTCATTAATTTCGTATCAAGTTTTTTGAAGCCTGTCTGTTTAGTAATAAATTTTGCCAAGACGATAAATAAAGCAAGCATAGCGAGTTTGGCAGTAAGAGAATCGATTCCCATAATAAAAGATGCCATAATTTTATTTCCTTTCTTTTGTTTGGTACATAGTTAGCAATGTATGTTTCGTGAGAATGCAAATTGCTTCGTTAACTTTTTTAGTATAAATTGAATTTCTAAACTAACAGGTGATGAGAAATAAATAGTTATTAAACTTTTGTTTAGGAATTGTTTAACACTTTTCCCTTCATTATTTAATCCCTTGAGTTAATCTTGTTATATCAACAAAATAACAACAAAAACAAAAGGAGGCTATTAAGTTAGAAAATGAAGAAAAGGTTTCTGCAGATGAACCTAAAAAAAACTGTCGGTGGAGTTTAGATTGTAGGCATAATTTTTAGTGTTATATCTGGAGTGTTGTTGTATAATATTTTATGACAGATTTTCAACAGTAAAAGATTCTTTACAAAAGCGACAGGAACTGCTAATAGAAGAATATTAGAAATAGATGGAGCACGATAATGGAAGTCGAAGTCAGTATGAATCTCAATATGATTTCTATGGACAACACAATAGAGAAGAAATATTGAGATTTACTCTGTGACACCTATTACGAGGAGGAGGACGATGAATAAGGAAAAGCAGACGGTGAAACGCAGAATTTTTATTTCTAATACCAGAATGGTACTTGTTACTTTAAGTCTATTTCTTTTCGTTAATATGTTTGTAATAAATTTATATGAGAACACATATAAAAATAGCATGATTGGTTCGTCTGAGTTAGCAGATAATACCGAACAAATAAGAGATATCATGTCAGATTGGAATCCTTCACCTAAAGAAGAGGCGATAAACAATCTTGCAACAAAACTGAATAGGTATGGATTTTCTATTTGCGTTGAAATAGATAGTGAAGTGATTTACTCAAATACTGTTTTTCCTGTGAGTGAGCTTATAAATTATATTGGAGATTATTTGGAAACAGATGGAAAGGTGCATATTTATGTACAAGATTATATGACTGTGCTAACACGAAATGATATGAATGAGAAAATGAAAGTGTATGCAATTGCAGGAGAATATCATGAATTCAGATTTCAAAAAAATAGTTTGACTACTATACTTATACTATTGCTGATTGATGGTATATTTTGCATAGGTGCCTTACTCATAATTAGTCAGATTTTTACTAAGAGACTGATAGAACATATCACAAATCCTTTAGATGTATTGTCAGAAGGAGCAAAAAGAATGAAAGAAGGAAATTTTTCTGAACCTGTTAATTACAAGGGAGATATTGAATTTGAATATGTCTGTGACGCATTTAATGAAATGCAGGAACATATAACGGAAGCTAATGCAGAAAAGGAGTCTTATGAAAAGGTGAGAGTTGAGATGGTGGCGGGAATCTCTCATGACTTAAGGACGCCATTAACGGCAATTAGAGGAACAATAAAAGGTCTCAAGGATGGGGTTGCTACAACACCTGAATTAAGAGAAAAATTTCTTGATACAGCTTATAGACGAACGATAGAAATGGATCGGCTTTTGGAAAGGTTATTTTATTTCTCAAAACTTGAAACAGGTAATATGCCACTGTTTTTTGAAAAGACAGAGTGGAGTGAGTATCTGGAAGCCTATGTGAAAAGATACGAATTATTGATAGAGAATGAGTCTATAAAAATTAATATAAAAGATGTAAAAAAAGGTTTGTTTTCAAATGTTGACCGAGAACAAATGAAACGAATACTTGATAATATACTGGAAAACAGCAAAAAATATGCAGAAACAGATAAGCTTGAAGTTACCATTAATATTTTTGAAGAACATTCATATGTAGTACTTGAGATCTCTGATAATGGCTGTGGAGTTTCCGAAGATAAGATTTCTCATATTTTTGAACAGTTTTTTCGAGGTGATGAGTCAAGGAATATGAAAGAAGGGAATGGTCTAGGTCTTTACATAGTAAAATATTTAGTGAATGCTATGGGAGGACCAGTAGATGCGGAAAACAGCAACGGTCTTACTATTCGAATAAGACTACCAATTTTGGATGTATGAGGTGATTTAGATGAATGCAAAATATAGAATTCTAATTGTCGAAGACGATGATGATATCAGTATGATAGAACAGGCTTATCTGGAAGC
>JAEZUI010000192.1 GCA_023421115.1 Bacillota bacterium | reverse complement strand
TACATCAGTAGCGTTCTATGGTAATTCCATTTATGATTTATCAAACATTGAGGAAGAAATAAACCGTACCATTCGCGGAGCTCAGGTAGATGACAAAGCATCTCCACAACTTTTCAGCATTAGGAGAAAAATTGAAAACGCAGGTATGCAGATAAAAGCAAAACTTGATTCACTGCTTAGGAATAATAAACTCTGGTTTTCTGAAGGATTTGTGTCAATTCGCAACGGACACTACACTTTACCGGTAAAAAGAGAATATAAAAACCTTGTAAAAGGTGCTGTTATTGATGTATCCCAGAGCGGTGGCACTTATTTTATAGAACCCTCTGCAGCTGGGAAACTCCATGAAGAGGCTGCAATACTGCATATAGAAGAGGAAAATGAAGTTCGTCGCATTCTATACACGCTTACAGCTCTTGTAGAAGAAAACTTGCAGTATATCAACATCAATATTGAAGCTATGGAAATCCTGGATTTTATATTCGCAAAGGCAAAACTAAGTATATCAATGAAAGCTATACCCCTACGCGTTTGTACCGAAAGAAAAATTGAAATCAAGGCTGGACGCCATCCACTCTTAAAAGCCGATACTGTGGTCCCTCTCGATTTTCATATCGGTGGAACTACAAAAGGAGTTATCATCACAGGTCCAAATACCGGCGGAAAGACCGTTGCTTTGAAAACCATAGGCCTTTTATCTCTAATGGCACAGTGCGGACTTCATGTCCCTGCACAGGCTGGCTGCTTTACAATGAATAATTATGTATTGTGCGACATCGGTGACGGCCAAAGTATTTCGGAAAATCTGTCCACCTTTTCATCGCATTTGACAAATATCATTCAAATACTTAAGGTAGCAGGCGACCAGTCAATGGTTTTACTTGATGAATTAGGTTCAGGTACCGATCCAGCCGAAGGAATGGGATTGGCAATAGCAATACTTGAAGAATTGTCCGGTAAAAACTGCCTCTTTGTTGCAACCACCCATTATCCTGAAATAAAGGAGTTTGCCAAGTCATCACCGGGTATAATCAATGCAAGGATGGCTTTTGACCGCCAAAGTCTATTACCTCTATACCAACTGGTAATCGGAGAGGCCGGTGAAAGCTGTGCCCTATATATTGCAAAGCGCTTAGGACTCCCTGATAAAATGATAGAACGGGCAAGTTTTGCGGCCTATGGTAAAAAAATAAATATTGCTTCTGACGTTATTTCAAACGAAATTGTATATGATACACAGCCGTCTAAAAAGGTTATTATGCCTGAAGTTAAAAAAGCTCCTCAAACTCCTCGGAGCTTACGCCTAAATATCGGTGACAGTGTAATTGTTTATCCACAAAAGATTATCGGAATAGTATATCAAATGGCTAACGAAAAGGGTGAAGTAGGAGTTCAAATAAGAGATAAAAAACTTCTTGTAAACCACAAAAGGCTAAAACTACATGTACCTGCTAGTGAACTCTATCCAGAAAACTATGACTTTTCCATCATTTTTGAAAGCGTAGAGAATAGAAAGAAAAAACATGCTATGGCTCGTAAACATGATCCTAATACAGTGATTTATAACTCAACTGATTCCTAATCTTCCATATTTTTGCCAATACACTTCCTATTATAGTGTCCTGCGCTCTACAACTAAATTCTGTTGCGCAGGGCACTAGTGCTTTTTAAAGATAAAATAGGTTAAACTTTTATTTCAAAATACTTTACAATCCATATTCCAGATGCATGTTTTAAAATATTATTGATAAAATTGTGTTTTAGGTGTATAATAAGCAAATGTAAATATGAACCATTGTTCAAGATGTAATGAACACTTAATACAGTGGAAATGAGGCAATTCCCTTTATTGATTACTAAAATGAAACAGACGGTTTTTTGTTAAGTTGACAAATTAGCCGTCTTTAATTTTAATTATAATGAAATGAGGTAAAAATATGGACTATAAAAGGTTGGCTGATTTGCTTTTTCCAAACATTACAAAGTCAATATCCTATTATGAAGAAACGGTATTTCCAGATAGAAATCTAAGTCAAGGTGCAAAAGTCACAAGACTTGCACCGAGCCCAACAGGTTTTATTCATTTGGGCAATCTTTACGGAGCTTTCGTAGATGAGCGTTTAGCCCACCAAAGTAACGGAGTTTTTATGCTTCGTATAGAGGACACCGACGAAAAACGTAAAGTAGAGGGTGCAGTAGAACTTATCATTTCCTCCTTAGAGTACTTCGGCTTAAAGTTTGACGAAGGAGCAGGCATTGATCGCGAAATAGGTAACTATGGTCCCTATTATCAAAGCAACCGAGCAGAAGTCTATCAGACTGTTGCAAAATATTTGGTTGAAACCGGCAGAGCTTACCCCTGCTTCTGTTCCGAAGAGGAATTAGAAGAAATAAGGAATCAACAATTAGCCGAAAATGTAACTACTGGCTACTACGGCAAATGGGCGAAATATAGAGATTTACCTTTAGAAGATATACAAAAACATTTAGATAACAACGAGAGCTTTGTACTTCGTTTTAAATCTATGGGTAATCCTGAAGTAAACTTTGAAATTGAAGATGCCATAAGAGGCAATCTCTCTATCCCGGAAAACAATCAGGATGTGGTTATTCTAAAAGCCAACGGAATACCTACCTATCATTTTGCCCATGTGGTGGATGATCATTTGATGAAAGTCACCCATGTTGTAAGAGGAGAAGAATGGCTTTCAACCCTGCCTATACACTATGAACTTTTTAAAACCTTAGGCTGGGAGCTTCCGGTATACTGCCATACAGCTCACTTGATGAAAATAGACGAAGGTGTAAAAAGAAAGCTTTCAAAGAGAAAAGATCCTGAGTTAGGATTAGAGTTTTATATGAAATTGGGATACCACCCTGCAACTGTTAGAGAATACCTTTTGACAATATTAAATTCCAACTTTGAAGAGTGGCGAATCGCAAACCCTGATGCAAACATTTTCGATTTTGAATTTAGTTTGGAGAAAATGAGCAATTCCGGTGCACTCTTTGATTTGAACAAGCTAAATGATATAAGCAAAAATGTTTTGGTTAAAGTCCCTGTTGAGGAAATCTATGATTTCCTTCTAAAATGGGCGGAGTATTATAAACAGGAAATAGTAAATCTTTTAGTTAATCAAAAGGATGCTGTACTAAAATTGTTAGCAGTGGGCAGAGATTCCGACAAACCTCGTAAGGATCTGGTTTACTGTGAACAGATATTCGAATTTATCAGCTATTTCTTTGACGACTACTTTAAAATTGTTGACAATTATCCTCAAAATATAGATGCATCAGAAGTTAAAAAGTTGCTTACGGCTTATCTTGAAACTTATGACCACAATGATGATCAAACTCAATGGTTTGATAAAATTAAAGAAATAGCCACTGCAAACGGATATGCAGCCAAACCAAAGGACTATAAGAAAAACCCCGATATGTACAAAGGTCATGTCGGTGATGTAAGTACTGTAATCAGGATTGCCCTTGTTGGCCGCAGTACCTCTCCGGACATCTGGGAGCTTCAACAGATTATGGGAGAAGCAAAGGTAAAAGAAAGAATTCAATGTTTGATATAACAGATTACTTTGTATACTATAATGTTACCAAAACGCCAGTTAAGGTACTTCTTCTTAACTGGCGTTTCTTATGAAGTATGAAAATCAGTAAATATTGTTTAAAACCAAATCAAACCCATAACAAAGATATTAATACAACAGCAAAAACATATAACAAAAGAATTATAAATAGCTGCTTTTTTATATTTGAATCTGTATTATCACCATCAAAACCTAAAATCCCGGCAGTACAAAAACCTGGTATTATACCGGCCAATGGCATTATAGCAGGAACAGCCCCAATAAATATACCAAACCCTACTATAAACACAAGGTAGAATATAACTATTGATTTAATAAATTTCGCCTTGTCAAGTTCCTCCCCTGTTCTATATCTCATATATAACAAAGCTCCGATGATAGGCAAAATCCAAGAATATACAATAAAAGCTCTGATGAGAATTGTACTAAGGAATCCCGCCACCAACATTATTACCAAAAGCTTCATTCCTCTGTAGTTATTTTCCACCATAATACCTACCGTTAGTAAAAAGACCAGATTTATCATAAAAATCAGTGGATTGAAGTCAAAAAATCTAAGAAAAAAACTACCGGAAAAAATCTTAACCCACATATTAATAGCACTAATCAGCATAAAAACTAGCATATATAAAATTGATATATTAAAAGATAGGGTTTCAATAATGTTTTTATCTTCATCTTTAATGATAATATAACACATGAGGATAATTTTTGTGACATACAATTTTATCAGGTCATACCTATAATCCCCAAATATTATAATATCAAGATAAGAAATATCCATGGCCAATGTATATATAATAAAAAGACGCACACCTAAGAATCCTTCAAATCTTCATCGAGTACGTCTTTCTTACACACCACTACTTGTTATTTAGTTAATCGGTCTATCGATACCGGGTAATTGGTCTGCTTATGCAATATTCAACGATTTCTTGGGGCATTTTTCAACGCACACGTTGCATTTTAAGCAATCGGCATCTGTGACTTTACCTTTATTCTTATGACTTAATACATCTATTCCTATTGGACAATTTTTTGAACATATTTTGCAGCTAACACATTTATTTTGTTCAAAAGACACCTGTTTGATTTTTGACTTAGCAAACTTTAATTTCGAAACGTAATGTGCCATAGTACCCATAGGACAAATCATACACCAGGTTCTCTGATTGAAAGCGATACCTAAAATCACTGTAATCATTGTAGTTACAATAATGGTTCTTATAAAAACGTAAGCCACGCTTAAGACGCTCCCCCATGCGAATACCATCTGTATTGCAAAAAATCCCATTACGATAGAGAAAAAAATCAATCTAAACCAGGTCTTCTTAAAAATCTTAGGTACAGGTCTTTTCTTGCTTATCTTTGAAAGTATTACATCATTAAAACATCCCCTAGGACAAAAATTGCCACACCACATTCTCCCTCTGAATATTGCAACCACTGAAGGTGCTAACATACAAATCAATGCTGCTAAACCTATCAACGGGTAGAATATCCCTACTACACAATAAATTGCCAACAGAACCCACGCCCATTTATGAATAAACTTTTTAATATTGACCATTAAAACCACCCCTAAAAATTTTATATATATTTAGTTTGTTTTATATGACCTTATTTAAAACTTACATACTATCACTGCAATGAACTTGCATTTTGATATACCATCTTCTTTTCATTAACAGTCATAAGTTTTTCAGTCATATAAGCTATAATGACAATTACAGGAATATTAATAATAAATCTAGTGAACATAAATTCCCAGCCTATTGCTGAAGCTTCAAATAAAAGCAAAGGAATCTTAGTAGTAGACCATGCTCCTATAAAAATCAGAACATTTGAAAATTTACTTCCCTTTTTGATCAGTATTGCTGCCACAGGAAATGCTGCATATAGTGGGCCAGCAGCTGCAGAACCTAGTAAAAACGATATAATTATTCCTACAAATCCTGACTTTTCCCCTAAAAATTTCATCATGGTTTCTTTTTGAACCCAAACATCCAAAAGCCCTAATAATATAAAAACCGGTGGAATTACCGAAAGCATTTCGAGGGTATTCTTCCAAGTCAATTTAACAGACTTCTGACCTACTTCCGGATACAGGATTATAACCAAAATATTTATAATCGCCAATGCAATAAAAAACTTATATCTCTTTAGCATCTTCTTCATCCTAACACCACTCCTATCACAACAGCTATAATAAATGAAAACGCAAACGCCAAGCCATTTCTCAAAATTGCAGCTTTTTTGCCAAAATAACTAATTTCTAGAGGTATTGTTACAATTCCCACCATCATTAGTGTGGATACAAATACTGCTATTTGCATAAATCCGGCACCATTACTTAAAAGTGCAGATGCTAGAGGAAATGCTACAAAACTTGGTATCAAAGTAATGGAACCAATAATTCCGGCAATCAACATTCCAATCCATCCGGACTGCTGTCCCATAATTTTTGATATAGTCTCTTCCGAAAGTACTGAAAGCATAATCCCAATAATTATCAGAATGGAAAGAAACTGAGGCATTATATTTTCAAAAGACTTCCAAGCTTTTTTTAGTGCCATTTTTGTCTTTTTCTTATCTTTAAAGAAAGAAAGAAGCAATAATCCAAAGGCAAGTACATAAAGTATAATATTAAACATTAAATCCCCTCCATAAGTTGCTTTGATATATATAAATAAAATTCCTACTTTGGAATAATGAATGCTTTGATTTTATAGCCTCCTTACAATATGAGAATGGGAAGCTTTTCATTACTATTTAGCAAACTTTTTATACCCCCTATGGGTATAATATATTATATGCAAATACAGCCACAATTGTCAATACTCATTATATATTATTTTTTACACACTAAAGGCTGCTGAAAAAGTTGTAAATCAAAAATTACGAAAGCTCTTTCAGCAGCCTTTAAACAGCTGCATTCATTTAATTATAATGCTTTTAGAATATCTTGTTAAGATTTAATGAAATATTTTAAATAAAAATCCAGTTCATTGTAATAATATTAACACGACGAAAACCCATTACCTCTTATTACAAACCCACGCTCAAACCAACTATTTGAATAATCAATTACTGAATTATGCAAATATCCCTCAAGGTCAGACTCATATACAACTGTTATTCCTTGTGACTCAACAACAACATCATTTTTTCCTTTTAACTCATCCAGAGTTAATTTTAATTGTGGACCTCCTCAGCCATAACCACCAAAAACAACTCTAAGCATTGTGTTTTGTGGCTTATTTTGTTTTTCAATAAGTTCTTTTAACTTCTCTGCTGCATATTCCGATACTTTTACCATAGTGATTTCACCTTCCTTTCAATTTCTCCAAAATAGAGATCCTTTAGTCAAACTGTTACTTTACCTTAGTTATTTGTTTTTTAATTAAAGTTAATACTTAATACATATTGTATACCCATTAGGGGTATTAATTAATCAAATTTTTTTTACTATGCTTAAATTAGCCCATTTGAATAATTTACCTGTACAATCACTTGGTTACAATTTCATATGGCCAGTCATTTATGCCGCCTAGATTATATACTTGAGTATAGCCCAATCTAATTAAAGCTGCTGAAGCTTCAATGCTTCTTCTACCACTTCTGCAATAAACGAATATCGGTGCATTTTTGTCTGTTATTCTTATTTCTGCTTCCCTTTCAATTGAATCCAAAGGTATTAACAAACTGTTTGGAATATGTGCAACGCTATACTCTTGAGGTGTCCTAACATCTAGCAACACTACTCCTTCCTCATTTTCCAAGCGACGTTTAGCTTCTTGCGGGCTTATATTTTCATATGTTATAGCTTTTGCCGGATCTGTTACTACAACTTCTGCATTAGTATCATCTATTGTCTTATTAACTGATGTATTACAAACAGCAAACCCAATACCTACTAATGATGCCACAATAATAAATATAGTCTTTAACATAAAAATCCCTCATTTCTTTTATCACATAAGACCAAATTTAAACTCTTATCCTTTAAATCAAATCATTTCTTAATATTTATATATTCTAATATTATAATATATATTATACACTATTCTCATCAAATTTCAAGTAGGCAGATGCTTAAAGCTATTAACTGTTTGCCTAATGAATCTGATTTATCTCTTTAGCCGAACTAAAATTATTGCGCCAAGAATAATTGCCACAATAACAACTGTAATATTGAAAACAAGGGTGTAGTCTGCTTCTTTTTTTACCTGTGCGGGTTGGGCAACAGAAATATTTGAGATTTCAAGCTTGTCAATCTGCTGCCTCAGAACATCGCTCTTATAGTTAGCTATATCATAGGCTGGCTTTTGAAGGGTATCATCCGCACCAAACTCCAGCACAAATGACCCACCTGCACTTCCGTCAAAAACAAGTTCATCAGTATAATACTTAACAGCAACCGAAGATATTTGTATAGGTTTGTCATCCTTATTGTGTATAACAACCGTAAATATATCCCTCTTTGAAACATATTGATTCATTTGTAGGCTTGTATCACTGTAGCTTTCATTTCCAAAGGATAAATTATATATTTCTTCAACACCATTAGGTGTAGAAGCATCTCTTTTAAAAACATCATCCGACCCTATTGTAATTTCATCAAGTCTCAAGTTTGTAAGACCCGAAATATTAATATGTGTTTCTTTTCCCTTTTCCTCAACAGTATATTCAGGCATCAATTTTTCAATAAAATAATCGGTTTTGCTTTTTTCTTCACTGTAATATAACTCTACATTATCAAAGGAAAGCTTCTCAAGGTTATTAGAAAGTTTAAGCCTGTAATGGGTATACTTTTGAGTGGCACTAAATTTTATCTCAAGGTTACTGTTATTATCTACATTATATATAGTATCCTCTTGAATATTTGTCCATTTCACCCCATCATAGCTCCCCGATACATTCACCCTTTTAGCAAAACCTTCGTTTTTGGTATTTAAAGCTATTGAAGTGGCTAAAATATCACGATCATAATCCTTGTCAATTTTATAATCAAAGTAAAAGAAATCATCCTTTTCGAAAGAGTCTATCATAATCATAGGATAAATGTAGCTTTCTTGGTAGGAGGTCGAATAACTTGAATTAATGAAATAAGGGATAATATTGCCCTTTTCATCCTTTAACCTTATGTCTGACAAATCACTGTTTGCAAGGTTGTATACCTGTGGCGTCAAGCGAAGGGCCTTGTATTTATTATCACCCTTATTCACTATCTGAGCGGTATGAGCAAACACATTAGTGCAAAGTATACAAACCATAAAAAATATAGTAAATGCCTTTTTAATCATCCTTATTCACCCTTTCAACTGTCTCAAGTTTCTTACTGAAATACTGATAGACAAACGATATCGCAACAAGTGATATTCCAAGGGCAAAGTATGCTACAATCTTGCTTCCTGTATTTAAATAGGATAGATCAATTAAAAATAGCTTTGCAACCGACATCACCGAAAGACCCAAACCAAATCTACGGATAAAAGTATATTTCTTAATAAATCCGAAAACAATCCACAGCAAGGCTGTCACTGCGTATATTATGCTTATTGCCATATTTGAGAACTCTAAGCCTAGCTGAACTGTGAGGTTTTGTGTCAGCAAAAGTACAAAAAACGAAGATACTATTAAAGGATACCACTCCACTTTTAGCTTTTCACCCATAACAAAACCCTTTGTAAGGTCATTTACAGCAAATACTGCCAACAAATTAGCAAATATCAAAGCAAGGGTGCCTATAACCTTTAAACTTAAAGGCATAACGCCTTCACCAGAATAATAAAAAATATAGTTACTGTTAAGCACAAGGACTGATAGAGCTCCAATAAAATATAGCAAACTTGAAATAATTTTTGTACCCAAATCCGCAATGCGCTTTATTCGTGTTAATCCATAGGCTAAAAGAAAGGTTTCTGTTATAAAAATGGTAAACGACAAGCTGTCACTAATATTATATGCTCCCGGCATTGACTGTTTCAGTAATTCTCCTATTTTGACCGATGTATACAAAGCATAAAACCAAAGATTCACAGTCACTGCATATTTATATACTTTTTGAAAGGCTCCATACTGCTCATTTTTATAAATATATGCCACTAGTATAATCAAACTTCCCAATGTCATTGCTAAATATTTGTAGGCAAAGAGGTTATCAACTTCTAGCAATACATCTAGTAAAATAAACGAGACAAAGCAAAGGTAGTTTATTATAAATCCAGTTCTTTTGAAATTCTTTTCCTTTTGCAAAATACCGTAGATGGTAAGTGCCACACCTTCAACAAGCCATCCTAAGCTGACCCAAGCCTTTCCAAACTGGAACGGAATAACAAGAACTACAAAGGCCAAACCAGTGAGATAAAATAGAGCTGTTGCATGCTTTTCACTTTCAAATTTCTTTTCAATTATTCTTCCCACAATCAAATAGATAACAGCAAATAAAAGTGAAAGAAGCCCTGTAAATTTGTCCATATCAAACTCATAAAAGGCAGCATACATTATAATTGAACTTACCAAAGTATTAATACTAAGTAGAACCACATCAGCTTTCTTAAATTTCTTGGTCGTTATATATGTAGATACAATCGGTATTGCTGTATAAACCAAAAATGCTGCAATAATATAGCCTAGCATAATAATATGATTAATTCCATAGTCCAGTTTTCTAATCTGGTAAATGGTACTATCCACTATATAAATTGTACCAATTATATTTAGAGCCAAACCTATAAAAGACGATATCTGCCACTTTTTATTAAAAGAAATACCTAAGGCAAATAGGTTTAACACCATAAAATAGACCATAGCACCATATATCATTGTTAAATTGCCGCTGATTGAAAAGATGGGAAGGTAGCCTCCTATTAGTGCAAAAGTAGCCACTGTCTGTGAATTGTACCTTAGTGAAAGTATAAATGAGACCGCTGTCACCAATAAACAAATGATAATTGCCGGATACATTGACAGTATTTTAAGTCCAAAATAACTTACCGACATAGCTACATACAAAACTGCTACCCCACCGGATGTAACACCCAATGAAAACACATTAGGCTTCTTCTTGTTCAGAATTTCACCAATCACAAGCATGATGCCACCTAAAGCAAACATGCTGATTCCCTTTAGCATATCGGTAAGTCTTGTAAAGGTATATTGAGATGCAGCTATTACGCCTATTATAATGAGAAAAATACCTATTTTGTTTATGAGGTTTTGACCTACAAAAGCCTCTATATTGTTCTTCTTTGATATGGCATTTATTTGTTCTTCACTAATCTGCTCATTCTTTAGTGCTTCAAAATCTTGCTTTACATTTCCGGACAGAGCGTTGTTATCCTTTGCATATTTTAATTTTGCCTGTGTAATTTTCTCATTTAAAACATTGGATAGTTCTTTTAATTGGATATATATCTCATCTCTTAAATCGACATGGTTTTTCTCGAGCTCTTTATTTATTTGATCAATTCGGAATTTTACATTACGTTCGAATTGATTAAGTTTGTTCATTCCCTGTTCCCGATTAGATTTAAAATAAACGTCCAGCTTCTTAGCCGATAGATTAAGTATTTTAAGCCTTTCGCTGTATATTTGCTCATAAAGTGCATTTTTAATTCCTGTATTTTCATCCTTTGCTGCTTTTAGTTCAAGTTTTACTTTTTCATGTTCTGCTTTAAGTGTAGTAAGCTCATCTCTAAGAAGCGTGTTTTCCTTTGTCAGATCAGTGTTTGCAAGAACTTTAAGCTCATTCTCTAGCTGCAAAATGGTTTCTTTTTGTGACTTTAAAATACTTTCGAGATTGTCAGTTAACGCCATATTTTCCTCCTTGTGGTTTGAGAATTTGTATATGGAATTGTACAAGCATTGTAATAAATAGGCTAACAGTATCTTCCATAAAGCATTCTTTATGAGAGAGGTATTAAATAATACTATTGCAGTATAATTTTACACTATAATGGTAATTTAATCAATGCTCATGTGTTACTATATTTCTAGGGGTGCATGTCAGAGTTGTTGATTATCACCTAGCCTTAAAATTATCATGATTAATATATTGTATACCCAAATTAGCCAACTCATTAAAACCAGCATCCCTAAAGCTAATGTCATCACTAACACAATAAACAAACGTGCCATTCTTTGCCATTATATAGTAATCATCTTCGGTAAATTTCTTCTCATATAATTCAAAAACCTTATCTGCTTCCGTTTGACCGAGACGATATGTGATTACACAGAATGAATTTTTCTTTTTAGCAGAAATAGTCATAGCATTAATATTTGAATCAAATACTGTTTCTGTCTGTTCTATATCATAATCTTTACTTTCTAAATTAGTTATTAATGTATTTTCATCAGGTACAACATCCGTGGCATCAAATATATCTTTAGAATCATTATCGCCTATATTATAAGTACCAGATTGATATGCTAAACCATAATTTTTTTCAACACCCGATTTGTTTGATTCTGAACTTGTTTCTTCTTTTTTCGACATACAACCCATAACTCCGAATACAAGTATCACCATCATTAATGCTATGATTATTATTAAGCTACATTTTTGCTTATTCATATAAATATCCTCCTCGTATAATAGTCTCATACACAACACATTAGTGTTCGTGCCTTAGGTATTTTAGTAACCAGAAAAGCATTTACTGCACTTTGTGAGTTTGCTAAATCTTCTCTATATAAACTCATTGCTTCTGCTAAATACATAGCTGATGAACCCGCAACTCTATATGGCACACCATTACTTGGTGTATAAGGAGGTAAAATTGATGCTCCTTTTGCATATGTATCAACAAGTTTTCTTTCACTTGCAATATTATTATAATCGCTTTTTACTTACATAATGTCAATAGCTAAATGTAATACCTCCATTGCTAACCCAACTAGTACCATTTTTCTTAAATACACAATGAGGATATATTCCAATTAGATTACCATTACTAGAGTTAGGCGGCTTGTACATAAACTATTGAAATATAATTAGCTAAACTGTAATTTGGGATTTAGGAGAGCAAAAACCGGAACTAGCTTTTATGCTAATTCCGGTATATTGTTAAATCCTACTGATTCTTAGTTAACTTTTTACCGACACTCAACTTTTGGTTTATCACCCATCACCGATTATTTGTCACGGTCGACAACTAAAACTATCTGTGATCTTAAAATAAATTATTAAAAATTGTTGTGCCTATTTTTGAAGGGTTAATAATCCTGGACGGTAAGGTAATAAACCATAGTCACCGCCGGAGCTAGGATTACGTCCCTGGTAAAGCATTTGCAAGTTATTTGGATCAATGGTAAAGGTCTGGTCAGGATTCTCACGAACCAGATCACCATGACTAATGTCGTTAGTCCATGCACCGCTGGTAAATGTAACATTGTTTTTTCCTGCAAAAGGATTACTTTCCGATGCAGCTAATGGAGTCCATGAACCGCCAAGACTTGTAGCGGTAAAGGAACGGAAGTACCTACCATTACTTCCAATTGCTTCAACAAGCATCAGATATTGACTTAAACCCTTTACCTTATAAACCTGTACTGCCTCAAATAAGTTATTTGTGCTATCACTCATAATTGTCGTGTAATTGCTTCCGAAACTGCCTGGGAAATTTTCAATAGGCATTGAGGATCGATAGATTTTTCCATTGTCCCCACAGAAGAACAGGTAAGCTGTCGTATCATCACAAATCACCGTTTGATCTATGGCCCCTGTGCTAGAACCAGAAATTTTACCAGTGAAAAGAGTCTGTGCACTCGACCATCCATTTGCGTTGGTTGGATCTTTTGATGTTCTGTAACTGAAGGTGGTTGGACCCCACTGATAAGCTAATACCCAAATGTCTTTTGGTTTAAAATAAAAGAGTGTAGGAGCAACAACACCACTTGACATTCCATTCTGAGAGGCTGAAGACATCTTTGACCAATCGTCGAAAAGACCAAAAGTCATGGAACCCCACGAAGAACCTGTGTCATGAGTAGTTGCAATAACTAGGTGTTTGCCATTATAATTTGCGTAAGTAAAATCCTTAAGTGATACCCATCCTGACTTAGGTTGAGCAAGAGGTCCTGATGAAGTCCATTTAAATTTAGAAGGTAGAGGTACTGGAGCAGCTGTTTGTTCTACAGGAGGAGTTGTATATATTGGTACATATGGTGTTGGTGTTACTTTACCCTGACCAGGGAAAACAGTTATCATACCTAATAGGTACTGTCTAACAAATCCAAAGTCTATTGAGTTTATTTCACCATCTGCATTAACATCAGCATTCGCAAGTTTTATTTCATCATTCATACCTAGCAAATAAACTCTAAAAGTAGCTAAATCAATCGAATTTACATTGCCATCGTCATTTACATCCCCAAGAGTTCCATTTCCGCCGCCGTTATTTCCTTCATAGAAAATGAAAGCATCAGTATTGGTAGCGCCATTAAAGCAAAGGTATAAATCTTGTACACCTGAAGCACCACTAACGTTAGTAGTTAATTCCTGATAAGTACCCCAATCACCAGTTGGAGCAACATCTAGAGAACCTATAAGAGTACCGCTTTCACTGCCAAGTCTTAATTGAATTGTTGTGGTAGTGGATTCACCATTTGCAACTTTTGCCATGAATGTTTTTGCACCACTTCCGAAATCTACATTTCTATATACAATACTATCACCATTTTGTATATAGCCTACACCAGTATCGAAGGATCTTGCCTCTCCACCATTTATAGAATCAAAATCTTCTGCTTCTATTGTTGCAAAAGCAGACTTCGGAGCAGGGTTTGCTGCAGCTACAGCGGTGGTAGTTGGCATCATTATGCTAAAAAGTACGGCAAAGCATACTACAACTGTTGTGAGCCTTTTTTTCCTAGACAAACTCATATTTATTCCTCCCAAAAAGTAAATTTATATAGTACCCTCAAAAATTTAAGGGGGCAAAATATACAAACTCTAGACTATAAATTAAAACTATGGATTAATTAAGATAGCTGCATATAAATATAAATTGTGAAATACAATATAGAAGATTTCGTAGCTTTCGTATAAACAAACTATTATAATGATATTTTTTAAGATTAAAATAATGACAATAGTCTACACCTTAATAATTTTTATAAAAAATACATCCTTTGAAACAAAACAATATAAAATTTATAGCTTTTATCTCCATAAAACATTTAAGTAACCGTTTTACTAAACCGGTTACTTAAATGTTACCATAATTTTGTAACAACTGCAATAAGGTTTTCTAATAAAATTTCCAACTCAAATCATCCACATTATTTTTATCTATCACACCAAATCGTGTCCAAATATTACCATCCTTAGGTTTTTGTTCAGTGACCAGGATATTATAAAAATGAACAATCGGATCATGTCCCTGACTGAAAGGATCATGTGTTAATACTGCGAATATAATACCTTTCCTAATATATTCAGCCACTTCGGGGTCAAAGCCAAAAGTTATAACATGTATTTTCCCTGTTAACGCTTGTCCATGTTTGAAGTAAAATGGTACTTATGTACAATTCCATGGTTCGATTCAAGGCTTTTCCATGCGTTGTATTCCCCTGCTTCAACCCTATTTCCTACTTTTGTATTCTTATTATCATCATAATAATAAAAGTTCCAGGCATTTGCATACATCATAATATGCTCACGACCATAACTTGAAGCCAAGCATTCAAGTACATCCTCAAGACAGTTATATGTATCTGTATGTATTGGTTTAAAAGTATTCATAAGTATCCTTTCTATCCCTTTATGCTAGAATGAAAAATCTTCATTTTTCCTGATTCTAAAGGAGCTATTACATCAACATATTCATAATTAACAACAACATCTTTTCCAAGGCCGGTTTTTATATGGTTTGTCATTATCTCAGACATTTCTTCTTTAAAACCTTTCCCCTTTTGGATAAGTACCACAAATTCGTTAAACTTTTTCTGTTCAACCCTGAAGCCATCTAGGATTTAGCTTCATCAAACGATTAAAACACTTTATCATATTGTACTTTTCGAAGTTCAGCATATTTCCAACTTTTTTGTAAGTATTCTTGTCATGAAGATATATAAAATTATCCACATTAACTTCTGAATCCCATTTATGCCTTTTACTCCATACATTTATTCCTGCTGTTATCCTTTCCGCACTGGTTTTGAAGCAATTAACCGGTTTTCCTGTTGACCCGCTGGTAAACTCACTGAATTGAGGCAAATCCAGATTGGATATATATCCAGGTAGACTTATTGTTTGACAATTTATATATTTAAATATCTTCTCAGTTTTTACCTTTTAAATTTTTGTTTGTAATACTTAAAATATTATCAATAGTGTTTGTAAAAACTCTCCACAGATTTCTTAAATATAATCAATTTTAAATAATTCCTCATTTAGTGTCACATATCTGGACAGATTTATTAAATAGTTGTAAATATCCTCATTCTTTCCCGGTTGTTTAACCAGTTTAAAGTGGGCCGCACAGTTTCTTCCGTTCTCTTTGGCACTATACAATGCATAATCACTTAGATTTATCGTCTGTTCCATATTTAAAAGGTCGGGACAACACAGATCCAAAGGCATCTTTGTATAGCCAAGGGAGCAAGTCTTTGTAATTGTTTCACTCTCACTTATTTTTATAGGTGTTTCCTTTACATTGTTAAGAACTTTCCTTGCAAAATTATCCAGATACTCAGGTTTTGTGTCATATAAAATTATCAGGAACTCTTCCCCGCCCCATCTTACCAGGAGATCCTCCGACCTTATCATACTTTTAAGGATTTTTGAAATGGCAATCAATACATTATCTCCTGCTAAGTGGCCATATACATCATTTACTTGCTTAAAGTGATCAATATCAATTAAAAAAACTCCTATAACATTTCCATCCACCGGTAGCTGCCTTTTTTTACTATTATTTAAAAGTGCTACTTTAGTCTTTATAAATTGATCTATTTTATCCTTTGCAAACTCAAAAGCATATCTTCTATTATGCAAACCGGTCAACGGGTCGTGTAAAGACAACTCCTTGAGCTTCTCATTGGTATCATTGAGCTGGATTGTCCTTTTCCTGACCTGTTCTTCCATATTTTCATAAAGTCTGGCGTTTTCAATTGAAATAGAAAATTGTGAAGATAAGATTTTTATTGTCTCCAATCTTTCTGCTGTAAAAACATAATCCGATAGGTTATTTTCCAGATAAACAACTCCCTTGAGCTTGTTCTGATATATAACCGGAATACACAAAACCGATTTAATACTGTTTTGTTTTATATAGGGATTATCCTGCCAGTTTTCGTCCTTGGAGGCATCGTGAATAACCACTGCTTCCCTGGTACGTGTAACATATTGCACAATTTCTACACATATATCTTTACTTTCAGTAAAAAGAACTGAATGAATAACATTCAACTGGCTGGAATTTGCACTCTGTATCGCCTCAATATAGAACCGGTTGTCAACTTCATTTCTCAGCAATAAACAACCCCTTTGGGCACCTGCATTTTCAATCATTATATTGATTAATACCTTTAATAGCTTGTCTATCTTGATTTCGCTCGAGATAGCCTGAGATGATTTTAAAATTGAACTCATATCAATGTTACTTATTGATGCAGTTGATCTAGTTACTCCGGTAACTCGCATAGTATTATCTTCATTCATAAATTTATGGGAATATTGCTTTTCCATAAGGGAAACTTTTCTGTGAGCTCCCCATTGTTTATATAAATAGTGAGCTTCGCGAATATAGGCTTTTCCTAAGGTTTCATCACCCTTATCAAGCCAGAACCTACCATAAAATTCTTTAATAAGTGCTTTTAACTGAATAAAATCATTCTTTCCGATACTGTCAATGGCATTTTTATAATGTTTAAATATAATATCAAGGGATTCATTTTCAATAACAGCCATTTGGGCAAGGAATAAATTGTATTTGTGAGAAAAATTCTCAGGACAATTTTCTGACCAATTTTGTAGCTTTTCTTTTATTTTATATAACTTTTCCTTTATTTCAACCTGCTCCTGGACTGTTACCTTATTCCATTTATGAATGAGTATAAGACCTTGAAACAAATAGTGATCAGGTATGATAAAATCAGATAGCCCTACAAATATAATCTTTTCAGCCATAGTATTCCACTTTTCGGCAGCCTCCATATCACCTAAAATAATATGTACATACGTATTATAC
>JAEZUI010000021.1 GCA_023421115.1 Bacillota bacterium | reverse complement strand
ACATAAAGGATACCCTTTCCAGC
Source organism: Bacillota bacterium (assembly GCA_023421115.1). Classification (GTDB taxonomy): domain Bacteria; phylum Bacillota; class Clostridia; order Acetivibrionales; family Acetivibrionaceae; genus Acetivibrio. The sequence continues at coordinate 9,686 of JAEZUI010000021.1, read as the reverse complement.
CTTCACTGTCACTTTTTCCTGCTTTTCATATTTACCTTCAAGATATTCCAACACCGATTTAGCTGCTTTTTCAGCCTCATTAGATACATGGTCAACAAGGTCATGAACCTGCAATACATTTCCACAGGCAAATACACCTTCAATGCTGGTTTGGAGATTCTCATCCACAACTGCTCCCTGAGTAATCTCATCTATGTTAATTCCTGCATCCTTGGACAATTCATTTTCAGGGATCAGACCAACTGATAATATAAGGGTATCACACTCTATTTTTTTTGATGTTCCACGTATAGGTTCACCCTTATCATCAACTTTTGCAATGGTGACACTCCTTAGCCTATCTTTTCCTTCTATATTGATAACGGTATGACTTAATAAAAGCGGAATATTATAGTCCTCAAGGCACTGTGTAACATTTCTAGCAAGCCCGTTAGAATAAGGCATTTTCTCAACTACAGCAATAACTTTAGCTCCTTCTAAAGTAAGCCTTCTTGCCATAATAAGCCCTATATCTCCGGAGCCTAGAATTACAATCTGTTTTCCAACCATTATATTTTTGAGATTAACAAAATTTTGAGCTACACCAGCGGTAAGAATTCCGGCTGGTCTTGTACCAGGTATACCAATGGCGCCCCTTGTCCTTTCTCTGCAACCCATCGCAAGGATTACAGCCTTTGCTTTATAAATATCTATTCCTTTTGAACTCATAACAGTTATCTCTTTATCGGAGTTCATATTAACAACCATAGAGCTGGTCAAAATTTCAATACCCAATTCTTTTGCTTCATCTATATACTTATGTGCATATTCGGGTCCGGTTAAAACTTCATTAAACTTTACAACACCGAATCCATCATGAATACATTGATTAAGAATACCTCCTGCAAAAGGTTCCCTCTCAATGACAACAATGTCCTCTACCCCATTCTTAACAAGTTCCACGCAAGCTGCCAATCCTGCCGGCCCAGCCCCAATGATAACCACATCTTTATTTAAAATCATTTGCTTTCTCCTTCTATTTGACTCGACCTTCAAAAAGTTTAGAATCCTTCCCCCTCATTGTCACTTCTTCTACTGGAACACCATACTCTTTTGTGAGTATCTCAACAATTCTTGTAAGACAATATCCCCCCTGGCATCTTCCCATCATTGCTCTCGCTCTATATTTGATGCCTGCTAATGTTTTTACGCCCAAAGGGTTTTCTATAGCATCCATGATTTCCCTTTTAGTTATGTGTTCGCATCTACAAACTATTTCCCCATATTCAGGGCATTTTTTTATTAGTTCGTCCTTTTGGTCAGGACTTAGCTGCCTAAATTCCACAATGCTTTTCCTTTGACTTATGAATTCAGGTTTTTCTATAAGGTCTTCCTTATCAGATATGATATCTCTAACCCTTTTAGAAATAGGTACCGAAGCAGTAAGACCGGGAGACTCAATTCCAATCAATTGAATAAGCCCCTCAACAACTTCAGATTCTTTAATAATAAAATCTCCAAAACCGCCTACTTTAGGTCCAACCAGTTTTGACCTGATACCGGAATAATTTCTTATAACATCTTTAACTCCGATAGGCGGCAGCAATTCCTTTGCCTCACTAAAAAGCTGATTCATTACATCCCTTGTAACGCCATAATCACATTTCGTCTTTATATATTCAGCACTAGGTCCTATCAATATATTCCCCTCAATTGTAGGGGTAAGATGCACTCCAAGGCCTCCTATTCCCGGCCTCGGCACAGGATAAACAGGCATATTCAGATACTTGCTGGTCCTTTTATCCAAGATGTAGTATTGGCCCCTGCAGGGATAGATTTTGTAGTTTTTATCTCCTGCCATAGAGGAAATTTTGTCCGAATATAAGCCGGCAGAATTCACAATATATTTACAATAATACTGCTTTCCCCCTGCACTGATACGGAACTTATCTTTTTGCCTGCTGATTCCAAACACTTCTGTATCAAAATAAAAATTTACACCATTTTCACAGGCGTTCTCTGCTAATGCTACTGTATATATGAATGGATTGGTTATTGCGGTATTAGGAGACAGCATGGCACCTATTCCTCCAACATGAGGCTCTATGCTCTTGACTTCCTCCGCATTTATAAAAGACAAACTGGGCACACCGTTCTTTTTTCCGGACTCCATAAGTTTTTCTATACCTTTAAGATCATTGTCATCAAAGGCTACTACAAGCTTCCCTGTCTTTTTGTAAGGCACATCTAGATCTTTACATACTTTTTCAAAGCCTAGATTTCCTTCTACGCAGAATTTTGCCATTAGGCTTCCTGTCTTATTATTAAATCCGGCATGAACAACAGCACTATTTCTGCCACTTGTGCCTGCGGCAACATCGCTTTCTTTTTCTAGAACAGCAATGTCGAGCTTGTACTTTGAAAGTTCTCTAGCTATTGCACAGCCTACGGCACCTGCTCCAACAATGATTATGTCAAAATAATTTTCCATCATTCTTTCCTATTCCTTTGCAAAATGCAATTCTTTTTTTATATTCTATCACAAAATTAGAATGAATTAAATAATCTTACGAAATTTTTGAGAGTTGATGTGTTCTTTCATTACCAGTAAAATGTTAAGCTAATTAGATGTCTATTGATAGTATCTAATTAGAATAGCGAGAATTGATTTGTTAGCTTTATGAAAGATTGAATTTAGAAAACTGCAAAAGCAATATCAAATTTTATAGATTCAGCTTAAGATTTTTTATGTTTTTTTGTATTATAGGTCTTTTTTAAAAGACCTATGCTTGGTTAAATGGATAAATATTGTATGACCTTTTTAAAGAATACTCTATACAGTGTTTAAGTAAGTAGCAAAATGCGTTACGGGACACGGTCAGTTAAGGTGGGCGTATCTTACGAAATAGTAGAGAGGGGTGTCTTTCTCATTCATAAAATAAGTTACTGTACCGTATTTTCTTAATTCACTTATCAAATAGTATTCTGCATCCGTTCCAAAATGATAGAATAGTACGTACACCTTTTGATACTTTACAATAGCATCAACATTTTCCTTAAGGCGCTCTTCATCAAGAGTTGTTATATATTTATAGGGCTCAGACTTAAGGTTCCAGTACTTGCAACCGTAAATCATTTGACCGGACTCAAAAACCTTCTCCGGAAAATGCGTCAAACCCTGCTTATACCCTGTAGTGTATTCGTAAATAGGAACTGCATTTGCAAAAATATATAGTTTTTCATCCTCTTCAATTTTGTTGTCAAGATAGTCTATCAAATTTGCAGCTTCCTGACCTTCCCTATACATATTGCCAACATCTGTGTATTTTAATGAACCGTAATTCAAAGCAATAACCAGTATAAATATAACTACTTCAAAAGACTTCCATTTTAATAAATCCATCAAAACTTCTGCAAAAAACAGAATTCCAAGTATTGTAAACGGCACCAAAAATAATAGCAGTCGGTCTTGCATTGGGTATTGCTTTATACTAGATGCAATTATTGTAAATAAAACTACAAGTACGCTATAACCTCCGATATTGTTTTTTCTCACAAAGAAAAGTATGGTTCCTCCAATCCACAATATCCATGCAATTGCAGATACATCGTAGAAAATAAAGCTAAGGTAATTATTAAGCATGAGATATATCAAATCCCACTGCGATTTTCTTTCAGGGAAAAGTGGAAAATAGAGATGCTTCCAGTATTCCATTGACATTCCGTCTATGTTTCCCGAGACTTTCGCAGTATAAACAAAATAGCATATACCAAAGCTTATAAGAGCTGTCGCTCCAAAAGCCACAACACCTATAAGAATTCTGAATATCTCCTTAGCCTTATCTGTATCCCGTGCAAACAGATTAACTATAAATCTAGCTATACAGGTAAAGAAATTGTAAGCTGTAATTGCACCGATAACAAAAATTGTCGGAAACGAAATCCAAACTGCAAAAAAGCAAAACAGTAAATATCCCCATAATGGAAGCTTTTTATCTTCATAGAGCTTGTAAAGATACAAAGCTGCAATTGTAAAAAAAGCATCGGACATATATGGCTTTAACTCTGTTGTATAGTAAACAAGAGGAGAAACAGTAGCATAAAAAGCTGTTCCTAGAAGCGGTCTTTTAAATCCTGAACTTTTTATAAACAGATAAAAAAGCCTTATTGACAGTAAACCAGCCAAAAGCGAATACAATCTTAACACATGTTGTGAACTTCCTAAAACAGAAATAAAACTCTTTACTATTAATAAAAATCCGAGAGGCGCACTTTGAGAATAGTCAAGCGGTTCAAACAGTCCACTAAACCCTCTCTGAATTATACCACTTGCAAGCATAGCTTCATCATACCAGAGAGTTCTGTCCTGAATATATGAGCCTATCCTGAACAGAATTCCCAAGGCAATAACAATTATATATAAAACCTTTGTTATGGTTAAACTTATAGGTTTTTTTACTTCCATTAAGTTTAAATCTATTTCCTTTTTCCTTGATACCATTTAGTGCTTCCTTTCTATGTGTAGCAATACTTCTTTATTCGTCCTTAGCATCATATTTACCTAACGCAGCTTTTGCAAGAATTTTTAATAGAGAGGTATTTCCTTGCATAAAACTGATTTTAGTCGGGATTTTTCCCTGTTTGGGATAGCTTCTTCGAACAGGAACCTCAACAGTTTTCATACCAATTTTCGGTGCTTTGATTGATAGATAGGCTAAAAGCTCATAGGTATCAAACACATCACGGAAAGGCTGAACCTTTTTATTGGTAAGAAAGCGTCTTGAATAAGCCCGAAATCCGTTCGTTGTATCAGTGTACCTAAAACCTGCTGCTAAAGAAATAATCGGAGCATGAATAAGTTTTACAGCCAAATGCCTCGTGATAGGTGTATTTTCAGCAATTCCACCTTTCACGTAGCGTGACCCCTGAACCATATCATAGCCTTTGTCCAGATGTTCAATAAATAGAGGTATGGATTCCACGCTATCTTTTCCATTTCCGTCAATAGTAATAATTCCTTCATAACCTCGGTTCAATGCCCACCAGTAACCCATCCTAAGCTGTGCACTCAATTTGCCGGGACCTTTTTTTACAAGTAGAGAGTTTATCCCCATAGATTCTAGACGTGAACTCTCCGTTGAGCCATCGGATGACCCTCCATCACACAATATAACATCAATTAGACTATCTATACCTAATTTGTTTATTTTTTCGAGCTGCCTTATAATCCTGTCACCCTCATTAATAACCGGAATACAGAGACAGTACTTACTTTCTTTACCTTTAAATTCAACCTTTTCAAACTCCGGTACCTGTTCTGTCATAATTTTCATTGCTCCCCCGAAAATTATCATTTAGATAATTTCTAATCTCCAAACACTTGAGCTATATAATTCATTGCTTTTTCTATTTCACTAAAAGAGTCGTCTTGTCCTTTTTTCATTTCAATTGATACAAATCCATTATATAATTTCCCCCTCAAAAGAGAGGCCAGTTCTCTATGATCATCTCTTTGAGAAATGGGCGAAAGGCCGGGTTCACTTATATGAATATGGTTTATATGCTCCATATAGTCAGCAATTTCTTCAATATTCTCCCCATTCTCGGCAATTGTTCCAAAATCAAGATTGACCTTAAACCCCTTGGAATTAACATCTTTCACTATCTCTACAGCCTCTTTTGTAAAGTTTATAAAATTGGTTCCATACATAGATGGATTGGCTTCAATCGACATTACTGTACCCTTTTTAGAGGCATATTCCCCAAGTACTCTAAAAAATTCCACTGCAACTCCATAATCCTCTTCTTTCATAAGGCAACGGTTCTTAGGAGAACCAAAAACCAGGTTTTTACACGAAATTACTGCGGCAAAATCAATTGCCCCAAATAAATATTGGGTGATTTTTCTTTGGTTTTCTGCACTTTCAAATATAACTTCCGATCTTCCGTAAAGTATTGACTGCATGCTGCAAACTTCAAAATTATAACTAGTCTTAAGTTCTTTTGCAAGTTTTTCCGCCTCACTCAACCGATCATAAGGCCTATCGCCAAAAAACCTTGTAGGTGCTATTTCAAGCCCTTTAAACCCATACTTCTCCATCAGTTTATATACTTCAATATCCTTAGAACCATCCCATGCTATATTGGAAATTGAAAGCTTCATTGTGTTTCTCCAATCAATTTTTCTATATCAGTAATAATTTTATCCTTATCGACAATATACCCTCGCTCTCCATTATACAATCGATAATGTACCGTGTGCATATCATATCTTACCGGACTACTTAGAAATTCATTTTTAAACTCGTTGCCGTATATGCGTTTATACAATTCTCCGGCAGATACCGGCTCTGTAGCAAGGCATAAAAGGCGAACATCATTTTTAATCGCTGTTTCAATATGAGCCCAAAGATTATTTAAATTATAAAATTGAAATATACTTCTTGAATCCGTAAAAGAAAGAGCATTAAAACCACAGTTTTTAAAAAACTCTTTCAGACTAAACTTTGTTTCTTTATCAACAGGCTTTAGCCTGTAAAAACCATTTTCCTGTTTTGAATAGCATTCACAAATGTTTAAAGGACATAGCTTTTGGATTTCAAAAAACTTATCTTCTTTCAACATTGAAGGAATAACATTCATCATATCGAAAATAAAGTTTTTCTTCAAATTCTTCCCAAGCAACCCAGGTAGTCTCAATATATGATAATCCCTGACGTTTTCCATTACCCACTTTTCAAGCATATATCGGTGTTTTCCATAGGGGTGTAATCCATCAGTATCTATATAAGTGTTTTCATCTACACTTTCGAGCTCTTTATATACATCAACGGTAGATATTAGCACAAGTTTTTTGAATTTCATTCTTTTGATATTTTCAACAGCTTGCATCACATGCTTTAAATCCTTTTCCGGTTCATGGTTTGCAAGGAATTTTTCAGCCCTTACACCACAATATACCACAAGGTCATGCTGCGTGAAAAAGGCTTCACTTATATTGCTTGAGTTGTATTGTTTACTAAAATCCGTTTGCATGTCTAAATTTGAGCCCACAAACCCACTATAACCTACTAAAGTTTTATCCACTAAGTTCCCCCTCAGAACAATATTTTGCAAATTAAAACCTAGGAAAAACCTTTTTTCAAACCCCAGTATAAGATTTTTATAAATCCCTATACTCAAACAAAAGAATTATAACACTACTATTTGACCTTTTCAACCGATTCAAAGGTATATGTTTGTTTGGTATTTTGTAGATTTAAAATAAGAGATACAAACTTTATAACTATTGCAAATAAGGAAAAGAATCCCGTAAAACACACTGAAAGGAAAAGCATAGTGGTTGTCCAACCTTCAACAACTCTGTCATAGGCTAAATATATAAATACAGTGTAGCAAAAAACTCCAATTGAAAACAACAACATCATTATAGCCATAAATATAGATATCTTTGGAACAATATCTGTAAATGTCATAAGGTAATTTAAGGCCTGAGACAACCTGCCTTTTGTATTTAGCTGCCCCTCAAGAGCAATGCTTTTATTGGGACTATACTTGTGTATGTATGTTTTAAGGCCTATATTATAATAAACTGCTTTCCTGTAACGAATGGACGTATAGGAATTATTTATTCTATTCACTGCTCTGCGGGATAAAACCCTGAATCTCTCAGTCCACAGCCTTAAACGGTTTTGCGAATATCTTCTAAACAAGCTGTAAAATATTCGTGAATCTAATCGCTCTCTGATATCAGGGGCCGCCGATACAATATCAAAGCCCTCTAAAGAACGTTTATATACATTTATTATCTCTTCAAAATCATAATCTGCCACAGGATTGTCAAATTCAAACACAAAATCACCGATGGAAATATCAACACCAGCTGTTATTGCCGCCTCTGTACCATGATAAAAACTTAAATTCACAATAGTGAAGGAAATAACTTCAAGCTTTGAAGCTGCATGTTTTATCATTTCAACACTTTTGTCTGTTGAAAAGTCATTCACAGCAATAATCTCATACTTTTCGAAATTCTCCGAAAGGATAGCTGCAATGCTTTCAATGAATTCACCTATATACCTCTCATGATTTCTCACATATACTATAGCTGAAACAACTTTCTTTTCTTTGCTTGTAAGTTTCATAATCATAATACCTCATCTAAATCATATACTGTACTTATTTTTCCCGACAATACACTGACAAAGGTCGGATTTTCCGAATACTTTCTTATTACAGTGGGTCTTGAATCATCAATCTCCGATGACAATAGAATAGGCTTCATTGAATAGAGTGACTTATGGAAGCTAAAGTCAAATCGGCTACGCATGTACTTTTTGGCAATTCCTGACATGTACGTCCACGAACTTGGTGGTTTGAAATCACAGGAATTACAATTATTAAGCTCCCTTTCACTACACAGAGCATTATTTTTCTGGCATTCAAAAACAGGTAAGCTATCATGACAACTCAAATGCGGCGTAAAAGTAACTGAAGTAAGAGAATGAAGACCGGTTTTACCAAAGGGCATTATTGAGAAAAATGGTCCGTCCATTATGGTTATCCCAAGCTCCTTCAAGTTGCTTCCAGGATGGCATAAAATCAATTCACAAAGCTCATATTTTATTTTGAAGGGTTCAAAACCTGCAATTGTGTTAATCTGATTTGCAGATGCATAGGTGGCGTTTAGAATGTAACCTGTTGATATACTTTCCTGACCATTTATATATATATGATATTCATTTGCGCTTTTTTTGATATCTTCAATTTTCACATTGAACTTAAACTCAACTTGTGGAAATTTTTTAATTTCTTCCAAAAGATAATCCTTAAGAATTGTAGAATCATAGGTATACTCTTCAACTTCAAATGCTCCGTCACACATTCCTTGATTAAAGAATTCACCCGGTTCAACTTCAACACACTTTATTTCTGCATTTTTGCAAAACTTCTTAAATTGAGCTGCGTTAGTCCATGAATACTTTGAAGATGTAGCATAAATTTTTCTAAAAGATGAATTTATGCAAAATTCAAACTCTCTATTGAACTTCTGAAAATACTCCGTCACGCTGTTAACTGTAGAAAAGGAGCGGGGATAATGATAGCCATTGTGAACACGGGCTTGATTTATATAAGTAGCACGTGAAAAAGGTTCGCTTTCACACTCAAGTACAACAACCTTATGACCTTTTCTGCCACAAATCAATGCTCCATACAAACCATATAAACCTGCACCAATTATAACCCTATCGTAATACCTCATTTGCACCCTTCTTACTACAATGCCTTGCATTTATATTTCATTTAATTTTACTCAGCACTTTTCTTGTATTACAGTTTTTTTTAAATGACCCAATATAAAAAGCCTATACTAATATTTTAGCCTTTTTTACAGAATTATTCAAGTAGAAATAAAACCTCCGTGGTGCCAAGACCTTTGTTTTTAAATGTTTTGCTCCATAAAAAATAATATAGGGACTTTTAGTCCCTATATTATTTTTTATGTGTTTAATTTATTTTCGCCTTATCCAGGGCAGCAGCAACAGCGTCCTTGATACCAACACTACTATATGTAGCACCTGATACTGCATCCACATCCGTTGACTGAGTTTTAATCATTTCAGCTATGACAGGCATTGATTTTTCTATAAAAGGTGCATCGTCTCCGTGGGATACAATTTGAATATCCTCTATTTCTCCATTTTTTA
>JAEZUI010000180.1 GCA_023421115.1 Bacillota bacterium | reverse complement strand
TAACAAGAACGGCGCCAATATTTCGAAATGCAGCAGCCAAGGTTGTTGTATAGCTAATTTTATGTATGGGCGGTATTTCGATGGCTCTACTTAAGCCGGAAAGTATAACATTATTAGTCCCTTTGATCGAATAACCATGGATTACTTTGGTAGGCCGCCACTCCAGCCGCACCGATGCCCCACTAATCCATACCGCGATTTCCTCTGCGTTTGGAATTACGGCCGAGAGTATGAAAAAGGAGACACACTCCTGTTTTCTTAATCTCCATAATAAAAACTCCAGTTTTAGTCCCCGTTCATCTTGTCCTATATTATGAAATTCATCGATTACCACCAAACCGATACTATTTATAATTTCTGAGTCGCTTCGAATCATCAATTCGAGTTTTTCAGGAGTGATAATGACAAAATCAGCTTTACTGTACGCATCTGAATCTAGCTTTTCGGCAACATTCATAACTAGGCTGGCAACTTTGCCAATTGCCTCTATCCCAGGCTTAATGGATCGTAACACCTGCTGCCCCAAAGCTTTAGTTGGGGCTATATATACTACCTTTTTCCCTGCTCCAACCAAATATTTTATTGTCTTCAATTCTGCTAACAATGTTTTTCCTGAACTTGTAGGTAATGAAACTACGAAGTTGGCCTCATCTAAGCAGCCGCCTTTAACTGCATCCAGTTGGGATTGCCAGAGTTCATAAACACCTTTGCGATTAACTAGATATTCCATATATTGGCGGTCCATATCCAGATGACGCCAAACCGAATATTCAAACATCTGACGGAAAACTAAACTTAAACCCTGAACGATAAATGTATATAAAGCATCTAGGCGTCTGCTAGTTACTTCACTAAGATAAGTCCGACAGGCCTCCATGACTTGTCTATAATCTTGTCCATGTAAAAGAAATTCAGTAAGAGAAAACACAGCCTGCGCTAAATTACGCAAAATTATCTCATCATCACTACTTGTCTGCATGGAATTCAGTAAATTCGCAGCTGCATTTTGTGCCCATTTTATTTTTCTTCCAAGTAAATTGAAGAGCATCAACTGAAATAATGCATCATTTTTCGTAAGACTAACTGCTTCAAAATCTTTCAAACTTATACTGTTCCGCAATCTGGTTATCACAGTTATTGCATTCTGGGGATTAAGACACACACAATAACACAGTGCAGCATGAACTGCAGGGTGAACTTGTCCATCAAACCCTTTGATTGTTTCAATGGGAAAATATCTGGCCAACTTATCAAACGCTTCTGCTGCCGTAAGAATCATCTCTTGAATATGGCTACGATAGTCGTCTCCTCCACGAAAAAGAATCTGTGTACCAACAAGCTCAATTGTCATGGCAGATTTGAAAGCCTGATACGTTTGACCTTCTGTATCGAATGAAGCTCCCGTCAATTTGTGTTGCAGATACTTCCTATCAATTTCGGCAAGCAATGACTTAAGTTCTACCCATTGTTCCTTAACAAGTGTTAGTTCATTATAAGACTGAGCCATCATTACTCACCTCAAAGCGGTCAAAAACATTATTCCTAATTTCCGCAAATTTGTCACTCGATAAAATATAAAGGTACACTGCCTGTCCCTCTTTGGCCAAAGCAAACACGTCCGATTTATGCTCTTCCGTCATAATACCAGGCCGAACGACCAAGAACCCCGCTCTCTTCAGTTTTCCCGGAACGTCAAACAGTGGCATAAGCTTGACTACTCTGCTACGATTAGAATCATCAGACGACATTTGATTTAAGACCTTGTTCATTTCCCGTAAGTAGATACCAGGAGTAAGTTTATTGGCGAGCCAATCAATTACTCCGCCTTCTTTATAAAGAGCATCTTTAAGTGATTGCAGCGTTGCGGCGGTTTTTGTTTCAGTAACAAAAACTTCATCGTCTGCCTCGTTAGGGTGGAATCTGAATGCAAGAACATCCACGCCTCTCTTCGCCAGCTTAGGATTATCCCTCATTCCCCAATCTTTTTCAGGGTATACTCGCTTACCTTCCATTTGCATAAAAAACACCTTGCACACTATTTCCCCGAGCTCGCCTGATTGAAAAGCAGGATGTGTAGTAAAAAAACATTTAATCTCCTCTACTACTGAATTATACTCGGGACCGCTTCTCTGTTGCAGCCTAGAAATACGGGCATTAAGGTAATCCAAAATCTCCGCTGAAAATATCGAGTTCTTTATGAATTCATATAAAACGTCAGCCACGTCTAATTCGCAATTATGCCGTATTTCGTATGCGATTTCCTTATGCGGATGCCTATCTGTATGCATCCTTGAAACTATTGTCTCCATACAATTCCTCACTTTAAAAAGTAGTACTTCGTATCAATTGAGAACCATGAAATAAGGACGAACTTCACCAAATTTGTCATTCATTTTCATCAAAAATACGCCTTGTTATTGTATTCCATCGTAAGGACTTCACGTCGCGGGAAATATGAGCTTCAATAAACTAAAGAGCCATAGAATACAATTTATTATTATAAATAGTTTGTTATTTACTAGGATTCGGAAGTATCATCCCAAATCCTGTTAAAAAAATAGAAAAAAACATAAAATGGGATGTTTTGTAAGAATAAGGAGAAATTTATGTAATAGTAAAAGGCCACCGGATCACCGGCAGCCTCCTTGCAAGAACTGGATAATTGCTCCAAAGGACATCAAGCCACCCAGTAGCGCGACTAGCCAAAAGGCCGATATCAGCACACTATGGTCGGCACAATACCGGATACTTGGCCGGTCATCCCGATCGAGCGCGTTCCAGTAGCATACCCAAAGTGCGATCTCTACCCGCCACCACCGAACCATGCTGTCCCACATCTCCCGCACCTCCGTTATCGTCTGCGGCTTCCCGCCGCCGTCATCTTCAACAAGAGCGCGGGGACAAGCTTTCCTATTATATATAAGATATTGGCGCGGCACACCGTGTCACCCGCAGGGGCGCAGCAGAGCGAAGCAGGCATCGCCTTGACCGGTGTGATACAATATGTCGACCGGCGGCGGGGCGAATTGCCACATAGTGATGCACTCAGAGCGTACCATTCACTATCCTGGCTTCTTTTCGCCGCAAAAAAAGGGCCTAAGCCCTAATCCGGGATGAAACCGTAGCAGGTCACCCGCGCCTGGTAGTATCTCAGTACGTCCCACGTTAGCTGAACCCGTATCCACTCGGAGCCGTCCGGGCTGGTGACAAGCCGGCCACACAGCTCCCTGCTCCTCCGTAGCCTCTTTTGCACCTGCTCGAGTGTCAGCATGGTTACCGCCTCCTGCTTTTCGTCAGCGGCTCCCCGCCGCCGTCACCCTACACAGGAGCGCGGGAAGAAAATATCCTATTCATGTGAAAGTATTGTCGCGGCACACTGAGTCACCCACAGGGGCATAGCAGAGCGGAGCAGGCACGCCTTGACCGGTGTGATATAATAATTCGACCGGCGGCGGGTTGGCGAAACTGCCGCGCAGTTCGCGGCTCCCTTGCTGCCGCAGGCCCGTTGCACAGAGCGTGCGGTATAGGGTTGGACGCCGTGGCTGGTGAAAAAATTGCATCAAAAAGATCCGTATCACTATGCGATACGGATCTTTTAATTTACCATATATTGAATTCACTTTTCAAATATTTTACGGTTAGTGAAAGTCATAGAAAAAAATAAATATACTTCACAAGCTTTCTTGGTCGGTAAAGATTTATTCCTAAATAAATAAATCCGCATCACACAAATTGTGATATGGACTTATTTATTATAGGATCCCAAATCATATCCGTAATTGGCTAATTACAATCATTTCTCAGCCAAAAATCATTTCACTCATAAAATGGCCAGTCAATTTGATTGAACTTAATCAACATATCTTCACCGGTATCAGGTTCTATAGATCGCACAAACATTATTCTTCCTAGTAACCAATCCTGAAAGGAAGCTTTATCACTTGAAATATTCTTAAGATGTTGCTGAGGACCGAATTTCTTCGCAAAATAAATATGTTTTAAGATATCCTTTTTATACCTTTTGGGTACATGTAATTCATTACCTGATACAATAAGCCCGGTAACCTTTCGCTGCTGCCCCTTCTGACAAAGAGCTGTCTTTGAATTGTTCAAAAAGAACCCCTCTTCTCGGACAATCTCTTTTATCTGCCCAATTTTAGGAAGAGTATTAAACTCACCTGAAAAAGTCAAATCATCAGCATACCTGGTATAATTAGCACCAACTTTTGCTGCTAAACTGCTTAGCCTTATATCTAATCGGCGTGCAACCAAATTCGCTAGTGCAGGGCTTGTAGGCGCTCCTTGAGGCAAATAAGATTTATTTAATCGAAAATTTGAGGGACAGCAAGGATCCTCTAAAATAGCATTATCATATTTATCGGTAGCAGGAAACGTGCAAAATTTTGCTAAATCCACAGCTAAGTTAGGATGATATCCTACACTTTTGAATACGTGATAAATTCGTCTTTCCGATATTGAGTCGAAGAAACGAAATAAATCGACTTTCAAAAGCGATGAAGCATATAAATGCGGCAAAGCATTTTGGGAAATAGAAGCACCCTTACGAAATCCCTTGCAACTATTATGAGTAGGGATCTGGTCTAGAATATGCCGTAGTATCCATCGCTGAATGCTTTTAACTTTACTATTAGGGCATCTAATTTCTCGTTTACCGCCTCTTTTTCTCTCCAGTTTGAACAACCCATAATATTTTTCTCTAAAAAAAATAATATCTTCTAGTTTCGAATAAGAAATGCCTATAATTTCACTAAAATGCTTCAAAGAAAAGATAACCGGCATCCGTCTAGTTTCTAAATTATCTATGTATTCTTGTGTTTGTCGTATAAATTCATCTGAATGCCCGTCTCTTCTAGCGCACCTACTGAATTCATCTCGGGGGAAATCACTATTCATACTGGTTACTCCTTTTCTGGAATGCTGGTCCCGCGCTAGCGGTGTAACCAGCACGTGCAACCCGTGCAGCGAAGCGGAGCAGTGGTTGTACGTGTTTGATGTAAAGATGCTTCATGTTCCTAAGACGAATCGTCTTAGCCTCCATCCTCGATAGCTTATGTAGCCAAAGAAGTTGGCAATTACTAACCAGAACTAAGTGATCCCCCGAAACTTTTGTGGGACATAGACAAAAGGTTTAAACTCAGTTTTAGCCTCGGCTAATTTCTTCTCTAATAACCTTTTGGCAATTTCCTGATAAGCTTTTTCGCCATATTCCGTCAATACACCTTTTTTGTCAATAACTTTCCGTTTTTGACCATCATTTAGTATTTCTTCGTAATCTTTCGAAGATAAATTAAGTATCTGACAAATAACAGGTTTAGGTCGCTTTTGTTTTATCATACGCATTGTACAAAAAAGTCGAAAATCAGTTCTCAAAATAAATTTGAATTCTCGGGAGCTAACGCTGCTTACGCCGCGTCCGGTTGCAATTAACTTGTAAATATCCGGATTAAGTGTTCGTGCAAGACTCAGCCAATATGCAGTTTCTTTGCGAAACTGTTTCGATTGAGCCATGCTGTCTTTTGAGTATCGTGGGAAAATTGGTCGCCATTTTTTGTTTGAGGACCATAATATTGGCAAAAGATTATTTGGCGCACCATAAGAAAAAGTTGTCATCCCCTGGGTATTTTCATATCCTAGTGGATTGTCGCAATCTAATATAACTCCATATTTGTAACAGAAATCGCGAAGAAGTTTTACTTTTTCATAACTTCCAAAAGGAGATCGGTTTCTAAGAAATGCCTTATCACGCAACTTCCAGCTTATCACTTTACAATCCGGTATCTTCTTTTGAATAAGTGCAATAGCTTTTTCTTGACTTACTACGCTTATCCAGAAGTTATTGGTTTTTTCAGTAATTCTTGACTGGATCTCTCTTTCATAAAACTTAACTGCCGAACCACCACTTCCAAAATAATCGTCTACAAATAACCAAGAATATCGCGGCCCTGTAAAATTAGATAATTTATCTAGATCATAAATAATCTCAAATTTATGTTTTTGATTGGCAAATGCCTTTGTTTTTCGTAAAAAATATACCATCCCACTTCCACTTTTACCAAGCTCCCCTAATGGAATAACAATAAGTTTCGTCTTTTTTTTTCTCACTTTTTTGCCGAATTTTATATTTATCTTTTCAGGGACGATCTTTAACGTCTCCTCTAGACAATAGTTATATGCTTCGATAATTTCGGAATTATCAAGATATTCAACCATACTAAGCACAGTTAATGCATCTTGCCATTCTGATGGTTGAAAGTTTTTAAGCCATCCAAGTACATCAAACTCATCAATAGAATTGTGAAAACGTTGGCAAAGAAGAGTAATTTGTATTTGATAATCTTCTAGATGTTCAATCCAATCTGGGTTAAGCATATATTGCTTCTTCATTGCCTTCCCCCCCTTCTCTAATGGCCTGCTATATTACTATATCTTCAAAAATCTGCAAAATTAAATCTGGATTTGCAGGTAAAACTTTAGTACCAAATTTTTTATTAATCGCTAAAGGCTTATTTATTAACCTCTGAGCCAATGGATTGTCTGTTATAAAGTAATCACAATATGGTATTGCATTAGATGCATGATGAAAATCGAATAAATCATTTGCAGTAAATTTTTTGGTTTTATCGTATCGTATAGAAGCATGTAATCCTGAATGAACTTGAAGAGAAGGAAAGTACTTTTGTATTTTTCCAAAACGAAATATGTTAGGAAACACATTGATTAAGCCTTTTTCTTTTACTGCCGTTACTTCAATTGAATTAGTATTATAATGCCACTTTAAGAATTGTGTGAGTGCATCTTCAATAATCTCGGTACTTGCTTCAATTGCACCTTGAAATTCCTCGTTATATAATTCTTCGAAATTCTGACCTCGAACTCCTATTTTATGATCCAGGTCTTGATTTAATTCATTTGATACCCTTTCAAAACCATATGCAAATTCATGTCCTTTATCCATCCCAAATAACCTATAAAAATCTCTAAATGGAATTTGATAAATAGCATCAATCAATGTTTTATTTATTGCAATCATCGCTGCGTTATTATTATTAGTTTGTATAAATGGAATTCCATAAATGGCCGAAGCTTTATCCCATTGATAATTATTAACATCAAAATTAGGACTTTTTACTTTCAGCATATCCATTAAACAAAACAAAGTCTCATCAAAAACGAGCTGCAATGGATTCTCAATAGTTAATTCATTACTTAGCTTTCCAATGATATTTAGTAAAGCAGCATAATTTTCACTTGTTTTTTGTTTATCTAATTCAAAATAAATATTGGGGCTTATCACAAAATAGACGTTATGAAATTCATTTAAATAAATTGCTTTTTGATATATATCAATCCATTTTGTGTCTTTTAATTTTCTTCCCAAGAATGCGTCTCTAAAAAAAATCCAAACGTTTAGATCTAAATATATTTTACAGGCATTTCTAGGTAAGCCTGATATAAAATTACCTTTTTTGAATAAGCGATATTCTTCAACTGATACTTTATCATTAATAAGGTGATAGTCCAATTGATTTTTCCATTCAAAGCCAATCTCTTTTAAATATTTTATGAAATCAGTATTCTCCTCTATAGACATTATAATCACCCTCAATAATACTTTCCTAGTCAGGCATAAAATTAAGTGTTTCCATACCGCCTCGATTTGATAGTGAAAGAGCATCGTTATCAAACCTATCCTCTTTCACTACCAAACCAATAAAACCTATCTAGTGTTTTTCATCTGAATGGAACTAAATGACATATTAATCTCATCAATTAATTTTTTAATTTCTTCCTCAATCCGTTGATTACGTTCATCAGGCTCCATATCCATAATAGACACTTGATTTTCTCTATCCCGCCAAATTTTTTCTAGTGACAACCAACTATCCAGAGCCTCAATAATCTCAGTTTCCTCTTTAGATAACATTTCTTTATGTTCTTGAAGCCAACGTTGTTCTTTACCAAAAGACGCTTCCGCAACTGCTGTCAGGATGGCAATCCTACACATTCGCAAACCAGCATCCTCTACTGTCTTGGCAAACCCCATCCAGTTCCCACCTATCCGCTTTACATCGTGAGAAGACAGGGCAGCCCACGAATTCTTTTTTGCTCTTATGCTTTTAATAGCTTCTAATACCCCATCGAGATTAGAAAGAGGTCGACTCCCTCTGGGAAGAGAAGCTCGATGATCCCATAGTTTTATAATTGCCTCACAACATTTATCCCGCGCCTGATTACGCAAATTCGGATCGGGCTCATTCTCGGCGGCATCAATTAATTCGGCAACGTAGTGTGCCATCCATCTTCCAAGAGTGTCGGTCCCGGGCTCTAAAGAAAGCTCCTCAACGATTTTTTTCCCTAATGCAATAACGTTCTCGGAGCGTTTCGAGAGTTCCATCTTTATGGATAAGGTAGAATTTTGCTTTTCCTGGGACATACTTCCCTGTTCCCTCCTTGTCAGACCAACGATCAATCATACACTTAATAATAAGGCACCGTTGCCTTTCCTTTAGATAATCCAATAGGGTATTCACATGTACCCACAATCTATGGCCCTCAGAATAAAAACCTCTATCCTCACGATCGGTTTTCGGTTGTTCATCCCAGCATTCCAGTATAGTTACCGGTTTATCTACGTTTTCATGCCGCCAATACCGTTTACGATCGGAAGAACATTCAAGCTTTGCCCATGATACAAAATCTGATCCAGGTACAACTAATGAACTTGATAAATGATTACGTAATGGATCAGTTTCATCTATACCACTACTCCACTCTGATTTAAGTATTCTGAGCCAACCTTTAAGTTCAAATCCATCCGGAAATTCGTCTTCTTCATCGTTTTCCAATGGAATATGATCCTGATTGGGTTTTTCACTCGTTTGCAGTGCCCGCAAAAGTGCAAGTGCATTGTCGGGAGTTACAAGCGCACTCGAAATATACATTGATTCCGAAGCGCCCCGAACCGCACGTCGATAATACCCATGTAATATGAAAAATTTGGGAATTGAAGCGTTATTCAGCCCTATAAGTGGATCAAAAGCATCCTGTGAGATTTGTTGAGTCCAATTATCATCTATTGGATCACTTAAATACCAATGGATATCTTCAAGTGGTAAAGAATCACGTAGATCAGCCCGCCAGTGACCAGGCCAATTTAACGTCCACCTTTTAAGCCAATTATTATAAGGATCATTCTCCCACTCGTCATATTTAACCGGACGAGTTTTTAACAACTCGTCTGCTGTACAAAACATCGCATGCCATTCAGCATAATTTTGTATAGTCTCAACAGTTGGGTCATTACCCTGATCATTGGAATATAGACTAAAATGATACTTTTGCCGTATCCAATCTTCATTATAACTTATATCAGCAGGTATACCCCACTTATCACAAATCCATATTTCAGCCATTTGAGCCACTGTGTTTATGTCTTCTTCAAAGACTCTTGCCAAAGGTTCGTACCAATAACGAAGTGTATCTGTAGAATCAAATTTGAAGCGGAGCTTCTTTGTTCTCTTACTTTGGTTATCAGAATGACGCCTATTTCGAGTTTTGCGTGGCATAAAAGAACTTTTATTAACGGCAGATAGCGCTGTTATATCACTGCTAGAATATATGCCTGAATCATGCTTAGCTAGCGCCATTACAGCAGATTGGGCAAAGTGACGTATCAGTGCATGAGGCACTTCCGGTGCGAGTGCTTCCTTTATAATGGTTTCAGAATGGCGCTTTATCGCATTGGGAGCTTCTGTGGCCAGACGGTCTAGTAGAATAAAGGTCCACAACCGCGCTGAGAGCCAAAAGAAATCATGCTTATGATCTATCATTGCAGCACAATGTTTATCGTCGCATAGTAACACTAATGAATCCACAATTTCATAAAATCCCTGTCGCACCATTCGGCGGACTGCATGAGCTGCCCGCCAGCGTAAACGTTTATCAGGGTGACCTAATAGCCTCCAAATAAACTTAGAAACAATTGCTAAACTTTCTTTTGGAGGCCGCAGCTCTTCACGCCATAGGCCATCTGCACAATCAGCCGGAATTTTGCTGGAAAACCGTTCAAGTAGCCATTGTAGCACATTCTCAGCTTCAGTAGGCGTAAGAGAAACTGTTAGTTCATGAATCAATTCATAGGTTGCTTCTGCAGAATTTCCAACAAACTGAGATAGAACATTGACAGTGCACTTATATAAATCTGTATCCGGTATTCCGAACACTGTTTGAAAGCGCTTTACCATTCTCGACCTAGAACCGTAATAGATCATTTCAGAAAGACGTCGAACCAAAAAATCGGTACATTTTTCTTTCTGCCAGTCTCGTACGCTAGGGTGAAAAGACCATTCTTGTATACAACTTTCGAGAGCCTCTAACAATGAGCTGACTGAGAGTTTTTCTGATTTAACCTGCAATAGTGCATCCAGTTGTTTTGTATAATCTCTTATAGTACAACGCTGTTGTAACCGGTGGATCAATTCTTTTTGAAGATTATGTCCATATTTTTCGATCTTCCGAACCTCATCAAGGGCCAATTCAATTTCATCAGAAGCAAGAAAAGGTTGGTTGCCCAAAATTTGTTCCCAATTAGGCACCTCTAAATTCTCAGCCATTTTCCATGCAGTATCATCTAAGACTGACTTTTTATATGTGCCTTCAATAAAATTCAAAAGATCATTTAGGCAAATGGCGCCCTGGCTATGTCCAACATTATGATTATTTGCCCAAGTCACCACAGCCGATGCTTTCGACTTGCGCTCAACAATCGGGGTAAAAAGACGTATATCTTCTGCGATTAAAGACAAACATTCTATTACCTGAGCTTGCCCACCTAGTGTTTGTGCGGCATTGAGAATTTCCAAAATAAGTTGCTCATATTCGTTACCAGCAGCAGCCGATAAACTACTTAATGCATGAGCCATCTCTGGTAAAATATATCTGCGTTGAATAGCAATGAGAAGTAGTGTAGTTACTTCATTTTCAATATTTCTTACACCCCGCTCATCCCATCTGCTTAATATAGCGAAAGCAGAGGCTGAATCGAGGCTGAATAATCCTTGCAGTGCTTCATCCCAAGGGAAATGGTCCCAACCATCCATGCGTCGATGGCAGTCTTCAACAAAACGTGCAAATTGGTATGCCAACTCCGCATTAGAATACTGCGATTCACTTGATATCTTATCAGCAAAAGATGCCATACAATTTATTTGAGTAAATACTTCTTCGTCAATTTCCGCTGCAGCTTCTACCGCAAGGTTAAAGTAATACCGGGCAGCACTTGAATCGACTGCTGAAGCAATTCGAGTACACTGAAGTAATAAATCAATTAGTTCTCTGGCTGTTCCCGGTGCTTTTTCTAAATCTTGTCGAACTTGATCTAGCAATTGTAATACCTTTCCATGTATTTTGGGCAAAGCTACCATTCTCTTAGCCAACAGCAATCTAAGAAAATTAATTCCTTCAACCTGATTATGAGAGACTGCTCGCATCAACTTGTCTACCCATGTACTTGGAATTCCAGGAACCATAATTGCTGCTTCAGCTAAGGCTTGTGCCATTAGCCGATAAACAGGCACCGCATTACTTCGCCATCTTACTTCATAATCCCGTTCAATTTTTCCAAGGCATTCGTCCAGACGGCTCTCGAAAAGTTCCGGTGAAATACTACTCAAAACAACATCAGCTCTTAATTCGTATGCCGGTAACAGAAAACCAAAAACTTGGTCAAATTCACGCCGTCTTGTTTTAAGATCTTCTTGTTCTTTATAAGGAAGATCTGCTTTAATATCCAGTAATTCATCAGGAAGAAAATTATTCAGTGTAAGCTGCTGATTAGTCATTCTTGACTGTAAGGTCCGTGAACAAAGAATTCCAACGACACGGTTAATATCCTCGCCCGATAGGTATGGCATATAATTAAGTGCAGATGGTGAAAACAAAGCTACAATATCCGGGAGAATATTTCTTAACGATTGCATTTTAGCTATCTCTTCACAAAGTATAATTCCTTCCGCTAAGATTTCTTTAGCAGGTTTGCCTCCACACCGCCCAAACCGATACCACATTTTGGCCGCTCTCTCGACTATTATTGCAGGAACACTATGATTACTTTCCCGATATGCCTTCAAAATAGCAAGAGAAGCATCCGCACGTATAGGTATTGTAGCAATACTCTGCTCAAGCACATCTGCTCCGTCTACCCGCAAAATTTTTGAGGCTAAATAATATATACAATCATATTTAGAGCGATGACGATTCAATCTATTCAGCCATTCTTTAACCTTAACTACTCCCTGGAGTCTAAACATCGCCTCTAATCCGGCTGCGACGTCTTCGGATTTAACAAAATATCGATGCAATCCTCGTTTGTCTTCTTTTTGTGTTGACCTCCATCTTAACCAGCCAAAAGCTTCTTTTAATTTCTCATCAGCTTTGGCCTTGGTTGATGTAAATCGTGATAACACAGCTGCACTGTGGAACAGGCTAGCAACAGGCCAGTCCTGTTTTTTTTCAATATCCAAATGAAGCCTTTGAACAACTTGAGGATCACCAAATTCCTCCGCCAAATCAGCATTATCAATTATTAATGCTCTTACAGCTTTATCTGTTTTGACCGTTTCTGCAGAGTACCAAAGAAGTTTAATAATTACGGAACGATCTTTTTCGTTCTTTCCAAGTTCGACAGCAGACCTAATACGTTTAAGGATAAGCTCTTGTCGTTCTATTGGATTGCTAATGATACTATTGTCGATATTCTCGTGAAGCACTAAATTACTTAAATCCTTAAAGCGGTCTGTACGAGCTAAAAACGTATCTACATGATATGCAGCGTAACCATCGACGTTACGATTTTTATAGAGTAAATCACCAATAGCTTCTATCAGTCCGCCTTTATCTACAATCCGTAATCGTAAATGATCCTCAAAGTCCTGGTCGCTAAAAGAAATTGCATCATGATTTTCAATTAGCCCAAGGCGAGTATCAACACATAAACTCTTAATGGTCTCCGGTAGAACTTGAGCAAGCGCAGCAACATACGTGATGGGCACCGGTCTAGGTAACGCAACCAATGCTTCACAAATTTTGTCAATATCTTGAGGTACGCCATGCCTCTTCTTCGCTTCATCTAACCAGCTTTCAATCAGTCCCCCCAAAGATTTCCCATCTGGACGCAAAGGACATAAGACAGCATCAAGTCCTTGATGTCTTAATTCAAGCGCATACCCTTGGACTCTCGGAATTCCTTGAGTTAGTCGATGAAAATCATCTACTTGAACTTCGGTTGCGTCTGGGAAATACATTCTCAAATGTTTCGCACTCTCTGGTTTAGTGAAACCCTTAAGTTCTAGTGGTTGATGATCTGGCAAGTCGAGCATCTTCAGATTTTCAGTACGACATGTAACCACTAGCCGCGAGCCATTGGGAAATGGTTGCCTTACAATATCATGAACAAAACTCTTCTCTTTCTTTTCTCTAGCAGCACTGATACTATTGTCTGCCGCATCAATAACAATTACGACCAAAGCTTCTGGATTCGACTTTCTTATTAAAGAAACGGTAGTTTCGATCCGAGTAACTAATTCCCGCATATAATCTTCGGAGGTCAAACTTAGACGCAGAAGAAGCGGTCCCCCCACCTGTGTAGCAAGCTCATTCACTATTTGCGAAATTGCCCTATAATGGGAATGACGTGTATCAGCCGGGTTGAGATAATTCCCGTGCCCGTAACAATCAAAAACAATTACAACCGAATGAATCGGTAAGATATTTTTCAATGATTGAACAAGTGTGGTTTTTCCTTTTCCTCCTCCAGAATGAAGGCAAATTAATTTATTGTTACTTGTTTGAAGCTTCTCTGCAAGTTGCATAGTTTCACTTCTCTCAAGTACTTTATTAGGTAAATCCAGATATGGTTCAGCGGGAAAAAGATCTCTGTAACTGCACTTGAAAATGGGAAGTATGTCATATTTTGTTAAGGGCGGTTTATCGGCAGCTTCCGGCATCATATAGTCCCAAACCAAACTCTTTAATTGTGTATATTGAGCGTCAACATCCCCAGGTCCAAACTCGCCTAGCTCTTTGAGTAAATTAATACTCTGCCCAAAACGTGAGTTTTGGCCGCATTCAGTGACATCCAACACTTTTAAAAAGTCAAGAAACAGCTTCGAACCAAGCCCTGAGCTGATAAATAAACGTTCAATTTCTGCAGAATGATCCGCCGAAAGTCTTGTCAGCAACGTTTTTGTCAAGCCTAGATTTTGCTTAACGAGGCAGTCTTTCGCTTCTGCCAGTGCCGAAGTTAACAGTTTACTCGCGGGGCGGTTACTTACCAACTTTAGTACCAATTTCTGCAGAACGGCTTCTTGACTGTAATTGCTATAATAACGTTGAAAAGTCTGGGCAAGCCGATGAACGATTGAACCTTTCCCGTTATTCGTCTCAGCTTTTTTCTTGCCACTCGCTTTGCCTTCACTTAAACGTGCAGCTGTCCATTCTTTTTCAGGAGTTCTAGTACTGTATTTGAGTTGAGATAAAACTATTAATTCAGCTGAATTAAACCGGTCGCCACCATAGTATTCCGCAAGATCAATTGCCAGCAATTGATCTCCCTCGGGATCTAAAAAACTTGCTTCTTCTCGATGGGGTCCTTCTATACTAAGAGCTATTAAATCTGAGTTAGGCATTAAAAGGCTGAGTGCTTTTCTCCCGGCCCATAATAGGTGAAAGTCATCGCCTGCACTCGATTCTCTAGCGCCCGGTAATTGTTTTACATCGCCCATGTCCCTCTCTCCCTAATGCTAATTTGATAGCCTATAATTGCAAATAAGTTTACTTACCCTAAAAGAGCTTATTACGCTCCGATACTATCGATTTGAATACTTTTCTAGCAACTTACATTGTCTATATCGCTGATAGTATGGCTTTAGACAATCAGCTATTTTTCTGACTGTATGCTCGTCCATTTTTACTTTAACGTTGTCACAAGCATAAAGAATGGTCCGTAAAGCACAGTCAATTGCAAAACTCCCCACTACCGAATCCTTCTTTACCTTCTTAGATGAGCGAAGGTGATCTATAATTTGATCTATGTCTGAACCAAAAGGAATACCCATATTCCCATAGATATAACTAACATCTTTGAATGATGCTATATTTAGCGAATTAGAAACTGCAGCATACAGCAACTGTTGATCAGTTGCTGTAAAGAAATCTATATCTGTAGTCGAATTATAAAATCTTTGTAATATTGAAACACTTGCTTTAAGGTCATCAAGAGTTTTTATACTATCGAAATCTACACTCCAATCGCTATTTACATATATGTCATATACTCCCTTACCTAATTTATAATATTGAATAACTTTAGGCAGAAACTCTTCCATTAACCAACAATATGTAATAGCCGCATTCCATTTTTTTCTATATGAGAAATCTTCAAACACATCAAAGTCATAATTTGAACTCATCGGCCGCCAAACTAACCAAATAGAATCATTTGCGACACGGTGATTAGTATAAAAACACTCTGCTTTTTCAGGATATATAATTGCATGGAACCCTTGATCCATAGATTGATTGCTTGCCTTAGTGAAAATTTTTAAAAGTCCGTCACACCAATCGAAGATTTGCCATCTTGGATCTCCATCTCCATTGCTATTACTATTTGCAAAGTCTAATAACCTTCTCCATAAATTACGGTCGATTCTTACTAATTTATAACCATCTTTAGGATATTGAAGAGAAGGCATAAACTGTACTGATCCCATTGCCTTTTCTATAGCTTCAATTTCATTCAGTAAATCACTGGAGAATTCA
Organism: Bacillota bacterium; assembly: GCA_023421115.1. Taxonomy (GTDB): domain Bacteria; phylum Bacillota; class Clostridia; order Acetivibrionales; family Acetivibrionaceae; genus Acetivibrio. The sequence goes on along the minus strand of JAEZUI010000180.1, from coordinate 2,187 downwards.
TCAATAATTTGACACAACTGATCAACTTCTGCTTCTGTAATAAATATCGTACACTTCCCAAATAGGACCAATTGCTTTTCTACCTTTGGTGAATATATTGGTAAAAATCCGCGCAAACCCAATTGATAGTTAGTATGCAAACCCTTGAACAATATTTCCATGATTTCTTTTTGATCAAATTGAAATATACAATCTTTCAACTTGGGGGATGCAAAGTCAATCACGCAATGTCCACTGAGCCTAGGAAACTTTGGTAGAGATGCTCTTAACCGTACCTTTTCCCTTGAGATAAGATACTCCTCGAATCCATTCCGGATTGGTTTAGGTGTAACCTTGAAGACTTTCTCTTCACTTACTGATTGGCTCTCCAACGCTTTATCATAATATTTGCTAGAACTCAACAGGTTATTTTCCTTTTTGCTAAAAGCTTCTCTAATATCATCTGGTATATTACTTAAGTTTAATGTTCCCGCATTTTGATTAAATGACTGTACAACATTCACAATCCTACTCCAAAGATGAATAGCATTCTCCTCTGATTTTTGTTCAATTAATGATTGAATTAACGAAACAGAACTGCTTGTTTCAGTATCCAAATCATAACCGATAATATGAAAACTTTTCATAAACAGCCACAATTGTTTATCGGAAATATCCTTTTCGCCATTCGCAGTTTTCAAATGGGTCCGAAAAACTTTTACCTTATTTCTTCTAGCATCACTATTAAACTTAGGAAGATTTATTTTGTCCAAAAATTCTTTTTCATCTTCACATTGACGAGCCCACTCCAATATATGACGAATCTCACTATCACTCGCGCTTAATGGCCCTGTTATTAGTGCAAAAGCATCTCTTTCAGTAAAAATGCTTGGATTATTAAAGTCATTCCATGCAGCTTGAATTACTTCTTTAAAAAAATCATTACCTACCGTAAAACTAATTGAATGTTTAATTTGAGCTAATAATTTAGCTTCTCTATTTGTTTGAGGGCATTTGACAAAAACAATAAAATCATCAGTATTGAAACCAGCATAACGTCCTTGAAGTTTTAACTTTACTATAGGCCATGGTGGTAAACAAAGATAACTTCTACCAATAAGCATTTGAATAACGAAGACAGCTTGAACACGTGTCTCAAAATTTGGGCCGCCCCCGCCAGTAGAGAATGGATTACTTTGTTGCTTGATCAAATTAAACATGTTCATCTTGCCTCCAATAGAAATCGCCACTATTGAATTGTGCCGAAGAAAATTTTTTCGTTTTTCACTAGCATCTTACTTATTAGATTTTGCACTTAACAGTACAAATCCTGTATATATTTAGCAATAAATAAATATTGCGAGAATATTCTGTTGTGTTTTGTGATGAAAGATGAAATAATTTGAACTTCTTATCAAAAAGCCGCCGGCATCACCGGCAGCCTCCCTGCAAGAACTGTACAACCGTCCCAAAAGCCATCAGTCCGCCGATCAACACGATCAGCCAGAAGGCTGACAGCAGCACACTATGGTCGGCACAGTACCGGATACTCGGCCGGTCATCCCGATCGAGCGCGTTCCAGTAACATACCCAAAGTGCGATCTCTACCCGCCACCATCGAACCATGCTGTCCCACATCTCTCGCACCTCCCGTTATCGACTGCGGCTTCCCGCCGCCGTCATCTTCAACAAGAGCGCGGGTACAAGCTTTCCTATTATATATAAGTTATTGGCGCGGCACACCGTGTCACCCGCAGGGGCGCAGCAGAGCGAAGCAGGCATCGCCTTGACCGGTGTGATACAATATGTCGACCGGCGGCGGGGCGATATTGCCACACAGTGATGCACTCCGAGCGAACCATTCACTATCCCGGCTTCTTTTCGCCGCAAAAAAAGGGCCTAAGCCCTAATCCGGGATGAAACCGTAGCAGGTCACCCGCGACTGGTAGTATCTCAGTACGTCCCTCGTTAGCTGAACCCGTATCCACTCGGAGCCGTCCGGACTGGTGACAAGCCGACCACACAGCTCCCTGCTTCGCCGTAGCCTCTTTTGCACCTACTCGAGTGTCAGCATGGTTACCGCCTCCTGCTTTTCGTCAGCGGCTCCCCGCCGCCGTCACCTGCAAACAGAGCGCGGGCAGAAAGCTTTCTTATTATATATAAGATATTGGCGCGGCACACCGTGTCACCCGCAGGGGCGCAGCAGAG
>JAEZUI010000203.1 GCA_023421115.1 Bacillota bacterium | reverse complement strand
GCTACGACTTCACCCACACATTATACCTGTTTCATTGACAGATGTCCCAGGCATAGGGGAGTATTAGTCTAGTGATACCTCCCGCAACCGCTGCGGTTCTAACGGTATTGACTCTACGCTGCAAGGGAATTTCACCCTTGAATTTGTCAGAACAGTTCAGTCATTTAGACTGGCTTGCTTTTTGTTCAGGTTGCTACTCCGAACTTATGCCGCAACGCGGCGAACTGCGCCCATGAGAGGATGAGGCGGAGCCCTGCTACATGCTTTCACTTCAAAGAATTACTCCATGCTCTTGCTCTCGTAGCCTTCACTGAGATGCATTGTTCTCTGATGTGCGGCGGCCCGCGAAGCCAGAGCAGCACGGATGCTGCGCCTAAATTACCTTCCTTGCCCTCACTATCGTTGATATCTTCTGACCATACTCTTGTTGTTTGGGAAAAGCAAAACTATCTATTAACTCAATTGGTTCAAGAACATCACAACCATATCTCTCTAATAACTCTATGTAATACTTAGGTTCTTTAGGGTATAGTCTTACCTTTCGGCTGCCGAAATCCAACCATTCTTCTTTATCATTGATAGCCAAGACTACAAAACCATTTGGTTTTAATAAATCAACTATATTCTCCAACACTATTTCTTTATTAGAAATATGCATCATTGTCAATACACTATATATTAAATCATACTTTTGCTCACTTTTAAACATTTCAATATCACATCTGAAAAGCTTAACGTTATCATAGTCTCTTAAATTTTCTTTAGCTCGATCAATAGTCTTTTGAGATATATCAATTCCCGTCAAATACTTACAACCTATTTTCAAAACATTCTCTGCAACTCTACCTGTTCCTACTCCAACTTCTAGAACATATTTATCTATTGAAAGATTAAGAGATCTATAAAATAAGTCTCCATCCCATCTACTCATATAAGCTTTCATCATAACATTATCTTGAAATGGATCATTATCTTCATCTATAAGTAAATCATAGTGTTCTTCTACTTTGACTAATTTACTCAATGTTTAATTATTCTCCCTATTTATAATCTAGATACCATCCAAAACTTCAAAGCCTTGCTTTCTCAAATCGTGCCCAAGGATGGGCACGTCTTCCGCCGCATTTCGCAGAACGTCACCATCTTGGACGTCCTCGAACGGTCTTCGTAGGGATGACTTCGTCAGCCGCGCAACTGCGCCCGTGAGAGGATGTAGCGGAGTCCTTCTACATGAATTTACTCCAGAGAGCTACTCCATGCCCTACCATCGCAGCTTTTACCAAGATGGATTGTTATGTAAAGTCGCACGTCCCCAGAGACCAGCGGCTGACACGATGTCAGCCCCTCAAAAACACTACTTCTCTACAATTGTACAAAAATCAATAGACTTATCATCGTAAAATGTACATCCGATTCCAATTAACTCAAAAAGTCTGGTTAAACTATATTTGTCATTTAATACAATACCACCTTTATATCTTGCTCTAATGTCACCATAAAATCCTGCAATGTATTCTGCTATTGGTGCTCCATTAACAGGTGAAGCATATACGACACCTTCAAACTCAATAGATTTATCATTGAAAGATAATTTCAATTGTGTTGGTATATTAGCTCCCATATGTCCCCCAAATGTTTTGTTAGAGTAATCTATTATCTCAATTTTCATATCATCCCCAATATACTCACAAAAAGAATCAAGATTAAACCCATGTTCGTTAATTATTGATATGCTAGGCGATACCTTGTTTTTATTAATAGAAATGTATGAAAAATCACGAATATCTTCGTCTTTGTTATTACTTTCATTCTTTTCATTTAGTAAAGCTTGACACTCATTTTCTTTCTTTATTAATTCATCCTCTAAAACTGCTAATTGGGATTTTAATATATCTATTTCATCTTTCATTTGTTTAATCTCTTTATCTTTAGATGTTTGAAAATTATTGCTACATCCCGTTAATATAATGCCAATTATCAAACTAATTATTATTGTAGTCCGTCTATATATTTTCATTATATACCCCCACTATTTAAATAATAAGTCACAAAGTTTCTCTAAGCTCCCCGCCACACGATGTGGCGGTTCTACGCGCGATTTTATATCGTGTACATGCCCGACGCCACTGAACCGGACCCACGAAGCCCTTCTTCTTTGGCGCGCTTGCGTCGGTGAAGTGGTGTAGTGCGGATCTTCTGCATGGAATGACCCGCGAAGCCAGACGAGGACACGGATGTCCGAGCCTTATACAAAACCTTCCATCAACTACTAAAGTACAATTTAAAGTATTAATTATCAAATATATCTTATAATCCATTCTATTTTCGGTTAACTTTGGTAGTTTTATCTAATTCATATTCTACAATCTATAATTGTAACAATAATATATGTAGCAACAAACCACATGCTTACAATATTACCATTAGCTTCACAACCAAAACAACTCAATATTATCAAAGGAATAAAAAATATAATATTGCATAGCAAAAATCTTTTCAGACAATTTTATCAAACTTCCTTAATTTAAACCTTCCGTCAATATGAGAAATAGCTAAAAAAATCAAAATCACAAAAACTATTGGCAACTTAATATTCCTTTCATAAGCTATTTTATTCTATGATTATTCAAACTAACCACTTCAAAGTCTCGCCCTATAAAACCCGCCCCTGGATGGGGCGGAACGCAGGGAATTCCATATATCGGCTGCCATTTGCGGCGTCGAAGAATCGGACTTACAGAGCCATTCTGCGTAGGCGGTGCTTGCACCCGATGATTCGATGCAGGCAGGATGACTCCATGCTCCTACTTCGTAGGCTTGCTACATGCTTTGCCCTTCACGCAAATGGACTTGTTATCGGAAGTCCGTCTCCTCTGCACTTAAAATTAGTACTATCAAGAACTGACTAAGGCTCAGAATATAATTATTGTGAATTATCTAAATAGTTGAAAATATAATTATTTATTTCATTCTAAGCTAATTCTCTACAAACTTCCGAGTATCTTTATTATAAAGGAAAGGTACATAATTCATATTTTTCGCACTAGATTGTGATAATAACTGTAAATCTAAGAAGCCATCATTGTTAACATCACTAAATTTTACAAAATACTCGCTACAACTTTCAATATGGTCATAAGAATCAAAAGTCAATAATTGAAAAGCCTGAGAAATATCCTTCGAATAAGATATTTGAATTTCATAAGTTCTGCTAAACTCAAATACTCCTACAGTAGTTACATCAACATAAATAGTGGGTTGACCAGTGCAGTGATAGACCCAATGCCTTGAGTAAAGATGATCCCATAATTGTTCTTCAGACAAATTGGCAATATCAACTGATATATGTGTTAATTCAGGTAGGACATCAAAAACACTAATATCTTTAATAGGATTCAGAGATATTTCCAAATACTTCAGTTGAGACATATTATTCAAAGATGATATGTCGGTAACATTATTATGAAAAAGTTGTAAATATGTCAGATTTGTTAAATTCTTTAATGGTGTTATATCTGAAACACCACTGAATGGGACATAAAGCTCCATTAATTTACTTAGGTTTCTCAAAGGGTCTAAATTTAGATTTGTTCCTTCAACTAATAGTTGCTCTAAATGCAATAAATTCGATAATGCTGATAATTCTTTAATATTGTTTTCTGCTAAATCAAGTATTCTTAGGTTAACAAGATTTGCTAATGGGGTGATATCACTTATATTATTTCTACGCAGACGTAACTCCTCCAAATGGGTTAGGCTTTCTATCCCTTCAAGATTACTTATATCGCATCCTGACAGAACCAACTTTTTCAGATTTTTAAAGTGATAAAAATCATGTAATGTTCTAATCGGGGAGGAAATATCACCAAAGCTTCCATTTCCATCTTCCGAATCACCGAAAATTGTTATTCTTTGTACTTCTGCCTCAGTAATATCTCCGTATGGCTTTTTAAGCAAAGATCGAGTGTACTCTTCTACTGTAGCATCTTCAAAAATTATCTTGCTATTATATAAATTCATTACTGTTTGGGAGGTTTCTGTTGGATTAGTTGCAATTCTTGTGCCTCCGAAGGCTGTATTTTCAAGTTCACGTGTTTCATTTGAGATACTTCCCGAAGTATTATCTTTACAACTTGCGATAATCAAAAAAACAAAAACTATGCTCGCTAAAAATACAATTTTTCTCATATAGCCTCCCATATCATTACCTTAAATTGATATTATTTCATAAAAAGAATTGAATCAATTCTCTTTTTTAAGCATCTCATTCATATAATCGTACAAATGCTACTAAACATCTTTCCAATAATTATACACTTACAAGTCACCACTTAGTTCTAAGGGATTGCAGAGAACGTTTGCATTGCCGAACTTCGCATATGCACAAAATGAATTGCATTACTGTAATTCATATATACCATAAATCTTGTTGCATTACCGAAATTCATATATGTAGAATATAGAATAACGTTCCTTTTCTATATTCATATAAATAATTCTATCATATTTTTTTACAATATTTAAAACTATTTTTGTTATTTAGTAGTTTTTTAAGTTAAATTTAGCTTCTTTTCTTTTTTCTGAAGAACTAAAAAAGAATAAGATACTGAACTCATATTTAAAATCTTTTCATTTAGAAAATATACAGCTGTTTTTTAACTTTTTGTACTTCCCAAACAAGATACCAGTCCTATTCAAACTCCAGGGTTTATATATTTATTGTATTATGATATTGTAATATAGCAAATAATAAAAAATATATCGAACTTGATTTTGTAGGGTATAGATTATATATACTGACCATCAAATAAAAACGCCTTATAGGAGATGAAATATATGAAAAAGTGTGTAGATATTTTCTCAGAGGACGAAAGACTAATTGTAAAAGGTACGGGATGTTATAAACCTAAAAAAGTACATGACCTTAAAGAACTTATAAGAGAAAGCGCTAAAAATTTTAATAATTCACCGGCTTTTAAATTTAAGGATAAAGACGAAAAAATAGTTACAAAAAGTTATATTGACTTTGAAAGGGATATAAATAATCTCGGTACTGCTCTAATTTCCATTGGATTAAAGGGCAAAAGAATTGCAATAATAGGAGAAAACAGGTATGAGTGGGGTGTTGCTTATTATTCCATAATAAATGGTACCGGTATAGCTGTTCCCATGGACAAATATCTTCCTTCGGTTGAGATTGAAAATCTGATTGAAAGAGGTAAGGTAGAGGCCATTTTTTATAGTCCGACTTATCATGAAACGATGATCAATATCTCAAAAAACAACAGCAGAATAAAGCATTATATTTGTATGGAAGACATTAGTCAAAATAGTGATGACAAATTTTTACGTCTTCCTAACCTTATTAAAAACGGACAACAGCTTGTTAGCAATAAAGATATGAGTTTTATAGAATGCCCTATCGACAGGGAAGTTATGTCCATATTGCTTTTTACATCGGGCACAACAAGCCTTGCTAAAGGGGTTATGCTTTCCCATGCCAATATCGCTGCTAATGTCACAAGCATTACGAGCGCCATAAAAGTTCTTCCGGGGGATGTTCATCTATCACTGTTGCCCTTACATCACACCTTTGAAAATACAATAGGTTTAGCTTTTATGGTTCATAGCGGTGTATGTGTCGCATTTAGTGATGGTATAAAATATGTTGCACAAAACCTTCAGGAATATGGAGTTTCAATACTTGTTGCAGTTCCAGCCATTTTAGAAGCAATGTATAGAAAATTGCAGAGTGGAATAGAAAAGTCCGGGAAAGCAAAAACCTTAAATCTACTTATAAAAGTCTCTGAAGTATTACGTTCAATAGGAATTGATTTACGAAAAAAACTTTTTAAAAGTATCTTTGATAAATTAGGTCCAAGATTGAGACTGGTTGTCTCTGGAGCTGCACCCCTTGACCCTGAAGTAATTATTGGGTTTGATAAATTAGGCCTGACACTTTTACAAGGCTATGGACTTACGGAAACATCTCCTGTGGTATCTGTAAATAATGATTTTGTAAACAAACCCGGCACTATTGGACCACCACTTAGTGATATTGAAGTTGCAATAGACAAGCCGGACGAAAACGGTATGGGTGAAATAATTGTTAGAGGTAAAAACGTAATGTTGGGTTATTACGAGGATATAGAAACCACAAAAGAAGTTCTCGATGCAAAGGGTTGGTTCAAGACAGGAGATCTTGGCAACATTGATGAGGATGGAGTTATTAAAATTTCAGGACGAGCTAAGTCAATGATTGTGTTTACAAATGGGAAAAAGGCATTTCCTGAAGAGTATGAAGTTTTATTAAATGATATTCCTTATGTTAAGGATTCTTTTGTTTGGGGGTATGAAACTCAAGATGGAGATATACAGGCATGTGCAAAACTGGTAGTTGATTTAGATGGGCTTAAGTCAGATAAAAATGGTATACCCTCGGATGAAGAATTGGCAGCTATGTTTGGAAAGGCAATAAAAAGTATCAATAATGTGCTTCCTAAGTATAAAATTATACGGTATTTTATATTGACTAAGGAAGATTTGGTTAAAACTACTACGCTTAAAATAAAAAGACCTGTGGAGTTGGAAAAAATAGCTACGGCTTTAGGTAGAGTGGATATGGATATGAGAAAAGTAAGTGGGAAATTTATAGAAAGATTGGATTCTTTGAAATAGGGTTGTTTAAGGATTCGGCAGACATATGAACGATATTTTGCTACGCAAAAATCGTACCTCAGCTTGATAATTTTCGCCGCGTCTATGGGACATCCTGTCCCGAGACGCTAAAAATGCCATCCGTGGCATTTTTGCTTCAAATTTTGAAGCTTTCGGCAACAGATTCCGCCTCTTCCGAACGAAGTGAAAGAGGCAAAAGCTACGGGACTCGATGTTCCATAGCTTTTGTTCTAATGCTCAGGTCAAGCATTTACGTCATTTGACAGTAAAACCGGTTGTAATATTAATTTGCTTTTTGTATTGGTTTATTTTTTAATACAGCTAGCCGCCTAAAGTTACGTCACAATTCTGGTACCAGCTGAGTGCTTCAATAAAATGTGAGCTCCTAAAGCTTGGCCAATAATCATCAATAACGTAAAAGTCTGCATAGGCAGATTGAAAGGGTAGAAATCCGCTTAAGCGGCGACGTCCTCCCCAGCGTATTATTAGGTCAACTCTTGGAATGTCGTAGGATTGCAAACGCTTATTTGCCACAAGGCCCCTCAAATCCCATTCCCAATCGTAATTTACAAGAAAATTTATGTTTATTAATCCTTGTCCGAAATGCACTCTCTTATTTGCATATTTATCTAACTCAGGAGGAAATGCGGGAGACTTTGTGTTTCCAATTACCAATAAATTTGCATCTCTTCCGCTTAAAAGCTCCACTGCCTCCACACAAGCTTTTGTAAAGGCCTCCCTTTGACCTTTCTCTCTTTTGTTATTATCTTTTGTAAAGCCATAAAAGGTAGCTTCCTTTATTCCATATTCAAGCATCATTTCATAAAGCTCAAACCCAGGATTGATACCATAGGAATATCCATCCTTTTTTTGGTATCCGTTTTCTTGCGCCCATCTTCTATTGCCATCAGGTATTATGCCTATATGTGCCGGCACTCTATTCATTAATCTCATATGTAACCATCCTTGATATCTTGAATTTTTTTCCTATATAAATTTTGCCCAAATTGCAAAAAATTATAAGAGTTTTTTTCCACTTACCAAGGAATCATATCAGAACTTTACATCAAATTTACTTCACACTTATTAAACAAAAGCTCTCATTACTAAAATATTTGTTCTAAAGCTTTTATTAGCTCTATATTCTCGCGCCTATCTTTTATAGCTATTCTATAGTAACTTTTATCAAGTCCCCTGTAATTTTCACATTTTCTTATCAGTATACCTTTATTATAAAGCTTAGTATATAAATCCATGGGTTGGGTCAGTTGAAAAAGAATGTAATTTGCATAGCTTTCAAATATATTTACTCCTAATTCCTTAAGCTCTTTAACAAGAAATTTTCTCTCTTTAGTCGTATTTATTATTGTTTTTTCCAAATATGCTTTATCTTTCAGAGCTTCAACGCCTGCTAACTGTGCAGGAACAGAAACACTCCACGGCTGACCGTTTATCATCAGCTTATTATGTAATTTCATGTCCTTTGATAAAAGGTAACCAAGCCTTAATCCTGCCATAGCAAAAATTTTAGTGAAGGCTTTTAGAATAATAATATTATCAAAGTCATCTATAAATCCTCTACATGTATATTCATCTTTCTTTTCCAAAAAGTCGATAAAGCATTCATCAATGACTAGACAGCAGTTAGTTTCTCTACATTTTTCGGCTATTTTGTGCATTAGTTCTTTTTCAACAATCATTCCGGTTGGATTATTTGGATTACAAATAAAAAATATGTCCGCACCCTTAAGTTGTTCTAAAACATCTTTTTTCAGTTTAAAGGAATTTTCCGGTTTTAGATAATAATAATTTATACTGCAATCAACATTTTTTAAAGCTGTTTCATATTCCGAAAATGTAGGGGCTGTCAGCAAAGCCTTCCTAGGTCTAATGGCATATGCCAAACGATAAATTAAATCGGCGGCACCATTACCAAAAAATATACATTCTCCGTTTATATTTTCAAATTGACTTAGTGCAATTTTTAATTTACTGCAAGTCACATCGGGATAGAGAGCATAATCATCAATAGACTCTTTAAGTATTTTCTTAACACCTTCCGGCAGACCAAAAGGATTTATATTGGCGGAAAAGTCAATGGGACACTTATTATTTTCTCTCATGTATGAATAGACATCTCCACCGTGAGCTTTTATTTCCATTCCTATCTCCCTAACTTCAAATTATAACGTATTGCTTTTTAGTTTATTTTTAAAATCCCAACACCTTTTTAAAAACCTCTTTGCAAAATCTATATTACCACAGAGGTTTAAATGTGGGTATCCAGCAATCATTATTCTACTACAATTATTATTCTTCATATCTTTTTACCATAATTAGCGTTTAGGCTTGCTTGTAAACAAATATATAATCAAAACTAAAATACCCAATCCTAATAAAGCTGCCAATCCTAATAGCACAAACAGAATACTAAAGCTCCTCATTTTCCTCCGTAAATATAGTGAATTGCTTTTGTATATTATACCATTAATCTTATTATACTTATATATTTTTAATAACTTCTGCAATACATTTTATCCCTTCTACAATTCTATCCTCTGGCATGTTTGAAAAGTTTATCCTTAAGGTATTTTCTTTTCCGCCATTTGGAAAAAATGCTCCCCCAGGTACAAATGCTACATTCTTTTTAAGGCACAGTTCAAATATCTCCCTTGCGTTTATATTATTCGGTAGTTCAACCCATGCAAACAATCCCCCCTTAGGCCTTGTAAATATTACACCCTCCGGGAAATTTTCCTCCATAGTCTTAATCATTACATTTCTACGTTTCCTGTAGACTTCACGGATTTTCTCTATATGCTCATCAATATTGTATAACTCAAGGTATTTGGCAATTTCCATTTGAGCAAGGGTATTGCACTGCAAATCAGCACCTTGTTTGACAAGCCCATACTTTTCAATAATCGATTTGTCCCCTGCAATCCATCCAATCCTATAACCTGGACAAAATATTTTTGAAAAGGTCCCAAGACAAAGCACACATCCCGTCTTATCAAAAGACTTTACAGAGGGTATGGCTTCACCCTCAAACCTTAGCTCTCCATAAGGATTATCCTCAATTACTATAACATTGTACTTCATAGCTGCTTCTACGAGCTTTTGCCTACGTTCTATACTCCAAGTCCTTCCTGTAGGGTTTTGAAATTCTGGGATAACATATATAATTTTCACCCTTTCAGTTCTCTCAAGTATCTTCTCAAGTTCATCGGGTATCATACCATCATCCTCGGTAGGCACCTCCACAAATTTGCAGCCATATGCCCTGAATGCACTTATTGCGGCCAGGTATGTAGGACTTTCACATAATACCACATCTTCTTCATCTAAAAAAACTTTTCCCGATAGGTCTAAGGCCTGCTGAGAGCCATGTGTAAGAAGTATGTTATGTGCTACCAATTGAGTCTGAAGCCTTGAATTCATTCTATTTGCAATCCACTCCCTCAATGGAGCATAACCTTCTGTAGTAGAGTACTGTAGAGCCTTTGTACCTTCTTCCTCTAGTACAATTCTACTTACTTCCTTTATCTCTTCAATTGGGAAAAGCTCCGGTGCCGGTAATCCGCCAGCAAAAGAAATCATATCCTGTCTCTGCGTTATTTTTAATAGTTCTCTTATCTCCGATGTTTTTAAATAAGTCATCCTTTTTGCAAATCTATAGTCCATTTAGACCACCTCCACAATATAACAACATTTTGTACTTATATTCACAACCAAATCACTTAATTGGATTAATCCAATTTCATTATATTATTGATTTTAGTCACTAACAACAACCAATTACAATTAATTTTACCAACCAATTTTTTTATCAGTTAACTGCACAAGTGAACATGTTTATATCACGCGTTTTTTACTCTGCACATTTATTTTTTTTACTCTTTCTTGCTTTTTTTATTAAATCATTGTAAGTAGATCAGAATTATAATATTATATTGATATATAACCTTATGAAAACAAGGTAAATTTAAATTTTATGTAAAGGGGATGTTCAATGAATACAACAGCTGTTTCAACCAAATACAATCGGTGGATACCGGTTTTTGCGAGTATAGCTATTCAATTGTGTCTTGGTACTGCATATATTTGGGGCGTATTTCAATCATATCTCATTAAAAGCAGTTCAACTCCGAATGCTTTATTCGATTGGCCTCCAACCCATGGTGCGCTAGCTTATGCTTTGTTACTCGGAGTATTGACAATTGGTAGTACAATTGGAGGAAGAATTCAAGATAAGCTAAAGGCAAGACCTGTAATAATTGCCGCAGGTATTATTATAGGAGTGGGTTTTTTTCTTGCTCAATTTACTACAGAATCTACACCGTGGATGCTTTGGGTGTGTTATGGTATTTTAGGCGGATTTGGAATGGGAATGTCATACACGACCACAATTGCGTGTTGCCAGAAATGGTTCCCTGATAAGAGAGGATTTATTACCGGTATTATTGTTTCAGCACTTGGTTTTGGTGGACTTGTATTCACGCCTGTTGCAGAAGCACTCATCAAACAATATGGTGTATTAAGAACATTTGCTATTTTCGGAGTTTTTTTCTTTTTTGTAACTGTAATAGGGGCATTCTTTATTAATAGTCCGCCAGAAGGTTATAAACCTGAAGGATGGACTCCACCACCTCAAAAGCATGGAATTATAGCCCAAAGTTTCACTCCATTGGAAGCCTTGAAGACACCTCAGTTTTACATGGTAATCTTTGCTTTTATGTGTGCAACTGCCGCAGGCTCAATGATGATTCCAATGGCCAAAGTTCTTGGCTTACAACCGGATAGCGGTTTATCTAAAGAAGCAGCTGTTATGGGAGTTATGGTTATAACAGGTTTTAATTCCTTCGGACGTCTGTTTTGGGGATGGATGTCAGATAGGATTGGAAGAAAGAAAACCTTACTAATACTTTTAGTTGTTGCAGCAGTGTCAATTGTAGGTGTGTCTTTTGTAAAAGCATATCTGATGATTGCCTTTATAGCAGTAATAGGGTTCTCCTACGGTGGATTCCTTGGAGTATTCCCATCTTTGACAGCTGACTTTTGGGGTACTAAAAATATGGCCACAATTTATGGTATGATTCTTCTAGGATTTGGAGTCGGTGCGGTTGTATCATCATACCTGGTTGCTTACCTCAGTCAGACAAAGAACTTTTCAACGGCATTTGCTATAGCCGGAGCAGGAGCTGTCGTTGGATTTATAATCATTGCATTTATGAAACCGCCAAAACTTAAGGCTGGATAACCATTTCGCATTTGATTATATTCATGCAAAAATTATTTTTAAGTGAAAATTCTTGGTGATAAACCAGGAATTTTCACTTTTTTATATAGTGCTATTTGACCCTATGTGAACAGATACTCACACGCAAACATGCTATAGACAAACCGAAATTACAGGATCAAATATAAAGAATTAGAATTGGATATATTGGTAATAATAACTCTGTATATAATCTAGTTCCCTGTAACAGGATTTATTTCTATAGTATGCTGGGGCTAAGAACAGAAAAAGCACAGACATTAGTAATGTTAAAAGCAATAGAATGAGGTGTAGAATGAAAAAGTCAGTACTAATTATAGGTTCAGGCATAGGTGGTTTATCTACAGCTGTTAGACTCCTTAGCAAAGGATTTGATGTGAAAATTTATGAAAAGGAAAAAACTATAGGTGGTAAAACAAATCAATTAGTCCACCATCCATTCACTTTTGATTTAACAGCTTCAATTTTAATGAATCGAGAAATCTATGAAGAAGTTTTTAAATATGCTAATCTAGATTATAAGAATTATATAGAATTTATAAAAATCGATCCAATTTATCGTAGCTTTTATCCCGACGGAACCGTTTATGATTTTACGAGGGATCTAGTGTCCTTAATAAAAAACCTTGAATCCATTTCAATTGAGGATGCTATTGGATATATGAAGTTTTTATCAGAGGTATATGAAAGGTATATTATTGCAAATGATAACTTTTTACAGCAGTCCTTTGAAACCCCCTCTGATTTCTTTAAATTTTCATCTTTAATAAATGCGCTAAAAACAAAAGCATTTTCCACCTCCCATCAACTAATTTCAGATTTTATTAAGGATGAAAAACTGCAAAATTTTCTATGCTATCAGTCATTATACGTGGGGATATCTCCCTATGAAGGACCTAGTATCTATACATTAGTTCCTGTAATATCACAGTTATACGGTCTATGGCATTTAAAGGGTGGGATGTACTCCTATGTCAAAGCTTTAGAAAAGGCTATTTACCACCTAGGAGGAGTGATCGAAACCGATTATGCTGTTGATGAAATTATAATTTCCGACGGTAAAGCTATTGGTATAAAATCCAAAGAAAAGGAAGCAGTTTTTGCTGATATAATAGTTAGCAATGCCGACTTTCCTTATACAATGGATACTCTTATAAAAAGTGATACCTATAAAGGAAAATATACAACTAGCAAGTTGAACGATCTAAAATATACCTGTTCCACCTTTATTCTATATTTAGGCGTAAAGAAAAAATATCCCCAACTATCAGTACATAATCTATACTTAAATGTAGAATTTAAAAAAAATATCGATGCAGCTTTTACGGGACATTTACCCACTAATCCTTCATTCTATATATATTGTCCTGCTAAAGTAGACGATAGTATGACAGCAAGCGAAGGCGAATGTCTAAGTATAGTAGTAAGAGTTCCAAATTTATTTTTTAGAAATATAACTTGGAATGAGGATACTGTGAAACTTATGAGAAACAAAACCATATCCGCCCTTAAAAACATCCCAGGTCTAGGAGACATTGAAGAAAATATTATTTACGAAAACTACCTTACACCGCAAAGCTTAAAAGATAGTTTTAACTCTTACGGCGGTACTGCCTTTGGCTTAAGCCCAACCTTAACACAAACCAACTATTTTCGCCCTCATTTAAAGTCAAATCATGTGGAAAATCTATATTTTGTTGGTAGTTCCGTTCATCCTGGTCCTGGTGTTTCTATTGTATTGCTTTCAAGCAAGCTTGTAGTTCAGACAATATTGAAAAATACTGCTTTATAGGGTATTGTATATTTAAAGAAAAACATCTTGATCAGGGTGATAAAACCACAAAATTATACAATAGGATTAATCTCTACATCGGAATAAATGTCGTCACATTCCTTGTTTCGCATCAATTCTTTTATAGCTGTACACAAACGCTTTATTCCCTTTTCTATATCCTCAAAAGGTACAAAGGTAAAATTCAATCTTATATAATCATCTCCCT
>JAEZUI010000186.1 GCA_023421115.1 Bacillota bacterium | reverse complement strand
TTAACGGAAAATATTCCACTGTGCCATCATTAATACTGTATCTGTTGTAGTAGTTCTGTTTTTCCGCACCTGTTTTGTCATACAAATACCCAGTATAGTAATTCCTATTTCCTACAATGTAATTTGTGTTTCCAATATTTTCTTCCATCCTTTCAGGCTGGTTTTCATTGTTATAGCTGTATAGGGTAACATTATTTTGGCCACTGTTCTTTTCCACCGTCTTTACAGGTCTGTTGGCTAGATCATATGTGTATCTTTGCGTATAATATTGGGAGTTGCTGCTTCCAAGGTCTGTACGGTTCTCATAATATGCGAGGTTTCCGTTTGAATCATAGTCATATTTATACCTTTGTGTATCGTTATACTTTATAGCCTTTACCCTGTCAAGCTCATCATAATCAAACCCTATCTTCTGTCCATTCCCATAGGTTGAATCCAGAAGCTTACTGCTTCTTGCCTCGTAGTTATTGGTAATAAGAGCCTGGCTACCTGCATATACACTTGTCATGTTCCATAAAGTATCATAGTTGAAATTATAGTCAAAACCATTATGTGTTATTTTTGACAAGTGGTCGGTTGTTGATTTGTTGATTTACCTTGTGAATTTGTATAGCTATAACGCTATAACTATTGTATACCCTAGGTACAGCAGTTACAGTTCCAGTAGGACTTGGTACAGGAGTCAGGAGTAGCAATTAGCAATCGGTTTGCTTACACCTTTAAAAAAATTAAAATCAAAAAAACTGTGAGAGGTTTCGCTTTTTGCGAACTTCTCACAGTCTCTGTTTTTAATAATTATTAAACTTCTTCTTTTAATTTCTTAACGACCCACTCGTCCAACCCAGTAATCTTTATAACAAAGTCAATATCTGCTCCTTTTTCTAAGGCTGATTTTGCCACCTCAATTTTACCTTTCTCTATTCCTTTCGATTCCATATTCATCAATATAAAAGCATTCTTATTTGTGCCCACTATTGTTCAGTAATTTTTTTAATGCTTGCTCATTATCACAATCACAGGCGATTTTAGTTATGCATCCAATATCAAAACTTACATATCCATCGCTTTCAGCAAAGTCTGTTATCTTCTCCATTAAGACATTCTCAGCATTTGCTTCTAATACAATACCTTGGTTATCATAAATGCCACTGCTATGTAACTCTAATGATACAATTAAATTATCTTGGTTTGCTAACTTTAATAATGCTATTACAAGATTTTCATCGGAAAAATTTGTATCAGTATGTTTCATTGTTTGGGTATTGTATAAGTTTAGTATTTTAGCCTCATATTTGCCACTGTAATTTATCTGATAAATATCTTCAGTCCTTTTCAAAATATATCCATCATATAACCCTTGAGGACTAATATGTTTAATAATAATATGCGAATCATCCATCGCCATTATATATCCAACACTAAACCTTTCAGTATCATAAGTATCACTATATACAGATACAAGTTTTTTAGCTTCCTTAAATTTCAACATATCTTCATACATTTTATCATTCATCATTATCACCTTTCCGTTTTCCAGATTATGGAGTGTAATCTGTAGGACCATCCTTTTTATTGCCCTTATATTCCCAACCAGGTTTTTGCTTCGCTTTGTTTTTCTGAGAACCCGACCTTACATTTGTATGTGTATCGTTAGTTTTTGCTTTTGATCCATTTTTCTTTCTGTGTACTGCATATAAAACAGTTCCAGTTATAACAATTGCACCAATACCAATAGCTACCCAACCAACAGGACCTATTGCTGCCAAACCTCCTAAAACAGCAGCCCCTGCACTACTTCCTCCTCCAAGGGCAACCCCTCCTGCTAAAGCAAGTTGAGCAAACTTTCCATCAGGGTCATCATTATTAACAGGGTTGTTCAATGCGTATGCAAAGAGGTTAACATCTAGTAAATCATCCTGAGTTTTAGTTAATTTACTAAATACATCAGCACTATCCGCACTAATAAACCTACCCCACTAAGGGTTATAATACCTGCTTTGCAAATAGTACAATCCAGTTTCGGTATCATACCTATAACCCCTATACCTATAAGGATTCTTCTCACCTACAGTACTTGCCTCAGTACCTGATACACTTATCACCTTACCCCATGTATCATAGGTATAGCTTACTACTTCAGCACCGGTATTGTCAATTAATGCTATTATATCTCCCTGTCCGTTTTTTACATAGAAGTACTCTGTTCCGTTCAGGTTCATGCTGACAAGGCTTCCGTTTGCATCGTATGTATAATAGATGTCATCAAGATACATTGTTCTTTCATATGTAACCCTGTCTCCCTCCAAGTGGTACTTTGTCGGGTAACCGTTTACAATCTTTTCCGTTCTTATCCCGTCGGCATTATACCTAAATTGAATATTGCCTCCCATTCTTGTCATACTGACAAGGTTTCGGCCCTCTTCCCATGTATATGAATAAGTACCGTCAGAAGTCAGATTTCCTATTGCATCATATGACAAGGATGTTCCGTTATAGTTTGTAAGCTTGTCCTTCCATGTCGGGTCGTATGTGTAGCTGTATACATTCAAGGCATTGCTCGGTTGTGAATCCTTATCAGTATAATTATACTCAGTCTTGCTTGTTATATTGCCTCCTACATCATAAGCATAAACATATGTCCTATCCAGCACCTGATTGTTCTCACGGGTTAATTCATTAAGCTCATTGTAGGAATAAGTGATGACTTTATTCACTCCATTTACTGGCTGGATTATTGACTCTATGTTGCCATTGGCATCATATGTATACGTTATTGTTTTATCTTTATTGGTTAAGCTTTCTAACAGATAAGTTGATGCCCCTCCTGTTTTGTCAATATATGAATAACTTGTCTTATATTTAGCATTACCTCCTGTTCCTGCATATGATCCTGTTGTTATTTCTCTCGTTGTTATTCTTCCCAACGCGTCATATTGCTTATTTATTGTCGAAGTTCTTCCTGCTTTGAATATGTTATCTATGGCTGTGCTGCTTAGTGCATTTCCTGAATAAGCAAACATTCCTACAAGTCCGTTCAGATTCGAATTCCCATCTATTGTGCTTCCTACTGCTGTTGATGCTCCTGTAAAATCCATACAGTCCGTAGTACTTGCTGGGGGGACGGTTGTCAGTTGATATTGGTTGTCGGGATTCATTACAGAGAGGTTGCAGGTTAATGTACTGCCACTTTTACTCCAGCTCATCGCAGCATAATACCAAGTGTACGGAGAATTTGCTATTGTTATGTCGTCTGCTGTTACAAGATCGAGCATGGTTCCATCTGTCTTTTTGACTTCTACTACAAGGTTGCTTTGATCATTCAAATACAGGGATAAGTTGCCCCCACCCGTTTTATTGTTTGATACAAGATACCTTCTATCGTTTTGGCTTGTTGTAACCCCCCTTGTTGTAAACCAGAATGCCATTGTTCCCGATTCAGGTTTTATATCCGGCTCAATATCATATATAAGCTTTGTTCCGGTGCTTTCGCCTTCTGTGTATGGAGTTGCAAACACTTTCCGTTCAAGCTGCACTGCATCAAATCTTACCGACTCGTCACCTTTTACACTACATCCAAGGATTACTCTTATTTTCTTGGTGTTTGCCGGCACATCGAATCCTCGTTCACTTTTCTTCCACTGTCCGTCATCGACAATATCCCATGTATCACCTTCTGAACCATTTGAAGTTCCATCAGCTTTATAATATTCAAGCCTTACATGCAAGTCTTTTCCGTTTCTTCCGTAGGTTTTTGTCATAGCACTCAACATAAAGTCTGTTTGCACTGTAAGTGCTGAATCCAAAATACAATCCTGATATATAATTGCATCTGTCGAAGTTGCAGTTGGCGTTGATGTAGGTG
>JAEZUI010000102.1 GCA_023421115.1 Bacillota bacterium | reverse complement strand
AGATAAATAAAGCCCTCGGAATTTCCGAGAGCATACGGTATGTAATATGGGGGTGTTACCATGAAAAGGACTATTTTTTTAAGTGTTATTATCCTATTGTTCTTTACAGGTTGCGGTAATGGAGATGATATACAGACAGGGGTTCCTAAAGAGGAATACAATGACGTTTCTACAGAAGTATATAGTGAGGTTTACAATTCGGAGATAGAACATGAAGGTATTAAAATACCTGATACTTCGAAGATTGACGAACCCTTGAACAGTGGTGAGGAAGTTGAAACAAATATAAATGGCGAGGAATTGTCGAAAGATAAACAACTTGCAGAGGATGCTGAAAATACTGAAGTTAAAGGATCGGATATTGTTGATCCGAAGGAAATTGAAAGTGTAAAGGATAGCCCGGATTATAATGAAGTTTTGCTGAAGGTCTTTGAGTCGAAGGTGCCGGAAGAAATTGCTTTGAATATAATGTATGACAAATATCAAGTTCCAAAAGATTATCTATTGATAATGAGTGAAGGGGCTAACATTAGGGAAAAACCTTCTATATCGGCTAAGGTAATAGGAACTGCTCATTATTTTGATAAGATTAATCTTATTTCGGAAGTTCAAGGGGAATTCCTTGACAAATATGGTACAGATAAATGGTATAAGGTAGCGTTTAAGGCAGAGGATAAAGTTCAAGAAGGGTATATCCTTTCAAAGCTTGCTCAGCCGAGAGCTTTTCAATTTGACAAGATGGTAGAGTCAGTTAAGAAGGCCAAGAGTGAAATAGATGCCAATACTTCTGCATATATTACAAATTACAAGAATCGATTAGGAACAGCTCCTTTATACAAAGGAAGTACAAAGGATAAGTTTGGAATTCAAAGGCATCAGTCGGCACCGGCATATTATGAGCCAAATTTAGGTTCTGAGTTCCGATACTTTTCTGATGGTACTATAGTATCAGTACTTGCAGAGACAGAAAGTTTTTATAAGGTGCGAGCAATGAGCTTTGAAGGTGAATACTATGTTCCTAAAAAATATGTATCCTTCAGGGAATCGATAGAAACCTTGACAAAAGTTATTGTGGTAGACAGAAAAAATCAAAATGAGGGTGTTTTCGAACTGATTGAAGGTAAGTGGAATCTTATTTCCTATACATATGCTACAACCGGTGAAAACGCCAGATATAAACTGCCTACAGATCTAGGATACTTTATGGTGATTGAAAAGGTATCAAGATTTTTATACTTAAGCGATACTACAAAGCAAGTCGCCGGCTATGCACCATACGGTATAAGATTTAACGGTGGGGCATACATTCACGGAGTACCTGTGGATTACATAAATAAAAATGGAAAACGTATAGATCCGGGTATGCAAGAGTATTTGTATACAATAGGTACTGTACCTAAATCTCATAAATGTGTAAGAAACTATACCAGCCATGCAAAGTTTTTATACGACTGGATTGAGATAGGAAAAAGTATTGTTATAGTAATTGAATAAGGCCATTTTTAAAATAACTCAAGTGGAACAAAAGGAGTAACCATTCAAAAATAGAATGTGTTACTCCTTTGTTTTGAACATTTCTTAAGTATTAGCAAGTTTACCTTATAGAGGTTTAATAAACATCTGAGTCCAGTACATCCTTCCATTTTTGTTCTTAGCAAGTCCTACTCCGATTTGTGTGAAGGAAGGGCTCATAATATTGTTTCTGTGTCCTGGAGAGTTCATCCACGCATTCATTACTTGAGCTGGGCTTTGTTGACCCATGGCGATGTTTTCACCTGCTGCAGAGTATCTGATACCAAAGGATTCCATCATTTTAAAGGGAGAGCCGTAAGTTGGAGAGTTGTGAGCAAAATATCCCTTGTCTATCATGTCCTGTGACTTATACCTTGCAACCCTTGACAGCTGCCAGTTTTGAGTTAATGCCTGAAGTCCCGCTTTTGCCCTTTCGACGTTTACAAGCCTTATTACTTCGTTTTCTTGGGCTTTTACACCATCTAGACTTGGTATTGTCAATTTCTGTCCGGGATAAATGAGTGCAGGATTTTTTACCTGTGGATTTGCAGCTATTATTTCACTTGTTCCTACCTGGTATTTACTGGCGATTTTCCACATAGTATCACCGGATTTAACAATGTAGGTTTGTGATTGTGCAAATACACTTACTGAAAACATAAATACAAACAAGAAAATCAAACTTATTCTTTTCTTCATATATTAATCACCTCATGAATATTTTTATAATTAAGTCAATATTTTATGTTGTATATATTATGTTAGTATAGGAAATTTTTATCTTTGATACATTGATATACTTTGACATGAATATAATATTATTTTAAACTCTAATTATAAGGTGATTGAACGTACTTTCCTATTATAAGATTTATTGCTGCGTTCAATATTTAAAATGTGTTTGATTTGGAAAGGGCTTAACGGTATGAAAATTAATCAGGTAATGGACGTAGCTATCAAAGCAGGTAAAATTCTTTTGACCAATGGCTCGGAGATATATAGGGTTGAGGACACCATAGGAAGAATATGCAGATGCTATGGAGTAGAAGCTGAATGTTTTGTACTTCCTACTGGGATATTTATAACTGTTATAGGCAAAGATGGAGAACCCCTTTCCTATGTAAAGCGTATTAACGAAAGGACAGTAGATTTAAGTTGCATTGAAAAAGTTAATTCCTTTTCGAGAAACCTTCAGAAAAATACAATGTCCTATGAAGAGGCAGTTAAGACGTTAGGTAATATAGAAAGGGAGAAGGGCTATAGATTTGGATTAAGGCTTCTTGTTGCCGGAATTACTGCTTTAGTATATACCCTTTTGTTTAGAGGTACTGTTCAAGACTCCATAGCTGCATTTTTTATCGGGATGCTGATATATATATCTAAAGAGAAGGTATCACGGGCTGGAATTTTCAGATTTTTTGAATATTTTGCATCCGGCTTGATAGCAGCAAGCGTAAGTATTATAGCTGTTAAATTGTTTCCTTTTTTAAATGTGTACAGGATAATTATTTCTTCAATTATGATTTTACTTCCGGGGGTGGCAACTACAAATGCCCTTAAAGATGCACTTCATGGAGATATTGTATCGAGTCAGTTTGGAATTGCAGAAGCAATATTTATAGTTGTTTCGGTAAGTGCAGGAGTTGCTATTATATTATCTTTAGGATTAGGATGGATTTAGAAATGGGAGAGATTATTCTAGCGTTTATAGCAAGTATATGTCCCGGAATAATGTATAATGTGACAAGAAGGAATTTATTATGGGTTGGTTTATCCGGTATGCTTGGTTGGATTACATATGCCGGAATGCTTGAATCTACAGAAAATGTAATATTTTCGAGTTTTTTTGGTGCAATTGTAGTAGGGCTGTATAGTGAAAGTGTTGCAAGATTACGAAAAGCTCCCGCAATGGTATTTTCAATTCCGGGAATTTTTCCTTTGGTTCCGGGAATTGCAATTTATAATTCTACCCAGTATATTGCGGAAAATAATCTTTTAGAATCTGCAAACACAGGAATACAAGCTATAGCAAGCGCAGCTGCCATTGCTTGTGGAATACTTCTTACCTCTGCAATTTTTCGCATTGTGAAAAATTGGAGATAAAGAGATATAAAGAACTGCTGCCTAAATTTTTAGGCAGCAGCTTCTAGCTTGTTGTTCTATTGATTCTTTAATTTCCTTTTGCAAAGTGCAAATATCTTTTGAGAGTTTACCTAATGTAAAAAGTGTCCGAGTGTTTGAATCGGAGGGTGGTACCTTTGATCTCATAACTGAAGAAAAAAGGTAAATATCGTTTAGGCTTTCGTGTATCATATACGAGGCTCCGAATCTGGAAATATTACTTGACTCGCTATCTTCACTAGTAGAGATTCGTACTACGTCCTGATTCGCAATTAAGTCGGCCAGCTGTTTTTTTATGGTGTAAATATTTCTTTTTGTGTTGTTGGAGATGTACTCCTTGACATGATTGTAACTCTGTTGTAAATTTGGGAGTAGAAAGTCTCTAACGTAAGATTCCATATCGTCAGGTTCTAATTTTTCGACATCCAAAACGGAATCAATTCTAGAGCTCTCCCATTCAGCTTTAGTAACACTTAAATCTTTCACATGAATCAGTCCTTTTTCGTTTATTTGATTGAAAAGTTATGCAAGGTTAAATTGAGACGTTATGCATAAAACGCGACCTAAGCAACCTGAAAAATTTAACATTTTATTACCAATAAAATTATATTATAATATTTCCAAATAATCAACATCGTATTTGACAAAATTTTATAAAAATTTCTATAGGAAATTAGTAACTTTTATGGGATAAACATGGTAATTTCAAAATTATGCACTATTCACAACTTGACACGAACATTAGTTTGGTGTAATCTGATTTCTAGGGGTAGTACTTTGTAAGACATGTGTTTACATATGTGCTTTCTCTGTTTGTGGTTAGAATATATTTATAGTATTATTAAGGAGATTCCAAAAGACTTTAAAATTGCCCTTTCTAAAATTTTATTTGATGGGCATTGTACTTTTATGTTAGGATATTTTAGGTATGGACTAATGCAGAATTTTCTGATAGGAGTGTGCACTACAAAATGTCAAAAAAAAGCAAAGGTGAGCAATACGGTAATGAGAGCATAACCTCTTTAAAAGGAGCAGACAGGGTAAGGTTAAGGCCTTCGGTAATATTTGGCTCTGATGGCATTGAGGGATGCCAGCATTCTGTATTTGAGATTCTTTCAAATTCTATAGATGAAGCAAGAGAAGGTTTTGGAAAAATAATCGAAGTGTCTAGGTTTAAGGACAATTCTGTGATGATAAAGGATTACGGAAGAGGAATACCCCTAGATTATAATGAAAAGGAAGAGAGATATAACTGGGAGTTGGTGTTTTGCGAGCTCTATGCAGGAGGCAAATATAAAAACAACTCCGGTGAAAACTATGAATTCAGTCTTGGATTAAACGGACTTGGGAGCTGTGCTACCCAATACAGCTCAGAATGTATGGATGTTACCGTTTATAGGGATGGGTATAAATTTGACTTGCATTTTGAAAAGGGTGAAAATATTGGGGGGCTGTCAAAGCAAAAGTCGAATTATGAGCAGACAGGCACTATTATTAAGTGGAAGCCTGATCTTGACGTATTTACCGATATAAATATACCCCTTGAGTATTATGCAAATATTCTAAAAAAGCAGGCAGTTGTCAATGCTGGCCTTAAGTTTGTGCTCTACGATGAGGAATCTTCGGAAGTTTATGAGTACTGTTATGATAATGGTATAATTGACTATGTAAATGAGATTTCGCAGGAAAAATCTTTTACAGGTATACAGTTTTATGAGACAAGCACAAAAGGAAGAGACCGGGAAGATAAACCTGAATACAAAGTAAAGATACAGATAGCTTTTTGCTTTAACAACGTGATAAATATGATGGAGTACTATCACAATTCAAGTTTTCTTGAATACGGAGGCTCACCGGATAAGGCAGTGAAAAATGCTTTTATATATGAAATAGATAAATGCATAAAAGCAAGGGGCAAGTATAACAAGGATGAAGCAAAAATTACCTTTCAGGACATTCAGGATAGTCTGATCCTTGTTACCAATTCGTTTTCAACAATTACAAGCTATGAAAATCAGACCAAAAAGTCAATAACAAACAGGTTTATCCAGGAAGCGATGACCGACTTTTTAAAGCAGCAGCTTGAAGTGTATTTCATTGAGAACAAAATGGAAAGCGATAAGATTATTGAGCAGATAATGGTAAATAAAAGAAGCCGTGAGACTGCCGAGAAAACAAGGATTAATATAAAAAAGAAGCTTAGTGGAAACATTGATATATCCAACAGAGTTAAGAAATTTGTTGACTGTAGGACAAAAGATCTAAACCGAAGAGAAGTTTATATAGTGGAAGGGGACTCGGCTTTAGGTGCGTGTAAATTGGGTAGGGATGCAGAGTTTCAGGCTATAATACCGGTAAGAGGTAAGATATTGAACTGTTTGAAAGCCGACTATGATAATATTTTCAAGAGTGAAATAATTGTAGACTTATTAAAAGTCTTAGGTTGCGGTGTGGAAATAAAAACCAAACATAACAAAGAATTCAATACTTTTGATATCAACAATTTGCGTTGGAATAAGGTTATTATCTGTACAGATGCTGATGTAGACGGTTTTCAGATTAGAACCCTTATACTTGCTATGTTGTACAGACTAGTTCCAACACTAATTAATGAGGGTAAGGTTTTCATTGCCGAGTCACCGCTTTTTGAAATAACGGCAAAAGATAAAACCTTTTTTGCCTATTCCGATAAGGAAAAGAACGATATAGTTGCAAAATTAAATGGAAAATATACCGTACAGCGGTCAAAGGGTCTTGGAGAAAATGAGCCGGAGATGATGTGGTTGACCACTATGAATCCCGAAACAAGAAAACTTATAAAGGTAATGCCCGATGATGTTGAAGGTACTGAGAAAATGTTTGATGTGCTGCTTGGTGACAATCTTCCAGGAAGAAAGATTTTTATAGAAGAAAACGGTCACAGGTATTTAGATATGATAGACGTATCCTAAGGGATAGATATATTATATTTAAGTTTCGTATTTTGAGAAATGGCCTTAGAGAAGCATTTGGAATATTACTTGAATTGAAATGATGAGTATTTTGGAAAGGTGAAATATATGGCTAAAAACCACGTAATTGAGCAGAAAATAGTTGATACACTTGAAAAGAATTATATGCCTTATGCCATGAGTGTAATAGTTTCAAGGGCTATACCAGAAATTGACGGGCTTAAGCCGTCACACAGAAAATTGCTCTATACTATGTACAAAATGGGACTCCTTACAGGGGCAAAAACCAAGTCGGCGAATGTAGTAGGTCAGACAATGAAGCTTAATCCTCATGGAGATATGTCTATTTATGAGACAATGGTCAGAATGACAAGGGGTAATGATGCTCTGCTGCATGCCTATGTCGATTCAAAGGGTAACTTTGGAAAACACTATTCCAGGGATATGCATTTTGCAGCACCCCGTTATACCGAGGTAAAGCTTGATAAGATATGTGAGGAATTGTTTAGGGATCTTGATAAGGATGCTGTTGACTTTGTAGACAATTATGACGGGACCTTAAAAGAGCCTACGTTGCTTCCGATAACATTTCCTAATGTACTTGTAAGTGCAAATCAGGGAATAGCTGTTGGTATGGCGAGCAATATTTGCAGCTTTAATCTTAAAGAAGTCTGCGAAGCAACTGTTCAATTTATTAATAATGAAGATGTGGATATTTCCGAGTATCTTAAAGCCCCAGATTTTTCAACAGGTGGACAGTTAATTTACAAAGAGAAGGATATAAGAGAGATTTTTAATAGCGGTAGAGGAAGCTTCAAGGTAAGGGGTAGGTACAGGTTCGATAAAGAGAATAACTGTATTGAAGTATATGAAATTCCTTATACTACAACTTCAGAAGCTATCATTGATTCAGTCATTGAACTAGTTAAAAGTAATAAGATAAGAGATATTGTGGACGTGAGGGATGAAACCGATCTTGACGGTCTTAAAGTCACTTTTGACTTAAGAAAGAATACCGATCCCGATGCTTTAATGAATAAACTGTATAAATTAACACCGCTAGAGGATAGTTTTGGCTGTAATTTTAACATCCTTATAAATGGACGGCCTAAGGTGCTTGGTGTAAAAGGTGTATTAACTCATTGGGTTGAATTTAGAGTTGATTGTATAAAAAGACAAACACTTTATGATATAAACAAAAAGTCGGATAAGCTCCATTTATTACTCGGTTTGAAGAAAATACTTTTGGATATAGACAAAGCAATAAGATTGATACGGGAGACAGAAGAGGATGCAATGGTTATACCTAACCTTATGGAAGGCTTTGAGGTAGATCAGTTACAGGCTGAATTTATTGCAGAAATAAAGCTAAGAAACTTAAATAAAGAATACATTTTAAACAGGGTCAGTGAGATAGAAAAACTTCAAAAAGAGATTGCAGAGTTAAAAGACATATATGGCAATGACAAAAAGATAAAGAAGATAATTGTCAAGCAGCTTGGTGAAGTTTCTAAAAAATATGGACAACCTAGGCGTACTGAAATACTTCATGAAGAACATGTTGAAGAAATTACAATAGAACATTTTATTGAGGACTATAACTTAAAACTGTTTTTAACCGAGCACAACTATTTGAAAAAGATACCGCTTACATCCTTAAGGACAAGTCCTGAACACAAGCTAAAAGATGATGACTTTATAATACAGGAAATTGAAACTCATAACAAAGCGGATTTACTGCTGTTTTCTAATAAGCAAGTGGTGTATAAGATAAGGATTTATGAAATTGAAGATTGTAAGGCAAGTAGTCTAGGAGAGTATCTTGCCAATCTGTTAGGGCTTGATGAAGATGAAGAAATTATTCATATAGTTACCACCGATGACTATAAGGGATATATGATTTTTGCCTTTGAGAACGGTAAGATTGCAAAGATTGACTTAAACAGCTATGCAACCAAAACAAACCGTAAAAAGCTGGCCAATGCTTACAGTGCTTTATCAAAAATTATATATACGCAGCATATTTTAGAGGATGAAGAACTCGTTGCTTTTAGCAGCCTTAACAAAGTGCTTATATTTAATACTTCAAATATAAACCCAAAATCCACTAGAGACTCTCAGGGTGTGCAGGTGCTGAAGGAAAAGAAAGGAAGCGTTATGACCAGCATAAAAAGGCTACCTGAAGTTACATTTAAGGATCTTGACTATTACAGAACAAAAAATATACCGGCTGTCGGTTGTTATATCAAGGATGAGGACAAAGAGGACGCTCAAATCAAATTTAACATTTGATAAGAGTTAATAAAAACTCCGGGTTTATAATGCTCCCGGAGCTTTTTGTTTTCCTTAATTTTTATACATTAATAACTTTATTATCTTTGAAAGATTCTATTGTTTTCTTAGCCACCTCCTCAGAAAAATTCATAGATATAACATTGATAGCTACTACTTCTTTTTTTAGACTTTCTGTATCTGTTATCATATCCAAATATAGTAACAGAATTAGAATCATTAATGCGCAGACATAAAGGATAAATCCCCTTGACACGCTTTGTGTTAAAACACAAAAAGTAGTAAAAATTATTGGAAAAGTAACTACCAATGTTAATGGATGTAATAGCTTGTAAAAGTCGAACCTTCTAATAATTTTGGCTATAATCATAATAACCTCCTCGTCTATAGTAATTCGTAAATAATTCAAATTTTTAGGAGTGACATTTAAGTTTTTTGATATTTTTGTAACAATTATGTTGACGTGTCATATAATATATTATTTTAGAGCCTGCTTGTTGGGGTACTGATTCTGTATTTATGTCTTGCTAAGTATAGCTTGGCGATTCTAGGAATACAAATAAATAATTATCGATTTTAGGAGGATTTAGATATGAACTTAATAAAGTCTATTAAGGATGCGAAGAAGAAGAAGGAAATAGCTAAAAAAGTTAAAGTTGCTAAAAAACTTGCAACCGTTGCAACAGTGGGTTCTGCTGTTGGAGCTGTAGCAGGTGTGCTGTTAGCACCTAAATCAGGTAAAGAAACAAGGCAGGATATTGTAAACAGTGCTAAGAGTGCATCGCAAAGTGTAAGAAATTCTGCCGGCAATATGAAAGAAAAGGCTGTTGGTATTCAGAACAAGGTAAAAACGGCTTTAGGAAAAGCCAACAGATTAATTGCAGATAATAAGGAAAAGAAGTCACAAAAAGTAGAGTTCCCCGATCAGGTACAGGATTCCGGTGAGGAGTAGACTCAACTTTAAATTATGTAACTTTCTAAAGAATGCCTTATACGAAAAAGTATTTGGCATTCTTTTTCATGCATCTCATTCCGATAACGTGTATTTATTACAACTTTCTACAAAGTCTATATTAGTAATTTATAAAAGCTAATATTAAGAAGCCTCTGCACAAAATAGCAGAGGCTTTACTTTTGGTATTGAAAAAGTAATAATTCCCAAATAATCACAATTACATAATTCAATAAAGACAAAGGTAAATCATAAGTATACTGATTTTACAAAAAAGCCTTATTCCATATCTTTTAACTATAGCTATAGTTATCAATAAGATATATCATCAATATAAATTGTTCCACTCCAGTCAGGAGCTCCTTCGCCTTTTCCAATCATTATACCTATTTCACGAGTATCACTTTCTTTTACGCCAATAGGAGCATAAGAAAGTTCATTCCAACCAGGTTGAAGAGAATTTGCAATATCGTTCCACCCTCCATCGCTCCACATATAACTCTCAGTTGTTTTTATATATAGTACTGCACCGAAGGATGCTGATCTAAATTGCTCCTCAAACAATTCTTCAGGTAAATACACTTTTGCAGATAAGAGTTTTCCTTTTAAGTCAATTGGTTTTTCAAAATTGATCTTAAACGCACCTTTTGTGGTTTTTGAGATTCCATTCGAGCCTTTCATATCACAAGTTATAGCAACGGAGGATGCTCCGGAGGCTTTTTGATCAGTGCTTAAAGCAAAGCTTGTAAAACCAAGTTCTCCGTTATTCTCAGTTTCCCAGGTTGACATGCACCAATTTCCAAAATCTTTTTCAAAGTCGACATTTGTTTGAATTGATGATATTGTATAAATTTCTTTCTTGTTTTCAGATGAGGATTGATTATTGTTGTTGATTGGAGTTGAAGCATCACCTGTAGACGCACACGCAGAAATAAAAAGCATTAATGAAACAAATAGTATTAATGAGAGCATTGCCTTAAAGTTCATAATTGATTTTCCTCCTTTTGCTAATGAGGCTTAATTAAGAATAAACATGTAGAAGAAACTTAACGAGACTATGACTGTCTTTAAGTTAAGTGAAACTATTGAGCACTGGTCAGGTTAGTGTGAATAAGCTTTCCGTCAGATCTAAGGGTGAGTTCAACACAAACACTATCATCGATATTGTTTGGACTATTGCTGAATATTCCTTCTATAGTAATGCTTCCATCAGCTTTTTCAATGGCTTTAGCAGAAATTAAAATGCTATTGTTTTCATAAACTCCAAAAACTCTTTTCCATAAAATATTTCCGTTACTGTCAAACCTGATAGTAATCATATTGGCATCGGCTGGTGCATTTCCTACAGCTAATTTATTTCCATTGCTTAGCTCGAATACATTATAAAAACTATTATCACCCGCCAAAGACTTGTATTCAAAGGAGTTACTCCGTACTTTTCCCAAAAAGAGTACACATGAAACTGTTATAATACAAAGCACTAAGAATAAATTTGTGTTGAATTTTGACTTTAGCATACATTTCCTCCTTAGAATCCAAAATTTTTATATAAAGTTGAAGTCTATATCGGCAAAGTATTAGGATATTATTACAGTAAATATAGTATTTTTATTAAAAAAATAATATGTTCTGATAACTTTTTAAGTATGTTCTGAGTAAATTATCTCAGCGTATCATAAAAGATTCAAATTCGATACTTTGAACAACTGTCTTACTGTATCCCTATAAATGCAACACACAATATACAATTATTTAAATTCCGGGTTATCTAAAGCAAAATAATTGACGATATTGATAATGTTAAAAAAATTGAAGAAAATTACTATAATAAGCATTGAAACAATACCAAGGAGGGTACTAAATGAAAAAAATTAATCTAAATAGTTTTAGGGCAAAACTTATTATATCAATGTTTTTAGTAGTTTTTATTCCTATTGCAACAATTAGTATTATTATCGATGTGCAAATAAAGAATCAATTAAAGAATGATGCAATAAATTCTACATTAAATGAGATTAGACAAGTAGATACATCAATAAATATCTTTATGGAAGGTATAAAAGAAAATGTACATATGATGTCACAAAACCAATTGGTTAGGAAGGTTGATAATACTGTCAGGAACTATCTAGATAACCCAAGTGATGATACAAAAATGACACCTTCAAAAAATGGAGGAATTGAGTCACAAATATATAATGAATTTGTGCATGTTGCGAATTCACATCCTAAATACGCTTATGTGTATATGGGAGATTAGAATGGTGGGTATATACAATGGCCTGAATCAACAATAACTAAGGATTATGATCCGAGGAATGAGCAGTTTTGTAATAAGTATTGTTTCAACATTTAATAATGAACAAGGTAAACTGGCAGGCGTAGTAGGTATGGATGTCGGCTTGAACGGGATGACAGACATGATAAAAAATATAAAACTTGGAAAAAGTGGATATATTATTCTTGCTGATTCTATGGGTACAATTATTGCACATCCGCAAAAGAGTGAATTAAATCTTAAAAATATCGCTGATTTGAATATAAAGAGTATGAAGGATGTGTCAAAATTAACAGGGAACAGCATTGAGACAGATGTTGACGGAAAGGAGAGTGTTGTTGCACGATATACATCGGACACTACAGGGTGGAGATTTATTGCAGTAATGGATAAAAAGGATATTTTAGCTGAAGCTGCACAGCTTGAAAAGGTGATAATAGTTATCGCTTTTATATTCTTGTTAATAGCTATTTTTGTATCAATGTTATTTGGAAATAAGTTATCAAAGCCAATTGAAGAACTTGAAGGTATAATGAAATCAGTTCAGTTAGGAGATTTTTCAAAGCAAGTCTCACAAAAACTCATAAGACGTAAGGATGTGTTGATGGAGTTACAAAAGCAGCAGATCTTGTAGGAAAAATTGCAGAGGCATCAAATGAACAGGCCTCTGCAATAACACAAGTAAACTTAGGTGTATATCAAGTATCAACGGCTGTTCAGAATAATTCGGCTACTTCCCAGGAGAGTGCAGCTGCCAGCCAGGAATTGTCAGGTCAGGCGGAAATGCTTAAAGATCTTGTGGGAAAATTTAGTCTGAAAAATAATGAGTTTAATGAAAACAAGATTGATAATGCGTATTTTGAATCAGAAATAGGAACAAAGATGATTTTATCAGGTAAAAGTGAAGGAAGAAAAATGGCAACGAATTATAGAACATAATTTTAAGTAGTAAGGAAATGAGAAAATATTAAGTGATGAAGCTAATAAGACCATTTTAAAAAATGTAAACCAAATTTTTTTAAATGTCAATTGACCAGTTATTTTAAAGAGATTACCTGATTTTAAAAGCTTTCATTGGTGAATTTTATCATTGAAAGCTTTTTTTGATGTAATAAGGTATTTGCCATTAAATTTGAACTCTCGAGGTTAACAAAGATATGTTAGATAATACTCGTTATTATTATTATGTTTGTTGTTTGAATTACAGGTTAAACTACTATATAATAACAAAAAAATTAACTGTGAGGGTTGTATATCATGGAATGGATTGAAAATTTGCTTAAACATTACGGATTAAATGCTAGACCTGCTGGGGTTGTATCTGGAGGTATAATTGCTTTACTAATCATTCTGGCTTCTATTCTGTCTTATATTATAGTTAAGAGTGTTGTCCTAAAAATTATAATACGGTTTGTAAAGAAAAATAAGTTTGAATGGGATGATGTTTTACTGCACAGAAAGGTTTTTCATAAATTATCTCTTATTGTACCAGCTTTAGTTATTTATTTCATGGCTTCAATTTTTATAAATTATTATTATTTGATTCAACGGTTAATATTAGCCTATATTCTGATTGTTTTGATATTTGTAATTGATGCAGTTTTAGACTCGGTTGATGATATATATAGAAAGTATCCGATTTCTAAAGTGAGACCCATTAAGGGATTTTTGCAAGTTGTTAAAATAGTAGTATATATTGTTATTGGAATAGTTATTTTTGCAAATCTGATGGGTGAGAGTCCTTTGATTTTGCTCAGTGGAATTGGAGCATTAACAGCAGTTTTTTCATTTATATTTAAAGATTCAATTCTTGGGTTGGTTGCAGGAATACAGTTGACTTCAAATGACATGCTTCGAATTGGTGATTGGATTGAGATGCCGAATTATGGTGCGGATGGTACAGTTATCGATATAACCTTGACAACAGTAAAAGTACAGAATTTTGATATGACATACGTAACTGTTCCGGCATATTCCCTTATATCTAATTCCTTTAAGAACTGGAGAGGCATGTCGGAAGCAGGAGGACGGCGTATTAAACGTTCAATATACATTGATGTAAAAAGCATAAAGTTTTGTACGGGAGAAATGATTGAAAAATACAAAAAAATTAACTTTCTAAAAGATTATATAAGGGATAAGGAAAGGGAAATAGAACAATACAACGCAAAGAATAAAATTGATATCGACGTTACCGTTAATAGAAGAAATCTTACCAATATAGGTACCTTTAGAATATATATAGAAAACTATTTAAAAAGCCATCCTAAAATTCACAGCACTATGATTCAGATGGTTAGACAGCTTTCACCCGGAGAACATGGACTACCCTTGGAGATTTACGCTTTTACCAATGATACTAACTGGGTAAACTTTGAGCGTGTACAATCGGATATATTTGATCACATTTTAGCTGTTGCAAAGGAGTTTGAACTTAGAGTTTTCCAGAATCCAACGGGTTTTGACTTGGAACAGATCAAAATTTCTGTCTCCAATCAATAAATTTAGCAGGAGATATGTATATGGCAAATAGAATTCTTGTAGTGGATGATGAGATTAATATAGCAGACGCGATAGCTTATGCTTTAAGAAGAGAGGGTCATAATGTCGAAGTGGCGTATGACGGAAAGAGTGCACTTTCAGTACTTAATAAATTCAATCCCGATTTAATGCTCTTAGATGTAATGATGCCGGAATTGAATGGCTTTGATGTAATGAGGAACATAAGCGGAAAGAATAAAGTTGGAATTATTCTGCTTACAGCAAAGAATGATATAGTTGATAAGGTTTTAGGGCTTGAACTAGGAGCAGATGATTATGTTACAAAGCCCTTTGATATGAGAGAACTTATGGCGAGGGTAAATTCACTTTTACGAAGGATTAATACTATTACTGAAAATGAAGTACAACGCAAGGACATAATTATTAAAGACCTTAAGGTACTTTATGAAAGTAGAAAAGTAAGTATTGCTGGGAAAGTATTGGAGCTTACCCCTAAGGAGTTTGATCTTTTATTCCTGCTGCTTTCAAATTTGGACAGAGTTTTTACGAGGGATGAATTGCTCGATAGAATTTGGGGTATGGATTATGCCGGAGGTACGAGAACTGTTGATATTCACGTTCAGAGATTGAGAAAAAAATTGGGCGATTATTATCAGGACATTATTAATACTGTTCACGGTGTAGGATATAAAGCTGCAAAGGAGTCTTATGAGGATTAGTATAAAGATAAAACACAGTATATTTTTAGCCTTACTTTTGTCATTAACGGTATTTGTTCTGAGCCTTCTTGTACTTAGTGGAATCAGGAATGAGCATATGTTTCAATATGAGGATATTCTGGCTTCTTACGGTAAAACAGCTAATTTGTATGTTAATGAATTATATTTTTCAAAGGGAGTAGACACAAGTCAGAAATTTCTAAAGGACAATGGAGAAGAACTGGCTTCTTACATAAACCGTCTAATCAATAGACCGGTAGTTATATATGATATTAACGGTAATCAGGTTGGTACAACTTTGCCTGGCAAATCCGCAATAGATGTAAGGGATGCACTTCCCTATGCACTTAAGGGGAAAATTGCCTATAGTGTAGAGGAAAATTTGTTATATTATATGACACCACTGATTATACGCAGTGAACAGGCTGGAGTTATTCAGATTTCCTATTCTCTCAAACAATATGCAGACTTTTACAATAAGATTTGGTATACGTTTATTATTGTTGGTGCTGTAGTTCTGCTTCTTGGTTTCATTATTGCTGCCATGTATTTCAACTCTTTTACCAATGGTATCTTAAAGCTCAAAACCTATTCAGATTCTATAAGGCATGGAAATTATCAAGTCCCTCTTTTAAAGAGAAGGGACGAACTTGGAGAATTGAGCGAAGGCATATATTACATGAGCTATAGGATACGAGACAGTATTGAAAATATGGAGGAAGAGCAAAGGAAACTTAGTTTGGCAGTTGAGAAATTGTCAAAGCTTGAAAAAGAACAAAAACGGTTTATCGGCAATATTACTCATGAGTTTAAAACTCCGCTTACATCAATAAGGGCATATCTTGATCTTATTTCAATGTATCCTGAGGATTTAAAACTTTTGGAACAGGCTAAGGAAGTAATTGAAAAAGAGACCTCACGATTGGGAAATATGGTTGATAAAGTGCTGCATTTATCAGCTCTTGAAAAATATGATTTTGAGAAGGATATGGAAAGGATTGAGATAAGTGGATTAATTGAGATAATTTGCAACAATATGAAAGGGCGAATGGACAGGCTAGGAATTAAGCTCGAAAGGGAGCTTGAAGAGGCGTATGTATTGGCAGATAAGGAAAATATGAATCATATACTGGTTAATGTATTGGACAATGCGATTAAATATAACATTGATCAGGGGGGGATATCTGTAAGGTGCTTTATTCAAGAGGCTTACGTTCATATTGAGGTGGAAAACACAGGTAAGTATATACCGGAAGAGGAAAGAGAAAAGGTTTTTGAGCCTTTTTACAGATTGGATAAGAACAGAGCAAGGCAAACAGGCGGCACAGGATTAGGCCTTGCCCTCGTGAAGGAGCTGGTAATAAAGCAAGGAGGTACAATAGGGATAAGAGATTCCGACAATAATAAAACTACGTTTCTTATTATTTTCCCGAATGCTTTGTAGAAGCTCACTTAAGTAATAATTTAAAAACTTTTCTCTATACGATTGGAAAACGCTTTTATTATATTATCTTCACTAATTCTGTTAGAGGATACTTCCATTCTTTTAACCGAAGTTAATTTACTTTTAATAAGTTCTTTTAAACCTTTCTGAAGTTTTGGATATCCATCAAAACCTATTATGCTTCTAGATTTATTGGAAAAATATTTTTATATTTGAATCACCGAGTTCAATAATATTGTTCAAAAGTCTAGCCTAGAAGGAATATATAGCAAAGTTGACTGCCTACATAGATATTCAAAAACTTTTATTGGCGTTGTTTATCACGAATGATATTCGTATTTGGGTAAAAGTATGTGCCATTGCAGCTTGCTTTATTCTGGTACTCACAATAGGTATTTTGCTGATAGACAGACAAAAGAAAGATAACCATTTATCAGATACTTCTAAAAATGCAACCTTCAAATTTGTTGAAAGTCTACCTGTAAATACATCATTAACAAAATCTAGATTGGAGTGGCGTTCAGAAGAAGAATTATTTTCAAAGTGGAAACCCGTGATATTCAAAGGCATTGTTACTCGTATTAGCAATATAGAAATCGACTTCAATGGAGATAAAGAATACTTGGCTATTGCTGAAATTGAGGTAGGGAAAGTTTATCGTGGTAATATACAAATAGGCGACAGTCTATCTGTGCTTTTACCATGCCCAATAGGTATTAATATAAAGGTGGAAGATACAGATATTATTTCGAAGATTCAGGTTGGAACAACTGGTATTTTTATGCCTATGGAGTATAATGAAAGTTCTATATGGGAACAAAAAGGTGCAACACCTCATGCTCAAAGATGTTGCAGGATATGGATTTGCTGATGGAAGGAGATATGTATTTCTTGAAACAGACACTGGCTTGGTTTTTGCCAGAGATGCATATCCGACAATCTCCAGCGCAACTACCTTACAAGAGGTTGAAAACTATGTTTTAGAAATGGTAAACTGAGTATGTTCTTTAGCCATACTTCTAAAAAGTCATTCCCACTCGATTAAGTATTTGTGTTTTATTTAACTAAAATTGAAGGTAAAATAGTTTTACTTTCATCAATTTCACTGTTTAATTTTATATAATCTCCAACCTGTAAAAGAATTATTTCTTCATTATCAAGGATGCTTAAGGAAAAATACTTTTCATTATTCTCAAGTTTAATATAATAATAGGTTGTTCCCTGTTTTGTAGCCTCTTTGATTGTTTCTATTTTACCTTTTACAAGGGATTTTTCAGACTCAAAAACCTCTACACCACTGTTCTTTAACAATTCTCGATATTTATTTTGGCAGGCTTGTATAGTGTCTCCAATTGCAACTATCTGATATTT
Organism: Bacillota bacterium; assembly: GCA_023421115.1. GTDB lineage: Bacteria > Bacillota > Clostridia > Acetivibrionales > Acetivibrionaceae > Acetivibrio. Next base: position 17,345 of record JAEZUI010000102.1, on the reverse strand, counting down.
CTCTACATTTATCATGGCGTACATTTTTACAAGGCCTGCAGCGTCTTTTAGAGTTACTATATATGTTGGATGACCTTCGATTTTAAGGAGTAGAGGGAAAGTTGATTGGTATCCTAAATCCTGGACCATACCTTCGGCACTACCCATAGCGGAATATTCTTCTGCACCAGACTGAGGATAATAAACAACTTCCTTTGTTCTTTTGTTTGCTACAATAAAGCCGATATTTGATTCGTCCTTACCAGCAGATGTAACTCCTGTATAAATATAATTGTCATTGCCTTGCGGAATATAGTTATAACCTTCTGTGGTAACTTTTACACCCCTCTGTCCAATTTTGGAATTCCAAAATCCATTTTGTAATTTACCGTAATCATCATATTGTTGCATAATTAATGAAGAGCTAAATACATTGTCTAACCACTCAGGAATTTCGCCAACATTATGTTTTCGTACCGCACCTGTTACTGCGTCTACTGTCACCACCCCAATAATGTCCCTACCTCCAAATAAGCCTATTTTGTGGTTAACTATTGGTGCTATCCAATAGGGGTGTTCGTTTTCGTCAAGCTCTAATGTTGCTTGTTCAAACATTAGTGTAGGGAAGTTTTTTCTTAAATATCTTTTTAAGTCCCTTCTGAAATATTCGCTCGGTGAATACTTTATGCCGCCTTCCACTCGTACTAAGTCAGCATCCTGTGTTGTCATATCTACCTTTATAAAACCTGGGCAACCAGAATCTTTGTTATTTATCCATTTAAAAAACCCATCATACTCTAAAACAGATACCCTTATAGGTTTACTCTTAACTGTTATTTGTTCACTATCCTCTATTTTAAACTGAGAAACAACGTCTATTAAAGTACCCAACTTCCTATTAGCTAATAATAAGGAACTGTTTTTATCGAGCAAGGGTACGTTATCAATAGTAGCTTTGTAATCTTCCATATCACCATCTACAATGTATGGCTCTAAAAGGGACGCATACTCTTTTGAATTAACTAATCTACTACTAAAAAGCCCAGCCACTACTAGAAGGACGACAAGTACAGCCATAATTCCAAAAGTCACCATTGATGTTTTAGGGAGCTTTTTATTTTTAAAAGAATTAATAGGTGAAAATGTGCTAAAAGTCGAGGATGTTTCAGCAAAGATAAGTAAAACAATAATTACAAATAACCATGTTCCAATAGACCGAATATTCCATGCTGGCAGCCATATGTAGTTTAAGATAAATGCCAACAAAAAAGTTATTACTGTAGAAAAAATAATATTTTTTAGAGCTTTCAATCTTCTTACCCCCTTTTATTATAAGTATATTGTACATTATAAATTTAAAAGAATCAAAACTTCTTGAAAATGAATGGTGCTGTTTTGAAAGGGACGGAGAATTTGTAATGGAAGCAACCTATTTCACAGAACGAAAGTTTACAATTTTGAAACATTTGCTATATAATTTTGAGATATTAATCATCTAGAATATAGGTATGAAGAGTATTTAATCATATCAACAGAAATTAAGGGAGGGAAAGTTATGATAAGAAAAATAACATTTATTATAGCTGTTTCAATTACTATAACTACATTAGCAGCATGCAATTCAAATTCTCAGGAGCGCACAATCATTAAGGATGGTGACAAAACTATAACCATTGTTGAGCCTGAGAGCACCACAGGAACGGTCGAGTTAAGAGTAGAAAAAATAGAAGAGTATAAAGATATCAGGGCCTTGGATTGGCAAGATGAGGATAAGCTACTGATTAGCAAGAAAAACACAAACGTTGATAAAGTATCAAGTGAAGGTGAGGAATTCTATCCTAATAATCTTTATATTTTCGATACCAACACTAAAGAGTATAAAATACTCAAAGAAGAGAGTGCCAATCAGTTGTTTGCAGAGTTTTCACCAGATAAGAAGCACATTTTTTATAAATCAAATTATGAAGAAACTGCCAGAGGGTATATTATGAATTCACAAGGTGAAAATTCCGTTTCAATAACCGGGGATAATACCATGCATGTTATGGCTGGAAAGTGGATTGATAATGAAAGAGTTATTTATCCTGATTTTAGCAGCAGCATTTTCGAAGGAGATGTTTCTGGGAAGATAGTTGAGATTGTTAAATTGGGTTCGAAATCTGTAAATGATGTATTTAGGAATGGAAATGAACTTTGTTATCTTACCTCCGATCTAGAACTAAAAAAATATAATTTTGTGAGTAAGGAAACAAGCACTTTGGATGAAAATGTATTTCAGATATATCCATCAAGAGACCAAAAAAGGCTTGTGTATGTGAAATTTGCTAAAAATGAAAAAGTAGAATTGATTTTAATGGATATGGATTTTAACAAGAGGATTTTGGCAGAGGGGATGTCTACATCTAAAGTGGCATGGAATCACGACAATACCAGAGTTGTGTTTTCTATAAAAAAAGAAGACTCAACAGAAAACGGGATATATTTGAGCGACTTAAAAGCGGGGACTACAAGTAGAATAGCACTATTTGATGAAGTTGTAGGTTTTAGCTGGAGTCCTTCCGGCAAGAAGATATCGGTTTGCAGGCTTGATCAGGATTATAATTTCTGGTCAAACGTAATTATATTAAGTAATTAGGTGATTTTTAAAATAATGTAGGTGTTGAGACAAACATAAATATTTAATAACTAAAATATAAACGAATCCGTGAATTTTCTTAAATCAGGGGTTCGTTTTGCCGTATTTCTAAATTTTATCTATAAAATTCGTTTTTAAATCTCCCAAACGTATGTTTGAATATATAATACAGTGTGGTATAATATATCTAATTAAAATTTTGGGAGAGAAGCAATTATGCCGGAATTTAAGATTGCATCAGAATACAAGCCTTGCGGTGATCAACCTAAGGCTATTGATAAATTGTGTGAAGGCATTAACCGTGGACTTAAGGGACAAACCCTTTTGGGGGTTACAGGCTCAGGTAAGACCTTTACCATGGCTAATGTAATTGAAAGGGTGCAAAAGCCAACCCTTATAATTGCGCACAATAAAACTCTTGCTGCACAGCTTTGCAGTGAGTTTAAGGAGTTCTTTCCAGATAATTTGGTGGAGTATTTTGTAAGTTATTACGACTATTATCAGCCGGAAGCTTATATTGCAACTACAGACACCTATATAGAAAAGGATTCCTCTATAAATGATGAGATAGACAAATTGAGACACTCGGCTACTGCTGCCTTATTTGAAAGAAGAGACGTAATTATTGTGGCCAGTGTATCATGCATCTATGGTCTGGGTGATCCGGAGGACTATACTGACCTTATGCTGTCGTTGAGAAAGGGTATGCAAAAGGATAGGGACGAAATTATCCGAAAGCTTGTTGACATACAATATGAAAGAAACGAAATAGACTTTAAACGTGGTAGGTTTCGTGTAAGAGGAGATGTGCTTGACATATTCCCCTCTTATTCATCGGAAGAGGTAATTCGAGTGGAATTTTTCGGCGATGAGATAGACAGGATAACTGAAATTAATTACCTTACCGGTGAAATATTGGGAACCATGTCCCACGCTGCCATATTTCCAGCTTCCCACTATGCAACCACGAGGGCAAAAATGGAGAAGGCAATTGTAAATATAGAGCAGGAGCTTCAGGAAAGATTGAAAGAACTCAAGGCAGATGGTAAACTGCTTGAAGCACAGAGACTTGAACAAAGAACCATGTATGATCTTGAAATGCTCCAAGAAGTAGGTTTTTGTCAGGGAATTGAGAATTATTCAAGACACATAAGCGGTAGAAAGCCAGGGAGCTCGCCTTATACACTAATAGATTATTTCCCCGATGATTTCCTGATGATGATAGATGAGTCCCACGTTACTGTTCCCCAAGTAGGAGCGATGTATAACGGAGACAGATCTAGAAAGCAGTCGCTGGTGGATTACGGCTTTAGGCTTCCTTCAGCTTTTGACAACAGACCTTTAAAATTTAGTGAGTTTGAAGATAGAATAAATCAGATCGTTTTTGTCAGCGCAACCCCTGCTGCATATGAAAAGGCTAACTCACAGCAGGTTGTCGAGCAGATAATAAGGCCTACTGGGCTTATTGACCCTGAAATAATTGTAAAGCCTGTTAAGGGACAGATTGATGACTTGATTGGTGAAATTAATGAAAGAGTAAAGAAAAATGAGCGTGTTTTGGTTACCACCTTGACAAAGAAAATGTCGGAAGACCTTACCGACTATCTCAAGGAACTGGATTTTAAAGTCAAGTACCTTCACTCGGATATTCACACCATTGAAAGAATGGAGATTATAAGGGATTTAAGACTTGGTGTCTTTGACGTTTTAGTTGGTATAAACCTCTTAAGGGAAGGTCTGGATTTACCTGAAGTATCTTTGGTAGCCATACTTGATGCCGATAAGGAAGGGTTCTTAAGATCCGAGACTTCGCTAATTCAGACCGTCGGCAGGGCAGCTAGAAATGTTGAAGGTAAAGTAATAATGTATGCTGATACCGTTACCGAGTCGATGAGAAAAGCTATCAGTGAGACCAACAGGAGAAGAAAGATCCAGGTTGAATACAATGAGGAAAACGGAATTACGCCTCAGAGTATAAAAAAAGGTGTAAGGGATGTAATTGAAGTTACTAAAGCTGCCGAGGAAAGTGTGGACTATGCTGTGCATAATGATAAAGATACATTAAGTGCCAGTGAAGCGGGAGCTCTTATTGAAAGATTGGCAAAAGAGATGAAAAAGGCTGCAGCAGATCTGCAGTTTGAAAGGGCTGCCGATTTAAGGGATAAGGTCACTGAACTCAAAAAGAAGTTCAATTTATAATGTTTATATACAGAAGTATACAAGCGAACTGATGTTTGCTTTTTTCTTTTTATTTGATATAATATATACCGCAGCGGAATATTAAATCAAAGTAGCAAGGTCCGCTGAGGTAAACAGAAGAGTTATATATCAATTTAATGCTAAGTGGAAATGAGAGTGTTGTTATGATGAAAGACAAAATTATTATAAAAGGTGCAAGAGAGCACAATTTGAAAAATGTTGATATTGAAATACCTAGAGATCAACTTGTAGTTATTACAGGCCTTAGTGGTTCCGGAAAGTCTTCTCTTGCTTTTGACACCATTTATGCTGAGGGACAGAGGCGTTATATGGAATCACTTTCTTCTTATGCGAGAATGTTTTTAGGGCAGATGGAGAAGCCGGATGTCGATTATATAGAGGGATTGTCTCCTGCCATATCCATAGATCAGAAGACTACCAGCAGAAATCCTAGGTCTACAGTAGGTACAGTAACTGAAATATATGATTACCTCAGGCTTTTATATGCGAGAATTGGTGTTCCGCACTGTCATATCTGCGGAAAGGAAATAGCTCAACAGACTGTAGACCAGATGGCAGACAGCATAATGGATATGGAGGAAGGTACAAAGATACAACTTTTAGCTCCTGTAGTAAGAGGTAGGAAGGGCGAATATCATAAGCTGATAGAGGACATAAAAAAAGGCGGCTATGTTAGAATACGTGTAGACGGAGAACTTTACGAGATTACTGATGAAATAAGTCTCGACAAAAACAAAAAACACAACATTGAAATTGTTGTTGACAGGTTAATTGTAAGGTCTGATATTAGAAAGAGGCTTACCGATTCTTTAGAAACCGTTCTCAAATTGAGCAATGGTTTACTTGTTGTTGATGTTGTAGGGAAGGAAGAGCTTCTGTTCAGCCAGAATTTTGCCTGTAGTGATTGTGGTATAAGTATTGATGAACTTACACCAAGGATGTTTTCCTTTAATAATCCTTTTGGGGCATGCCCTACCTGTGGGGGACTTGGCTCGTTGCTGAAAATCGACCCCGAGATGGTGATACCCGACAAGTCAAAATCCTTAGCGGAGGGAGCTGTAAACGCTAACGGTTGGAATGTTGCGAATGGGGATGGATATGCAAGAATGTATATAAATGCCCTGGCGAGACACTATAAATTTAGTGTTGATACACCGGTAGAGCAACTTCCGTCCAAAATAGTGGATATAATTCTATATGGTACCAACGGCGAGAAAATCAAGGTGGAGTATGAAAAAGAATACGGAAGTGGTTCGTTTATGACTGCCTTTGAAGGTGTTGTAAACAGCATGGAGAGAAGATATAAAGAAACACAGTCGGAAGGCGCGAAGCAATACTACGAAGGATTTATGAGCAATGACCTTTGCCCCGAGTGTAAAGGTGCAAGGCTTAAAAAAGAATCTCTTGCCGTCACAGTGGGTAAGCACAATATAAATGAAATATGTTCCATTTCCGTGGGAGAGACAAAGGAATTTTTTGATAATGTTGAACTCTCTGAGAGGGACAGGCTTATAGCACGCCAGATTCTTAAAGAGATTAAGGAAAGGCTGGGTTTTTTGGTAGATGTTGGCCTTGAGTACTTGACACTGTCAAGAGCGGCCGGCACACTTTCCGGTGGGGAAGCTCAGAGAATCAGGCTTGCTACTCAGATTGGCTCAGGACTAATGGGGGTTCTATATATTTTAGATGAGCCCAGTATAGGGCTTCACCAAAAAGATAATGAAAGGCTTCTTAAAACTTTGAGAAAATTGAGGGATTTGGGAAATACGCTTATAGTAGTTGAACATGATGAAGATACCATGAATGCCTCTGACTATATAATAGATTTAGGTCCTGGTGCAGGTGTTCACGGTGGAGAGATTATTGCAAAGGGTACAGTGGAAGAAATTAAAAAAAGCCCCAATTCAATAACCGGACAATATTTAAGTGGAAGAAAGAAGGTAGAAATACCAAAGAAGCGTCGTAAGCCTAACGGAAAGTGGATTGAAGTTGTCGGAGCTAAGGAGAACAATTTAAAAAATATAAATGTAAAAATACCTTTGGGAGTTTTTACTTCTGTGACAGGTGTTTCAGGGTCAGGAAAAAGTAGTCTTGTAAACGAAATATTATACAAAAGGCTGGCAAATGAATTGAACCGTGCAAAACAAAAGCCTGGAGAGCATAATGCAATAAAAGGTTTGGAGCACTTGGACAAGGTTATTGATATAGATCAGTCACCTATAGGACGTACACCTAGGTCTAATCCCGCAACTTACACCGGAGTATTCGATTTGATTAGAGAGGTTTTCTCAAATACTACAGAAGCTAAGACGAGAGGTTATAAATCCGGTCGATTCAGCTTTAACATTAAAGGCGGACGTTGTGAAGCCTGTAGCGGTGACGGTATAATTAAAATAGAAATGCACTTTTTACCCGATGTTTATGTTCCATGTGAGGTTTGTAAGGGTAAAAGATATAATAGGGAAACCTTGGAGGTCAGGTATAAAGGTAAAAATATCGCTGACGTTTTAGATATGACGGTTGAGGATGCTGTTGAGTTTTTCAAGAATATACCTAAAATACACAAAAAGCTTGAGACTCTTAATGACGTAGGTCTTGGTTATATAAAAGTCGGTCAGCCTTCAACCACCTTATCGGGAGGAGAGGCACAGCGGGTTAAGCTCGCTACAGAACTATCAAAAAGAAGTACAGGAAAGACCATGTATATACTTGATGAACCAACTACTGGTCTTCATGTTGCCGATGTCCACAGACTTATTGATATACTTCAAAGGTTGGTCGATGCAGGAAATACAGTTGTGGTTATTGAGCATAACCTTGACGTGATAAAAGTTTCTGACCACATAATAGATTTAGGTCCTGAAGGTGGTAATAAAGGAGGTAATATAGTTGCTCAGGGTACTCCGGAAGAGATTGTAAAAGTTAAGGAGTCCTATACCGGTCAGTTCCTTGAAAATATTCTTAAGGATGGTTAGACCAAAAAAATATTGTATGGTATACTTGATGTATAACAACAGTTATAAAGATTAGCTTGTTTTAAATAACAAAAGGGTAAATATAAGCAGTTAATGAGCATAGTTTAATAATAAATCAATTTGTATAAGTAATAGATAATTTTTACTAAATTTTTCGTTATACTAATGTAGGAAATTATTCTTTAGTATACCTTAGAACTGTTAGTGCTCTTATGATTGGAGATGATAATAATGATGATGTGCTCTATATGCAAAGAAAATATAGCAGTAGTGTTTATAACAAAAATTGTAGACGGCAAACAAAATCAGGAAGGTTTGTGTTTTTCCTGTGCCAGAAAACAGGGTATACAGCCAATAAACCAGATTATTGAACAGACAGGTATTTCTGATGAAGAAATGGAAGACCTGAACAAGCAGATGGGAAGCCTTTTTGAGGATATTGATATAAATAATCTAAGCGGCATAGCTTCAGAGCCGGGGGGGAATAGTAATTCCAATCCTTTCCTTAATCTTTTTAATAAGACTCTATTTAAGAGTAATGAGCCTTCTGGAAGTAAAAATGACGAAACTAAAGAAACGTTGGAGGATGGCTTCGTAAAGGAAGATAAGGAAGGCAAAAATAACACAAGAACAAAGACTCAGGAAAAGAAGCCGCCGAAAAAGAAGAAGTATCTTGATACCTACGGTTCAAACCTTAACGATAAGGCTAAAGAAGGTAAAATTGACAGGGTTATAGGCCGTCAGAACGAAATAGACAGGGTAATTCAGGTGCTGAACCGAAGAAATAAAAACAACCCGGTTTTGATAGGTGAGCCGGGAGTAGGTAAGACAGCGATAGCTGAAGGCCTGGCAGTGAGAATCTCTGAAAAGAAGGTTCCGGCAAAGCTATTCAACACTGAAGTATATCTTCTCGATTTGACTAGTATAGTTGCAGGTACACAGTTCAGAGGGCAGTTTGAAAGCCGTATGAAGGGTATAATTGAAGAGACAAAGAGTCTTGGAAATATTATTCTTGTAATAGATGAACTTCACAATATTATGGGTGCCGGTGAAGCAGAAGGAGCTATGAATGCGGGTAACATATTGAAACCTGCACTAGCAAAAGGAGAAATACAGGTTATTGGTGCCACTACATTAAATGAATACCGTAAGCACATAGAAAAGGATTCGGCCCTTGAAAGAAGATTCCAACCAGTAATGGTTGACGAACCTTCTGTTGAAGAATCAATAGAGATTCTAAGTGGTATTAAAGACTACTATGAAAACTATCACAGGGTAAAAATACCCGATGATGTAATCCGCGCAGCAGTTATAATGGCAGAGAGATATATAACCGACCGTTTTCTTCCTGATAAGGCGATAGATGTTCTGGATGAAGCGGGTTCAAGAGCAAATATTAACAATGTGAGCCTCATAGAGTTCGATGCACTTAAGGAAGAGCTTAAGAAGGTGCAGGAAGAAAAGGAAAGCGCAATTTCTGCGGACTCCATTTCTGAATACCAAAAAGCTGCAGATCTTAAGGTAAGGGAATGCAAGCTAATTGAGCAGATAAATGAGATTGAGTGCAAAAATAAGGCATTGGAAATAACAATAGATGATGTGGCACAAGTAATTGAGGCTTGGACTAAAATACCTGTTCAAAAGCTTACAGAACTTGAAGCGAAAAAGCTTCTAAATCTTGAAGAAAGGCTGCACTATAGAATTATAGGTCAGAAACAGGCTGTTACAAGTGTTGCAAAAGCAATAAGACGTAACAGGGCTGACTTTAAGAAGAAAAAGAGGCCTACTTCCTTTATCTTTGTAGGACCGACAGGAGTCGGAAAAACTGAATTGGTCAAAGCTCTTGCCGTTGAACTCTTTGAAAGTGAAGAGGCACTGATAAGATTGGATATGTCCGAGTATATGGAGAAGCATACCGTTTCTAAAATGATCGGAGCACCTCCGGGCTACGTAGGTTATGACGATGGAGGACAGTTGACAGAAAAAGTCAGACGTAAACCCTATTCGGTCATTCTTATGGATGAAATTGAAAAGGCCCACCCCGATGTGTTTAATATGCTTTTACAGATACTTGAGGATGGTAGGGTAACTGATAGTCATGGAAGGACGGTTAGTTTTGAAAATACGGTAATAATTATGACTTCAAATGCCGGTACCAGCCTTAAGGCTCATGGTATAGGGTTTGCCAATGACAACTTTATTGCCCTTGAGAATAAAGTAAAAGAGGTGCTGAAGGAAATATTCAGACCTGAGTTTTTAAACCGTCTAGATGAGATAATTGTGTTTAATGAACTCGACAGAGGTGAATTAAAACAGATAGTAAATCTTATGCTTAAGGAAGTAATTGAAGAGGTTGAGCATAAGGGAATAAAGATTGAGATTACCGATGCTGTTCAAGATTATATTCTGAAGATAGGATATGATCAGAAATATGGTGCAAGACCTCTTAGAAGAACAATTCAGAAATACATTGAAGATGAATTGACTGATGGATATCTAAAAGGGGAATACAAGGAAGGAAGCACTATTGTAATTGATGCAAACAGTGATGGGTTGATATTTAAATAGATAATTTCAATAAATTAATTGACCAATTTATTTTAGAAATTTGATTGATATTTTTTGTATAGCAAAATAAGTTCCTATCTTTGAAGGCTTATAAGCTTTCATGATGGGCTTTGAGATTTAAATATTTAATAAAGTGAAAAAATAAGGGGCTTAAGGCCCCGAATTTTTTGTCTAGGGAGGGTTTAATACTTGGCTATTGAGATAAAAAAAGCTGTTATTCACGTGCTTGATAAGGAGGCTGATGAGCCTTTACTAAATGAGTTTGAATTGGATATAAATGAAGATATTCAATTGTTTTTGGAAAAACATATTACAAAATCCATTAATGATGACGAAGCAAGAAAAGGAAGATTTAAGGACGGTCTGAATATAGTAAAGGAAGTTTCATATAGGATTTCATCGGATAATGAGTATTTTCTAGAAGGTTCAAAGGATATTGCAAGGCAGCTTTTTAAAGCAATAAAGACAAACAGTAGTATATCCTCTACAGATTTGATAGTATGTCTTTACGAAGACGATAATGTTCCTGCGGTGGCTATTTTAAAAATGGATTATACCGTTTCCTTCATTCATGACATTGAAATTGTGGAAAGTAAGTTCAAAATCAGTATCAAAAAGCAGGATATAAGCTTACCTGGGGTTAACCAGAGGATTCAGAAATGTGCCTTTGTTATTTCTCCTGTAATACATAATGATCATGAACTTGTTATTCTTGATAATCAGATATCTAAAGGTGCAGAAGAGCCTATAGCCCAGTTTTTTCTTCAGACTTTTTTAGGTGCAGAACTTATACTCGACAGCAAAACCTGTACAAAAATACTCAGGAGAGAAACTGAAAATTGGGTGCGGAGTAAGGCGAAGGAGGGTGAGCCCTTTGCAGACGAAGTCAGAGATTTTGTAATTAATGCAATTCATGAGGAAGATGAAATTGACATAAAGGACTTCTCTAACAAGGTATTCGGTAAAAAAGAAGATCTTCGTGACGAGTTTGTGAATAATTTACGTGAAAAAGGTCTTACTCATGAAAAGTTTGAAGTTGACCGGGAGTGGGTAGAAAGAAAGCTTAACAAGATAAGACTGAAAACAAATGACAATATTGAGATTGTGATAGACTATGAACTATTTGGAGATAGGGAAAAATTTGAAATTATCAGCAACTCTGACGGGACAAGGACTATAGTAATAAAAAATGTATCAAGTCTGAATCAAAATTAGTTAGACGAGGAGCAAATATAAAGACCAACAAGCACATTTAAGCTTGTTGGTCTATTTTTTCTACATATTTTTTTAGTAGATTTTTTTATCAAAGGGCTAATAAATTCAGCTTGATTTCAATTAGTAGGCCTTATTATTTACCACCTATTAAGTCCGATACCGCCGCCAAACCTATTTCCAAAGCCTTTGTTTTTTGAGAAACCACTTGAGCTTTTTCTTTGGTTTTTAATTATTGTTCTGCAGCTTAAGCATCTTTGAGGTTCGTTTTGAAATCCTTTTTCCTTAAAAAAGTTTTGTTCACCTTCCGTAAATAAAAATTCAGCACTACAACTTTTGCATACCAGCGTTTTATCTGCCATTGACTATACCTCCTTAGTAATTAGGAATTAACCGATTTTTGATTTGACTCCGAAATTAGAAAGGAGGAATATACTCAAAAATAAATTAATCCTTTATTCTAAGTGTTAACCAATTTGGAATAACTTATGCAAATATAGGTTCCAAATTTTAAAATTACCTTATACAAAAAACTTAATTTCGTATTTTTCTCTAAGCGTATCCACAGCTTTGTAATACTCTTCTTGCTGTTTCTTATTCATAAGCGCAGACTTAACCTTTTCTTCAGCTTCAGTAAAGGTTAGTTCCATTGCGTCTCTTTTTCCTGTCAGCTTTATAATGTGGTAACCAAACTGTGATTTAACAGGTGTTTTGGTGACTTCACCTTTATCTAGCCCAAAAGCAGCAGCTTCAAATTCAGGAACCATTCTACCTTTAGAGAAAAAGCCCAAGTCTCCACCTTTATCTTTTGATGGGCAAACGGAGTATTCATTAGCAACATCTTCAAATTTTTTGCCCTCATCCAATTCAGAAATTATTTTGTTAGCGGTATCTTCGTCTTTAACTAGAATATGACTTGCTTTAACCGATTCGGGTTCAAAGAACATTTCCTTGTTTTCGTTGTAAAACTTCTTCATTTCTACTTCGTTTACTGTAACCGAATTTATGAATTTGCTTAAGGCGTATTGCTTTAATAAATTAGCTTTAACTCTTTCGACTTCTCTAGTAAATTCAGTTTCTTTGTCAAAACCTTTTTCAAGTGCATCTAAATAGAACAGTTCCTGCTCTGACAATTGAGCTAGAAGTTGTTTAATTCCTTCAGGACTAGTATATTGAGAAGCCACTTTAGGTTCAACATTTCTTAAAAAAAACTGTACATCCTGTGTAGTAATTTCCCTGTTTCCTATTTTTGCAAGAACTTTATTTTCCATAACCTACTATCTCCTTTTAATAATATAAGGCCATTTCAAAAAATAACATATACAACATTTAGGTCACAAAGCCTGTCAAATCAAATTTTGAAATGGAATTTGACTGGTTGTTTTTTTGAATCACCTAAAGTAATAATAACAGATTATAGAGTATATGTCCAACTATAATGTCCTAAATACAGGTGAAATTGAGGGTAGCCTACAGTTTTTTTGTACTACAAAAATGCGTATTAAGTATGAAGTTAATATAAACTTAATAGAATACATTTAAAAGTGATAAATGTTTTGAAAATACAGTTTTTATATGATAGTATAGGATTGATAATATGATGTGGAAAAATATATGATTTGTAGAATAAAATGTAATATACGGAGGTAGGGTATGAATAAAATAAAGTTAAGTTGTTATGTTTTGACAGCATGTTTAGTTTTTGGAGGCTTGATTTGGTCACCTGATTGTGCATCTTTATTGCATGCAAGGAGTTATACTGATAATGATTTGATTTACATAACTCCAATGAGAGAGGTAATGCCAGAAGAATCAGTATTACCAGTACGGACTTTAAGGCCAATAAGAACAATAGAACCAATGGAAACATTAAGGCCAATAGAAACAATAGAACCAATGGAAACATTAACGCCCATAAAAACAATAACACCAATAAAAACAATAACGCCAGTAAAAACAATGTCACCAACAACACCGAAACCAACACCAACACCGAAGCTAACGCCAACACCGAAGCTAACGCCAACACCAACACCGAAGCTAACGCCAACACCAACACCGAAGCTAACAACATCATTAGCACCAACATCAACACCAACATCAACACCAACATCAACACCAACATCAACACCAACATCAACACCAACATCAACACCAATAAAATCAATAACACCAACACCGACAAAGACTCAATCAGTAACACTACTACCAGCTACACCTACTGGTTCAACTCCAACAATAGTTACGACACCAAAAGTAACCGAAGTTGATATACCTACAAATACAAATGAGGTCCTAAATTCTAATCCTGACAATAGCACGGAAGTTATCGAAAAAACTGAGGAAATACCAAATTCTATACAACAAATAGTTCAACGCTTTTATATTGGAGTAAAATATTACTATATTAATGACGTGAAGAATGAAATGGACACAGCACCTATAATAAAGGATGGTAGAGCACTATTGCCTATAAGATACGTATCTGAGACCTTTGGTGCTAAAGTTGATTGGGACGGTAAAGAAGAAAAAGTATCAATTTCCTTTGGAGAAAAAACAGTTGAATTATGGATAGGTAAAGATGCTGCAATAGTTGAAGGTACACTGAAAAGACTCGATGTAGTACCTGAAATCATAGAGGGCAGAACAGTATTACCTCTGCGATTTGTAAGTGAAAGCCTTGGTCTTAAAGTTGAATGGGATGAAGATTTAAGGGAGATTAAATTAACAAACTAATTAACAGACGAATAAACAAACTAAAGGGGTTGGCTATAGCCAATCCCTTTGTAAATGTCTTTTATAAGGTTGATTTTTAAATCCCTTAGTGGACTTATATTTAATATTTTTTAGTATAAATTTCTATTTCCTATTATTTATTTTATTCAATTTGACGATAAAATCATTAGTTAATGTCATTATCCATTGTTATGGCATTTTTCCAAGTTTAACAGTATTAAAAGTTTGTGTTTATAAACTCTTATAGTATGAAAGGAGTATTGAATATGTTGTCAAAATCTTTTTTTGATTCCTTTTTTGGACGTACAAATATTGAAAGATTGTTGAACAAGGATAATACCGTCAAATTGAAACACTTTGAATATGACGAGCATTTTGAGGCTAAAGTCGAAAGTGTATCGGATGAACAAATAAAAATAACTATAGATGATATTATAGATAGGGAAAGGTTTCGTGCAAATGACAAGATTGTTTTAAGTTTTGTGAAATCAAATGAGGTTTTTTGGGCAGATGGAGAGATCCTTTTTATCAAGTACCGTTCACCGGTGGAAATTGTTTTAAGCCTAAAGGATATAAAGAAACGTGATAACATGAGAAAGCGAAGCCGCTATTTTGTAAGCCTTTCAGGAATGATCAAGAATGAAGCTGAGGAAGCTGGGAAGGCAGTTGTGGTAAGAGATTTGAGCTTTGAAGGACTTAGAGTTGATTGCTCTAGTGATTTTGAGGTTGATAGTAGGGTCTATATCAGTATAAATTTAAACAAACAACAGAGGTGTAGTTTTAAAGGCAAGGTAGTAAGAAAAGCTGATTTAGGTAAAAGTTATGAATATGGAATAGAGATATGTAATATTCTAAGGGAAAATAATATTGCATTATACGACTATATTAATAAATTAGAAAATGCTATAGTATAAGGTTTCTTCATGTAAAATTCCAACCTAAGTTCAATATAACAGGAGGAATTTTCTTAAGAAAGTGAGTATAAAGTTTAGTTGGGATAGCCTGTATTAGAGTTATATGGAAGCAACCTATTTCACAGCTTGAACTTTTTTATGAACAATAGTATAACGGGGGTTGTCTATGAAACTGTATTTGATAGCCGGTGTTAACTCTGAGACCATAAAACAGGCATTAGAGAAAAACGATATTGTTGTAGTCAGGTTTGAAACATCCATATCAAAGGCTTTTGATTTTATATCAAAGAACTATATTGAATATGATTCAGTACTTCTTACCGACCAAGGTGTAATTGATGATTATCAAAATTTCAAAGATTTACTAGAGGGCTTTAAGCAATTGATAAACCGGGGCTCAAATTTTAAATTTCTGACAAAAGATGCTCAGCTAGAGAGTATTTTTAAACAGGTTTTCGAAAATGATTTAAGGTTTAGCGTTTATTTGACAGATCAGATTAAAGTTCCAGTATCAATGCTTATAGATTTTTGCCTTTCAGGTAACAAAGACAATGAAGTAAACGATGACTCTAATCCATTGATAGAAGATACGGTAATGTTAAAAAAGCCACGGTCAATATTTGCTAAGTTCAGGCCAGGATTGAGAAAGGATGAAGAACCTCGAGGCAGTAAGTCTTTAGGCACAAAAAAACATGATGTTGAAAAAACAATATCTGTCT
This sequence comes from Bacillota bacterium, assembly GCA_023421115.1. Lineage (GTDB taxonomy): Bacteria > Bacillota > Clostridia > Acetivibrionales > Acetivibrionaceae > Acetivibrio. The sequence continues at coordinate 1,387 of JAEZUI010000102.1, read as the reverse complement.
CAAAGGATTTAAAAAAAATAGTAGCAATTACCGGACATAGAGGTTCTGGAGTAACAGGTACTGTTGCTAACATTGCTTCTGTTGCAAGCGACAAGGGGCTTTCTGTAATGGTCATAGATATGGATACAGTTTATAGAGGCATAAATCTGTTCTTTTCAAAGTTCGGTGATGAGGTAGAACTAAACTCTGAATTGAGTTATTCTCTTATTAGATGTCTTATGAATCCTGAGTCTTACGATGTGAATTCATGTAAAATAAATAGAAATTTATCCATTATAACTTTAGCATATTCTGTTTCATGTAAAGAAAGAATTTCCGAAGCTATGCAATACAAAAGAGTTTTAAGTCTTACTAGTCTTCTTAAGCAAAAATATAATCTGGTTTTAATTGATCTTCCGATAGAAGTAGTAAAAACTTTACCTGATATAATTACTCAAATTGACACTATCGGGCTTTGTGTAAATAACAGCTTGTATTCGGTTATAAATACAGTTAAGGCTATAGAAGAAAGCTTGTCAAAGGACACTTTGCTTTTTACAACAAAGAGCAAGGTTATAGTTTCAAAATACAATGAAAACAATAGGTATCAGGGCAAGAAATTTACTCCTGAGTTTACTAGCGAAATACTAAACGACCTAAGTGGAAGGTCTAAAGAAGAATACCACAATGGTGGTGTTGTTCCCTATTCAAAGGATTTTGATCTCCAGACGGGAAGTGGAGATAGACTATGCAATACTAACAGTTCTTATAAAAGTTTCTATCTTGATATATTAAACAATCTGATTTAGGCCCTTTTAAAAAAACCATACAAATACTAAAAGCTCAAAGTTATCATGGAATTAGAGGAGGTATTTATGGATATAAACAGCCTTAAGAATATAAAACCGGGAAGTAATCTGCCTAAGAAAATAGTTGCAGTTATAGTGAGTGTACTTGTTGTAATTGCATCTTTTTCATATTTAAATAGTGTTAACAGTGATGCCAAAGAATTTGTTGAGATAGTTGTTATAAAGCCTGGTGAAGGAATTCCGGCAAAAAAACTAATAACAGACAGCTTAATTAAAAAAGGTAAGATACTCAAAACCGATTTTAGGGATGGAATGGTTACGTATGACAAAGTTGAGGAAGTTTTAAACAAATACTCTGCCTACTTTTTAAGATATGACACTCCGTTATATTTTGATCAATTAACTGATACTGTAGCTTTAAGGCATGAGTGGTTATATGAATTGCCTAAAGAATCAGAAGCTCTGACGATGCCTTATGACTATGACAAATGTGGTGGAGAAATACTCCTTCCAGGAGATTACGTAAGAGTTAGGGTTACTTTTGAAGAAACAAAACTAGCCTCTGAGCCCGATTTAGGTCAGGTGCCATATGGCAATAC
>JAEZUI010000053.1 GCA_023421115.1 Bacillota bacterium | reverse complement strand
GCATTGAAGTTTATTGCGACTTTCATAATTACATTTATACTGACGGTGTTTGTATATGACTTTGTTGTAAGAAGGACTAATGTAACTAGGTTTATTTTTGGATTAAAGGGGCTAGAAAATAGCAGCTTAAGTTCCGGTCCGACTAATAAAGTGGGTGCAGGCAGTCGAATTTGACGGTAACTTGAAGAATTAGAGCATAATAGGTATAATTCTTTTATAAGACTATTTTTGTATTTAGGAGGAGTCAGATGGAAGGTAAAAGAATAAAGTGGGGCAATATTATTATATTTGTACTTATAATTGCGGCTGGAATTGCTGCTATTAGCTATAAAGGAAATGTTCCCGGAGGAGGATTTTTTGGGTTGTTTTCAAATAGCGGTAAAAATGACCCTAATGCTCAAAAGAAAGATTATGACCCTGAAGACGATCCCAAAGGCAAAGGAAAGAGTCCGGACTCTTCAGGTAATAGCTTTATCATGGGATTGGACAGTTGGATAGGTGGAACTCCAATATTATTAGGTTTGAGCAGAGAATACAACAGGGATTATTCGCTAAGTATGGACATAAACTATATACCTAATGATAATGACAGGATAGAAGCGTTAAGCCGTGGAGAAATACAGGCAACAGAAATGTCGCTTCCGGCATTCATAAAATTTCAAAAGGAATATCCTGATGCGGGAGTAATAGTTGGTATTACTGATTTTTCACGAGGTGCCGATGGTATTGTCGGAAAATCTGAAGTGAAAGATTTGAATGATATGGAGGATAGAAAAGTATCTTTTGTGGGAGACGGTACAGGAAAGTTTATTTTGAGCAAGTTTCTAAGGCTTGTTGGTTTAAGGTATCAGGATATAGAGCCTATAGAGAGGGATGACATGCAAAAGGTAATCGATGACTTAAGATCGGGGAATGCTGAATTGATCGTTTCATGGAGTCCGGATATGAACATAGCAGTAAATGAAATAAATTCTTCTAAGCCCGGTTCGGTTAAAGTTTTGATTACTACTAAGGAAGTGCCTTATTTGGTACCAACCATGTTAGTGGTAAACAAAAATTATGCAAAAAGTAACCCCGAAAAGGTAGAGGCTTTTTTGAAAACGTGGTATGCTGCTTCAAGATATATAATAGAAAGGCCGGATAAAGCATATGAAAAGCTTGCAGAGTTGATGACTCAAGAGGGTGAATACAGTGAAACAAAAGTAATTACACAGGACGTTGAGGAATCATTTAGTGATATTAAACTTATGTCCCTCAATGATAATTTTAGTTTTTTTGGAGTGGCTGGAAAAGAAAATAACTTAGATGGAATAATTAAAGATACAGTTGAGACTTGGAAAAAGTACGGAGATATGGATATAGATTTTAATTTGTCTAAAGAGGTCTCAAGTAAGGTGTATTTGGATAAAATAAATAGTTCCCGGGATGTTGATGAGCTTCTAGTGAGTTCAATTGATTTTGATCTGCCGGATAATGCAGGTCAAACAGAAGGCGCAAAGAAAGAATTTAAGCAGCAGGATGAAATAAGTATAGAAGAAAACACGGAAAGAGTTGCTAAAGTAGATATTCCTCCTGTTTATTACGATTCAGGTAAGGCAGCTGTTAAGCCAGAGTCAATTGTAGTGCTTGATGAGGTAAAGGAAATACTCGGTCAATTTCCGGAATACTATCTTATTATAGATGCACATACCGATTCTGTAGGAAGCAATGATAACAACCTTCAACTCTCAAAGAATAGGGCCACGGAAGTTAAAAAATACCTTGTACAAAAGGGTGTTGATGAAAATAGGATAATTGCAAGGGGTTGGGGAGAGGATAGACCTATAGTTGCAAATGAGATTACTGAAGAGGATAAAGCTAAAAACAGAAGGACGGAGTTTATTCTAACAAGAGAGATAGGGTAAGGAATAGCTGAAATATAAAGTAACTGAAGTGTTTTCAGCATTGCTGAGAAATTTCAGTCTGGAGGTATAAATAAAATTATGAATTTTGAAATGTTATTAAAAGCATCTACAAGATTAAAGAATCTTGCGCTGCTTGCTGTAGTTGGAATTGTTTTTCTGGCTACTACCTATCTGCCATTCCTTTTGATAGGTCTTGCGGGGTATATCTATTTTGTTATGCAGACCTTAAGAGATGAAAAGTTTTTGCAGGACTATAATAACCAACAGCAAATAGAAGGTATACAAAATCTTAATATCGAATCTAACAAGCTTTATCGATATGTATCAGGAAGGCTTCGAGCAGGAATGAGGGAGAAGGTAACGAATATATTTCGGGAAAAGGAATCCTTAATGATTTACTACAGCAATGTAAAGGATGACCCGATAAAGCAAAAAATAGTTGAACAGGCATTAAAACTTGTTTTGGTTTATTTTAAATTGATGTACAATTACAGTGTAAGAATCAAAGATATAAAAAGCCTCAATGCCGGTAAAGTTGAAGAACGCATAAATAACAACAGGATGAAGAAAGAAAATCTTATAAATCCGAAGGCAAAAGTTGATATTGAAAAGGCTTTAGAATTGGATGAGCGCTTGCTTGAAAGGATTAGAAGAGAAAAGAACGAATTGGAAATGGTGCATTCAAAGCTAGACTACATTGAGAGTGCAATAGTTACTTTCAAACATCAGATCATTTCGAATAGTGACTTAGATCCGGAGATTTCGGAAATTGATAATGTAGTTAATGAAGCAGTAGCATTGGATAATGTCTTGATAAGTAGAAAGGACAGAATGAAGCTGTAAGTAGATTGAATAATATGAGATTATTTGAAAAACTTTTCATTTGTAGCTGTCGTACTAAGTAAATAGTGCACAGCTCTTTTTTCTGTTATAAAAGAGATAACTCTCTGTTCAAACCCATGTAGTATATTGCTTGGAATTAGTGGGTTTGAGAAGGCCTTTGTGGGAAAGGAGGGCACTTGCACTATTGTAGGTTGTGCTTTTATTTTATGGATTAAATTAACATAAAACATAAATATGTAAACGTTCTTGTGGTAAAAAAATAGAGAGCGTGTTTTGTAGCTCTCTTTAGGGGAGTAAAACTGTGTCAAATGATTGACACTATTTACACCACAACATTCTAACACAGATACATATTTAATTGCAATTGAAATTTTTGCAAAGGACTAAGAAAGGTGATTTTATAGCAGTTTCAAAGGGAAATTCGATGTTCAGGAAATAAATATTGTTATATTATTGCATTTATTATGGCATTTAGTATATTAAAATGGTATTATTAAACCGTAAGTATTTACATATAAAGGAACGTTAGACGACTTTAATGAGGTGAATGGTTTGAATAAACAGCCTGTAAACAAACGTTTAATTGTGATCTTGGTGTTATCAATTGTATTGCTGATAGTTTTAAATCAGATTGACAGGCCTATGGAAGGCGAAAGTAGTGAAGATAACAGAAATACTATAGATCAAAATAATAATACTGTTCAAGCAACAAATACACCAAAGGTTATGCCAACACATAAAGATGCAGATAGAACAAAAGGAAGTTTTAAACTAACCGCTGATGAAATTGCAGACTTGGCAAACAAGGGGGTAATTGAGGACTCATTTAATTTGAAGCAAAAGGATAAAATTTATAGTAGCGATGAAAAAGTATCTATGTTTGAAGATAAAGGTATTTTATATTTTTACACTTTGTCAGGAGATCTCTATCGGGTTGACGATTCTTCTGAACGCAAGCTAGTACATGATTTTGGAAAACTATACAAAGTTATAAACGATTGGATTTATTACTATCCTGTAAAAAGCGGAGAGATACTTGAGACAAGGCCTCATTATCGTGGGGAACCCGGAAAGGATATAGTTTTGAAGTGTGTAAGAAATAATGGAGAAGATGAAAAGGTTGTATACAAGTCTTACAACTATCAAGGTTGGCAATCTGATATAAAGTTGATATGTAACGATGATAAATGGCTTTATTATCATATAATAGCTTTAGGTGGAGGAGGTTCCGGTGAAGGAATGATGAATCCGGACTTTGGCTTGTTTGGCAAAATGAAAATCGGCAGCAGTGAAAAAATTGAATACAGAGATTTTAGAATGTACAAGCCCGTGGAGAAAGATGGATACATATACTATATTTCAATTTATCCAATGGGTTTTGTAGGGTTAGATAATCCAAAAGAAGCAATAAAGAGGATTAATCTAAAGACCCTAAAGCATGAATTAATATTGGAATTGGATAATTGGTCGCAATATGGAAATTTCAGAATATTTAAGGATCGCATCTATTACGCAGCAGAGGATGGTTCAACAAAAAGGGTTAACCTCGACGGAAGTAATAGTACTAAAATAGATACAGATTTTCCTACTGAATATGTAACATCCGTTCCGATTGTTACATTCGTTCCTGGATATATAATGGATAAAGGAGCGTTAAAAGAAGTTTTGGCAGCTGCTTATAAGGAAGAAAGAGTTCTTCCAGATACAAATATTGAATTGAGTACAGGAATAAGGGTATATGATGAAGATATGAACAATGTGCTTGGTGGGAAAACTGTAAGCATTCCCGAAGAACTCGAGTTGGAGAGAATTAAGTCAATAACTGTTTATGAGAATGTTTTGTACTTGAAGTTGGATGATGAATATTTTGGATACAGTATAAGTTTTTAAGGCAGAAAAATTGCATTAAAAAAAAGAAAATATAAGCTTGAGTGGGAATTCAAGCCTATATAAAGGTATTAAAGATTCCCATGACAAATCCGATTACAGCACCTAGTTTTACAATCATTCCTAGTTCGTTTTCCATAACCGAAAGAGCTAGCGATTCAATTGATTCGTTGCTCATGTTGGAAATCTTTTCTTCAACAATTTCGCTAATTTTAAAACGTTTTACGAAACTTTCAACATTAGTATTTACGAAATTGGTATATAAATCACCAAGTTTGTTTTGCATTTTTAACATAACAGCTTCCTTGTTGCTAAACAGACTGTCGATTTGTCTGTTTTCAAGCTCTGATACTTCGTTAGAAAGAAAGCTTTCAATTTTGCTTATTCCATCGGACTTAATGTATTCATTTATTTGTTCCCCAATAGGGGCTGAAATAGATTTTATGGTCTTCTCATTAACTAAAAAGGAGAGCATAGGATTGCTTAATTTTTGCTTAATAACTTCCACACCCCTGTCAGTTATAATTTTTCCGACATCCATATTCAATAGTCCTTGTACGATTCTATCGGTAAGTTTGTGAGCTATATTATCTCTTTTTTGTAAGTATGATTCCTCACCAATAATTTCTGAAAGAATAGATTTAGTTGTTGTATCTTCTGAGACTCTTTCATTTATAATGTTCATAACTCCATTGACAAAGGTATTTTTCATTTCTTCGGAAGCAATAATTGATTTAACCTCATTCTCACCAAATAATGAGCTTCCGACAGTTCTACCGACTGCTTTTGCAAGGTCCGCTTTTCTTTTTGGAACAATTCCCGGAGTAAAGGGTAATGTGTATTTGCCTATTTTTACAGCGTTTCTAGGTCTAAAAAGCATTTTAACTGCTATATAATTTGTAAAAAGGCCTATAATAGCTCCAATAATTGGTCCAGATAAAATTCTTATTATTTGCATTCTAAAATTCCTTTCTTAATTTTTAACTATATTATCACAATCATATTGTTTGTCAATAAATTTAAACGTTATACTTAGATATAGGGAAAGAAAATTATATAAGGTGATTCCTAAAAAACTTTGCAATTGCCATTTCAAAAAATCTGATTTAATGGGATTTGTGACTTAAATATTGTATAGGCTATTTTTTGAAATGGCCTAAGGACAGTGCTTGGTAAAAAATTATTCAAATATCTTGACTATTCTTGTATGATTGTATACAATAATACAAGAATACATGGATGTTATGTTGCAAAATACTTCTCTAATGTATAGTTAAATTAATTGTTAAAAGCATATAGATTTTTGTTGGCTTTGCGAAGGAGGAGAGCAAACATGGCTAAATTTGAGCATGTGGATAATGATAGTAATTCTTCGTTACGAGGAAGGGTTTTTAGTCATTTAGAAAACGATATATTAAATGGAAAGTATAAAACCGGTGAGAGCTTGATTGAAACTAAGCTTTCAGAAGAGCTTGGAGTGAGCCGTACACCAATTCGTGAAGCTATAAGACAGCTAGAGTTGGAAGGTCTTGTACAGACTATTCCAAATAAAGGAGCTATTGTCACAGGTTTATCAGCTAAGGATATTGACGATATTTATACGATAAGACTGGCCATTGAAGGGCTAGCAGCACGTTGGGCAGCAGAAAATATTACAGAAGTAGAGCTTAATGATATGAAGCATTTTCTTGAGTTGGAAGAATTCTATACTGCTAAGAATGATATAGAGCATATATTAAAACTAGACACAAGGTTTCATGAAACGATATTCAGAGCTAGTAAGAGCAAACCGCTTATGAACATGCTCAGCAACTTTCATCATTATATACAAAGAGCAAGAATATTTTCGTTGGGTATGGAAGGGAGAGCAGAAGCAGCGTTGTCGGAACATCAGGCTATTTATCAAGCAATATCGCAAAGGGATGCTAAAAAAGCTGAAGAGCTAACTATAGAACATGTTAAAAAAGCAAGCTTGAATATATTAAGAGGGGAAGTGGTTAATAATGGAGTATGAAAAAATTTATAGCCATTATTCAGAGATTGTAAAAAACAACAATAATATTGAAAGTGTAATGTTTGAGAAATTTAACGTTAAGCGCGGTCTTAGAAATGCTGATGGAACAGGTGTTTTGGTAGGACTTACTGAGGTTGGAGATGTCCATGCGTATATAATGGACGAAGGAGAAAAAATACCCGTGCAAGGAAGACTAAGATATAGGGGTATTGATATTTTTGACATTGTAAAAGGATTTTTAGGAGAAAATCGACTTGGTTTTGAAGAAACATGCTACCTTCTTCTTTTTGGAGAACTTCCAAATAAACAGCAGTTGGATGAATTTTTTCAATTGTTGGGTTCGAGAAGGGAATTACCCGAATCCTTTACTGAGGATATGATTTTGAAGGCACCAAGCAAGGATATTATGAATAAGCTCGCTAGAGCTGTGTTAGCTTCATATTCCTATGATGAGAATCCTGATGATACAAGTGTAGAAAATACATTAAGACAGTGCATTGATCTTATTGCAAGATTACCTACAATGGCTGCTTATGGTTATGAGGCAAAGAGTCACTATCATGATGGTAAAAGTCTTTACTTGCACAATCCTAAGCCTGAATTGAGTACTGCTGAAAATTTTCTGCATATGATACGACCTGATAGTTCATATTCAAAGTCAGAAGTAGAAATATTAGACCTTCTACTTGTACTTCATGCAGAACATGGGGGTGGTAACAACTCCACTTTTGCAACTCGTGTAGTATCGTCTAGCGGTACAGATACATATTCTGCTATTGCAGCGGCAATTGGTTCGTTAAAAGGACCGAAGCATGGCGGTGCAAATATTAAGGTAATGCAGATGATGGAAGATATTAAGACAAACGTTAAAAACTGGGCAGATGAGGGTGAAGTTGCCGACTATCTTATAAAGATATTAAATAAAGAAGCAAATGACAGATCAGGTCTTATATATGGTATGGGGCATGCTGTTTATACCCTTTCCGATCCTCGTGGTATTGTACTTAAAAGAAAAGCACAGGAATTGGCTAAAGAAACTGGAAATGAAGAAGAATACAATTTGTTTACAATGATTGAAAGAATATCACCGGATGTGTTTGCAAGAGTAAAGAGATCCGATAAAGTTGTAAGTGCTAATGTGGATTTCTATTCCGGTTTTGTATATAAGTCTTTGGGAATACCAATGGAGCTCTACACACCGCTCTTTGCAATTTCAAGAATTGCAGGATGGAGTGCGCATCTTCTTGAAGAAATCATAAATGGGGGACGAATTATAAGGCCTGCATATAAAAATGTATTAGGGAAGCTTTCATACACGCCTATTAAGGATAGATAAATATTTTAAAGGAACTTGAAAATAAGAGTTAAGTTGTGTATGATTTTATAAATTGAGGAATATTTATTGCAATAGTTTTTTAAATTTTATATTATTATTGCAAAATGATATTTATTTTAGTATAAGCTGCACTATTCTTGAATAATCTTAAACAGCTGACTTATATGAGATTAACCTAATTGGAGGTCATGAAATGAAAGGAACCATTACAGAAAAAATACTTGAACAGCATATGATTGATGGGGATGCAACAATTGGAAATGAGATTGCCATCAAAATTGATAACACGTTAACGCAGGATGCCACAGGTACTATGGCATATCTGCAGTTTGAAGCTATAGGAATGGACAGCGTTAAGACAGAGCTAAGTGTGAGCTTTGTTGATCATAATACCTTGCAGACAGATTTTAAAAATGCAGATGATCATCGCTATCTTCAATCTGTTGCAAAGCGTTATGGACTATACTTTTCAAAGCCTGGAAACGGTATTTGTCATCAGTTGTTTTTAGAGCGTTTTGCACGCCCTGGAAAAACATTAATCGGTTCTGACAGTCACACTCCTACTGCCGGAGGTATTGGAAGTTTTGCAATGGGAGCAGGAGGGTTGGATGTTGCAGCTGCTATGGCAGGGGCACCTTTCAGAATCAAATATCCAAAAGTTGTTGGCGTAAAGCTTGAAGGCAAGCTTAGTGATTGGGTATCTGCTAAGGACGTTATTTTGGAAGTTTTGAGAAGGATTGATGTTAAGGGTGGTGTAGGCAAAGTATTGGAATATTTTGGTCCAGGTGTAAAAACTCTTTCTGTACCGGATCGTGCTACAATTACAAACATGGGTACTGAAACCGGTTGTACAACAAGTATTTTCCCAAGTGATGAAATAACCAAAGCATTTCTTGAGGCTCAGGGACGTGGAGATCAATGGATTGAACTTGTCCCTTCAAGTGATGTTGAATATGATGAAATAATAGAGATTGACTTAACTACGTTAGAGCCGATGATAGCTCTTCCGCACAGCCCTGGAAATGTTAAAACCGTAAGGGAAGTAGCCGGAATAAAAGTTGATCAGGTAGGTGTAGGTTCTTGTACAAACTCATCTTTGAGAGATTTAAAAATGGTTGCCAATGCACTAAAAGGCAAGACAATATCAGAGAATGTGAGCATGACAATAAGTCCCGGCTCACGTCAAGTCGTTGAACATATGGTGGACAGCGGTGAACTAAACTATCTTGTACAGGCAGGAGCCCGTATACTGGAAAATTCCTGCGGACCATGTATAGGTATGGGGTCTGCACCTTGTTCGGCAGGTGTTTCAGTTCGCACATTCAATAGAAATTTTGAAGGCAGAAGCGGTACTAAGGATGCTGACGTCTATCTTGCAAGCCCTGAGGTTGCAGTAGCTGCAGCTATTACAGGAAAGATAACAGATCCTAGAGATTTAGGCGAATGTCCAAAGATACAGATGCCGGATAAATTCTTTATAAATGATAACATGACTTTAAAACCTTTGCCTCAAGAGGAAGCTCAGAAGGTTGAGATTGTGAGAGGTCCGAATATTAAGCCCCTTCCTTCCTTTGAAAAACTGCCCGATGTTTTAGAAGGAACAGCATTACTTAAAGTAGGAGATAATATAACCACTGACCACATAATGCCTGCAGGAGCTAAAATATTACCTTTGAGGAGTAATATTCCTGAAATATCGAAATATGTATTTGAGGCAGTTGATGAGAATTTTTCAAAGAGAGCCTTAGAAAGCAGCGGAGGATTCATTATCGGAGGCGAAAACTACGGACAGGGTTCAAGCCGTGAGCATGCAGCATTAGCACCAAAATATCTTGGAGTAAAAGCGGTTATTGTAAAATCCTTTGCAAGAATACATCTGGCCAACCTTGTTAATTTCGGGATTGTTCCTTTGACTTTCAAGAATCCTGCGGATTATGAAAGGATTGAGTTAGGAGACAAGATTGAGCTTGTGATAGGAGATTTGAAGGGGGAAGTTAAACTTAAAAATCTGACTAAAGGATTTGAGATTGAGTTAAGCCATACTTTATCTGCGTTAGATGCAGAGATACTGAAAGTAGGCGGTAAACTTCCTTGGATTAAAGAAAGTGTTAAAAAATAGTAATTATTCACTATAATTAATGGAGGGGTTGGCAGAAGCCAACCCCTTTAAGTTACATCTCTTTTATCTAAAAATAAGGTAGAAGTTTGAGGGTATATGCACTTAAACTTTCAGTAATCCTAAATCTTAATAAAAGAGTCAAAACCTCGTACATAATGAACGAGATTTTACTTGCATTTACCTTGACTCAATGTGGAAAGAGTAGTTCGTTCCAGAGTTGTTATCCCAGTTGCTTGCACTGTCCTTAAACACCAAATTAAGCTTATCGGGTAAGGTTATCGGAATCTGGGCTTCAAAACCACCAGGTGTTCTAGTCATTTTAATGTCCGATTGATCAGCCCAATTTGTACCATAACCCATACGCATGTATACTTCGTCAGCGCCTGAGTTATAAAGCAATCCTTTATATTTGACTGTGGTTTTTTCACCCTCAGCCACAACGTTTGGTGCAATAATAACTCCGTTTTGTATATAACTGTTATACATTACTGAACCAACCCTTTCTCTAATTTATTGAGTTTCATAAACAAAGATAACCAATATAAATTTATAGATTTATGTTTCTTCAAGGTTATCTAATCTAGTTGAACAACTTCATATTGATTTTAATTCTAAAATTGTTCAGTTATAGTTTCTATAAAATTAAAAGTATATATGCTAGTGCTTTTTAACATTACATCTAAAAATTAAATCAAACTGTTAAAAATGCACATATTGATGTTTCAGACAAATTGACACTATTGTAGTATAATATATATAAGAAATTCGCAATAAGGTATTTTTACAAAAATGACAGGGCAGATTGCTGTTTAAAAAACTTGAGTTTTTGGGTTGCACTACAAATATTGATCAGGGATTATTTTAATGCCTTAGTTTATAGAGGGTGAAAAGTGATGGAAAATATGTTTTTATTTAATTTTTTAAAGTCATTTGCTATATTAGGAGCTTTCGGTGTAATCTTTGGAGTATTTTGCCTTATAGCATTATACTATATTGATTCAAGAAGTATAAGGGATAATTACAACAACTTTGGTACATCATTAGGTAATGCTCTTTTAATAATCCAAAATATTTTTGAGCCTCAGGCGAAGTTCCGTACAGAACAGGTAATATGGGTAAAAAAAAGGCGAACTCCGGCAGAAAAGATGGTATCGGGTTTGTCGGAGCTGCACTATGATAAAATTAGTATTAGAGGGATTAAAAGTATGAAGAACAAAAGATACTATTTAAAATCATGATTTTAGTATTTCATGAATCTGCAGCATTTTCTCAATTAAGCTCCTTCTATCTTTATCTAAAACAGGTTTTACTAGTTCGAGCGTTCTCACAAGCCCTTCGCTGTCAACATGTCTATTTGTTTGGATGTTTTTTATGTGCTGCTTAAGATTCTTATATGTATTGTGATAAACTGTGCTTTTTTCAAGGTTATCACTTAAAGTATTTCTATGTGGTTCAGGAGAATACTCTGCAATAACGGTGAGCATTTGAAGAAGGAGTTCTACATTGTTTGTCTCTTGTCGGTTTTCAGAAGCCTTCCGATTTAATGAATTTGTTGCGGTTTTAATTTTATATGCAGCATTTATCCCGTTGGTAATTTGTTCGAGTTTTTGGTTTCTATCCATGATTACTCCTTAAATACATTTCTATGTTTTTATATTATGTTAAATATAACGATTTCGTTACATGAAAAGTTAAGTTAAAAATATAGAAGATAATGTATAAAGAAAGTTTTGTCGCAAAATTATTGAAATATGTAAAATAAACGCCTATAATAAAGGATAATACTATTAAAGAGGAAGAGATTACGAATGGGTTATAAAAGTTTTGATGAGATCAATGAGAAGATCAGAAGTGGTAAGGCTGTGGTTGCTACTGCTGATGAAATAATAGATATTGTGGCTGAAAAAGGTGTAAAGCAGGCAGCTAAAGAAATAGATGTTGTTACTACTGCTACTTTCGGTCCGATGTGCTCTAGCGGAGCATTTATTAATTTTGGACACTCCGATCCACCGATAAGGATGGCAAAGGTGTGGTTAAATGATGTGCCTGCCTATGCGGGGATAGCTGCAGTTGATGCATATATTGGTGCTACGGAGATTTCAGATAGGGCAGAGGGTATCTACGGTGGTGCACATGTAATTGAAGATCTGATAGCAGGTAAGGACATAAAGCTTTATGCTGAGAGTTATGGTACTGATTGTTATCCTAGAAAAGAGATATCAACTTATATAAATAAGTCAAATATAAACCAGGCGTATATGTTTAATCCTAGGAATGCCTATCAGAACTATTCTGCCGCTACAAATACCTCAGATAAAATACTGTACACTTATTTAGGAACACTGTTGCCAAATTGCGGAAATGTAACTTACAGTACTTCAGGCCAGCTGAGTCCACTTTTTAATGATCCGTACTATAGAACTATAGGAATTGGGACAAGGGTGTTTTTGGCTGGAGCACAAGGATATGTCGCGTGGGAAGGAACCCAGCACAATCCTGGGCAGAAAAGAAGCGAAAATGGAGTGCCTATAGGTGGAGCAGGAACTTTGGCGCTTATAGGCGACATTAAACAGATGGATACAAGGTTTGTCAGGGCTGCAATATTCGAGAAGTACGGAATCTCCCTGTTCGTAGGAGTTGGTATTCCAATACCTGTTTTAGATGAAGAAATGTTAATTCAGACTACGGTAAAGGATAAGGATATATTTACCAATATTTATGACTATAGCGTTCCATCTAGGTCAAGGCCTGCTATAAGGTCTGTTTCCTATGAGGAGTTAAGAAGCGGATTTGTTGAATTAAATGGTAAGAAGGTATCGACAGCCCCTATGTCAAGTCTTAAGAAGGCTAGGGAGATTGCACAACTGTTAAAACAACAGATTGAGAAGGGAGAATTTTTGGTTTCTCAGCCGGTTGCATCTCTACCTATGGAAAATAAACCGAATGGTCTCGATATAAGGGGGGCTGAAAATGAAAAAGATTAAAGTGTCATTATATTACCCTGCCACAGAGGTTACAAAGCCCATAACTTATCATCTGATAAAAGATTTTGACCTTCAGATTAATATACTTAATGCGGACATCAGTTTGAACAAAGTGGGCAAACTGGTTATTGATATTGTTGGAACGGAATGGAATATTGAGGCTGGACTAAAATATATACAAGATCAAGGAATAAAATACAAGCTTTTTACAAAAAGTTTAATATGGCAGGAAAATGCCTGTGTTCATTGTGGAGCGTGTACAGCAGTTTGTCCTTCGGGAGCGCTTACTATGGATAAACAGAACTGGAGTCTTACTTTTGACAAGGAAAAGTGCATGGTTTGTGAGCTTTGTGTAAAGGCATGTCCTCTCAAGGTTATGTGTGTAACGATATAGTCTTTTTAGGAGATTGTTATGTATGAAGAAAGAGTTTACAGAGAGTTATTTAAAGGCGTCAATCTGAAGTTTTTTGACGTATGTATTGAACAAACCGACTTAATGATAGGTGCAACAAAAGAGCTTTATAGTGAAGCTCTTTTGTTGGTTAAGAAATACAGGTCAAGTCTTGAAGCATATATAAAACAACACCCAGAGTTTTTAACAAGCCTTGAGCCGATAGAAGCTGCAAATAATGCACCCTGCATTGTAAAGAGGATGTGTAATGCGGCCTTAATGGCAGGAGTGGGTCCGATGGCAGCAGTTGCAGGAGCAGTTAGTGAGCTCGTAGGTATGGAACTATTAAGTTTTTCAGAGGAGGTTATTGTCGAAAATGGTGGGGATATTTTTATAAAAACAAACTCAAAAAGGAAGGTCGGCATATATGCCGGTAATTCACCCCTAAATGAGAAAATTGCCCTTGAAATCGCTCCTGAAAAGACACCTTTAGGAATATGCACTTCGTCCGGAAAGGTCGGGCATTCCTTAAGCTTCGGAAAAGCAGATGCCGCCGTCATATTGGCAAAAGACACCTTTCTTTCTGATGCAGTTGCTACTGCTACCGGAAATAGGGTTAAAACAGCACAGGATATAGAAAGTGCGATAAAATTTGCAGCAGGCATCAAGGGGGTTGAAGGTGTTCTAGTAATTGTGGGGGACAAGATAGGAGCATGGGGTGATATAAGTCTAACGAGCTTTTGAAAGGTACGATTAATTAGTAAAGTCAAAGAATGGTGGTTTTAAAAGGAGGGGCGTAACATCATGCTATACAGATATTTTATAGGAACAGGTGAGACTGATATTATCAGTGTTGAACAAGTATATGACCTTTACCAAAAAGGCATGATTAACAAAACAAGTAAGCTGTATGACGTTGATAATAATGTGTATGTTGAAGCATGTCAAGTACCCGAATTTATTGATGTTTTCCTCGAGGTATATTCGAATGAAAGCAAATCTGCCAAACTATTAAAATATATAATTTCATCGGTGTTTTTCTTGCTGTTTTTATTGATTAGTATGGTAAATACTTTTTTGAATTTAGGTATTGAAAAAATGGAGAAAAGCACGACCTATTTTTTAGTGTATATGATTGGCACATTTTTAGGGATTGCTTTGCTGATTGCATTAGTGATTCTTATTTGTACAAAGGTATTTAAAAAGCATAGTGCAATACTAATCATTAGTTCAAGTATTTTAATGTTTGGTGTTTCAACCTTTATTTTGGTGAATACGGTTGGAACAATAAATACTGCAAAAGCAAAAGAAATGCAAAAAGAAAAAGTAACCTTAGAGAAGATTATTAAACTATATGAAGCGAGCTTAGCCGGTAATATTAGTGAAGAGGACATAGCAGTTGATGAATATGGTGAATTTGTACCACTAGTATCTGAAACACAAGAATATGTTTTGTCTCTTAATCATATGAATGTGGGAGTTAATTACCTGTTTAAAAATATTTCCATAAACCAAATCATCTCACCTGAAGTACTATCTAGTGCCGAACGTATAAAACAAAATAGGGAAAGTATTAAGGTTGTGTTAAGCGGATTAACTGAATCAAAGGCGGAAGATGCTGCTACACACGATATTTATATAAGTAAAATTGAAAATCTCGCTATACCGAGGAGTGTAAAAGAAGAGTTTGTTTCTGCTGCTAAGAAAAATTGTGAAGTGGAAAAAAATGAAAAAGAGGCATTATACGACCTTAATATAAAGCTGTTTCAAAGGGTTGACGAAATGCTGAAATATTTTGAAGATAGAGTAGGCAGATATAATGTTACTGATAACCGTATTTTGTTTAACGAAAAATCCGATGAAGATAATTATAAAAAGCTCCTAGAAGAGTATGGCAATAAATTAGAACAATATAATAAAGCTCATGAAGCAAGCTTTGAAAATGACGAAAAGAATTTGAAATTATTAAAGAGTTTGCTTGAAAAAAATTACTGATAAGACCATTTCAAAAAATAACCTATACAACATTTAGGTAACAAAGCATATCAAATTTTTTGAAATGGCAATTAATCAGTTGTTTTTTGGAATTACCTAAGACTGTATGAGGGTACAAAAGGAGAAAAAGTTAATGCTTACCATATTTTTGCTTTCAAAAAGTGGTAGTGCTTACAGGCCAGTCGTAAGAACTTTGTAAAAAATTTAACAAAAAAAATTATTTTTTATCTCGACATATTAAGAATTATGGTATAATGTTGTCTGAAACTTTTTTATGATTTTAGCGTATAGGTTTTAAACCTTTGCGTTAGCCCAATATTGGGTAAAAATACAGTTAGTGCTTTTCTAACAGTACTGATTTATAATTTAATGTGATGTTAAATTGCGCTACCTATATCCTTAGGCTCGGGTGGATTGAAAATAATCTACTTAGAGGAACTAAGGAATATTTAAGTAAACTATATTTGTGAAGGGGGATTTAAATTCATGAATTATTCACATGAAGTAGAAGGTATGATTTGTGTAAAAAAAGGACCAAATCATGGACCGGCTCCAATTCCTGAAGAGGGAAAATGGGTCAAAGCAACACAGATAACCGATATATCAGGGTTATCACACGGTATTGGATGGTGTGCTCCACAGCAAGGTTGCTGTAAGCTAACCTTGAATGTTAAGGATGGTATTATTGAGGAAGCTCTCGTTGAAACTTTGGGATGTTCCGGTATGACCCATTCAGCAGCTATGGCAGCTGAAATTCTCGGTGGCAAGACAATTCTTGAAGCGTTGAATACCGACCTTGTTTGTGACGCAATCAACGTGGCAATGAGAGAAATATTCAAGCAGCTTGTATATGGGAGAACCCAAACTGCATTTTCAGAGGGTGGACTTCCGATTGGTGCAGGTCTTGAGGATCTTGGTAAAGGACTTCGTTCCCAAGTTGGAACAATGTATGGAACAAAGGCTAAAGGTGTAAGATACCTTGAAATGGCTGAAGGTTATGTTGTTGGTATTGGGCTTGACGAAGAAAATGAAGTGATTGGATATAAATTTGTGCATCTTGGAAAGATGATGGAAGCTATCAGAAAGGGTGTTGACCCTAAAGAAGCTTATGAAAAGAATGTTGGCACTTACGGAAGATTTTCCGAAGCAGTTAAAGTAATTGATCCAAGACATGAATAATATTAAATGTGAAGAGAGGTGAGTATACGTGATTAGATTTGAAGGTTATGAAAGAAGAATAGATGTGATTAACAAATGTCTTGCCGAATATGGTTTCAATAGCTTAGAAGAAGCTAAGGAATTATGCTTATCAAAAGGTATAGATGTTGATAAAATAGTTAAGGATGTTCAGCCTATAGCGTTTGAAAATGCTGTATGGGCATATACTTTAGGTTGTGCGATAGCAATAAAGAAGGGTATTAAGAATGCTGCCGATGCAGCAGAGACAATAGGAATAGGTTTACAGGCTTTCTGTATTCCCGGATCTGTTGCAGATAGCAGAAAAGTTGGTATAGGCCATGGTAATCTTGGTGCAATGCTTTTAAGAGAAGAGACAAAATGTTTCTGCTTCCTTGCAGGTCATGAGTCCTTTGCAGCAGCTGAAGGTGCAATAGGCATAGCAAAGACCGCAAATAAAGTAAGAAAAGAGCCATTAAAGGTTATCTTAAATGGTCTTGGTAAGGATGCAGCTTACATAATTTCCAGAATAAACGGTTTTACATATGTTAAGACTGAGTACGATTATTATTCCGGAGAATTGAAAGTTGTTGAAGAGAAGTCTTTCTCAAAAGGTGACAGAGCAAAAGTTAAAACTTACGGCGCTGACGATGTAAATGAAGGTGTTGCTATAATGGCTATGGAAAGTGTTGACGTTTCTATCACAGGAAATTCAACCAATCCAACAAGATTCCAGCACTTAGTTGCAGGAACATATAAGAAATGGGCCGGTGAAAATGGTAAGAAATATTTCTCTGTTGCATCAGGTGGTGGAACAGGTAGAACACTTCATCCGGATAACATGGCTGCAGGACCTGCATCTTACGGTTTAACAGACTCAATGGGAAGAATGCATGGAGATGCTCAGTTTGCAGGATCATCTTCAGTTCCTGCTCACGTTGAAATGATGGGCTTAATAGGTATGGGTAACAATCCTATGGTTGGAGCAACTGTTGCTGTAGCTGTTGCGATTGAAGAAGCATCTAAGTCTTAAAACTAAACAGGGCATATTTTAATAAATAGAGGGGGCATCTTAGCACCCTCTATTTTGTATTTTTTTGAAATGGCCTTATATTGAATTTACTGCAAAAAAAAGCATGAGCTTTGTAATCTCATACTTTTATTGTAATTCTTTCAAATGATATAAAAGATAACAGCGAAGGGGCACGATGAACCAAAGTTTGCTATGATTATCATAAAAAGAGACAGCAACTAAGGAGTTCGATTTCCCATCGCTTTTATTTTGCCTCTTTAGATGGAGTTAAAGAGGCATAAACAAGTGGGGCTAAATCTACCCAGATTTTATGTATGCTATTAAAATAGCATAGTAAAAAACGGAGAGTAGAAAAGTTAAATGCTTATTTATTGATAAGGCCATTTCAAAAAATAACCTATACAACATTTAGTTTTGGAATCACCTAATAATTTAAGGTTTACTAATGAACATCTGAACCCAGCTCTTACCGCCGTAAGTTCCTCCACTAACAATACCGAATCCACAATGTGTAAAATTCTTATTTAATATGTTAGCTTTATGTCCTGAAGAGTTCATCCAGCCATTAAATACATCCTGTACATTTGAATATCCGGCAGCGATGTTTTCGCCAGCATACCCATACTTGATACCGAAACTCTTCATCATATCAAAAGGAGAACCGTAGGTAGGTGATGTATGGCTAAAGTATTTATTATCTACCATATCCTTAGCTTTCATCATAGCTACATATGCAAGATCATTATCATACTCAAGAGGTTTTAGGTTTGCGTCAACCCTAGCTTCATTGACTAAATCCAAAAGTGCTTTTTCATCTGGAGCTATGCTACCCGTCACTATCGATGGAATTGAGGTAGGAGAAGGTTTTGGTGTATTAGCTGCGGTGGGGGAAGGTTTTTGTGAGTTGATTTTAGTAGGAGACGGTTTGGTTGTATTAGTTGCAGAGGAAGATGGTTTTGGTGTATTTATTTTGGTAGGAGACGGTTTTATAGTTATTTTAGGTGTAAAAGAGGGTGTAGATTTGTAATCTTTGTACCATTCATTATACGTAGGCCAATTGTAGTTTTTGGAATTAAACCTTTCCAAAAACGTTTTGCCAAAGGAAAAAAAATGATCAAAACCTTTGCTGGTAAAAGTGTAAGTATTTTGTTTTTGGGAATGTGAAACGCTATCTTTTTCACAAGCATATCCCGTTACAGAGATTGATGTAACTAAGACGGCCGTAATCAAACCGGTTTGAAATTTTGCCGATAGTTTTTTAAACTTAAAAAAATCCATACCTAATCCTCCCTAAATAAGATAAATCATTTATATAATTCCTAAAGCTATTTTTTGTCTGTAAGCTATTGGAATTTTCTCTATTATATATATCTATAAATTGTATTAGAATATTAATGCGATGGAATAGACTAATAAGTAGAAATACTATAATTATGATAAAGACAATAGCATATTATTTACAGAACATATTCTAACTAATCCTCTACTAACATTTTATACAAACTTATATCTAAATTCATATAGGACTTTAGACCTAAATAGGAAATAAACGCGTGTGCACACAAAAAATAGTTTTACATAACATTATTTATCTATTATCGAAGTAAGCTTTTATCGTAAAAGTTTGCATGCAAAAAATCTTTTTTATCAATAAAAGTTTAAAAGGCGAGACAAAATTATTGTTTTTTGATATTATAAATTATGTAACAATATAAGGCATTTCAAAAAATAACCTATACAGTATATTTAGTCTAAAGCCCATCACGGAAGCTAAAAGCTTCCAAACATAAGAACATTATTTGCTGTGCAAAAAATGTAAATCATATATTTTAAAAATGGCGATTGACTAGTTGTTTTTTTGAAATTACCTAAAGTTATAATTTGTAAAGTGTTTTTTGAAAGTGAGATGTAAATGATGGATTTTAGAAAGACGGCAATTTTATTGCTAATTAGTTTCAGTGTTTTAGTCAAGCAGGTTCCCGGTTATGAAGATATTGGTAACAATATAGAGTATAACGCACTTGCTATAATGCAAAACAACCAATTTGGAAATGAAAACGTAGAAAAAAATGATTTAGGAAATGCAAATCCAGGACATGTACAGACACCGATTATTAAGGAAAATCCGACATTTCTAGTTAGCCCAACACCAGCACCAACAATTAATCCTACTCCATTAACTACGAAAATAGTGCCTAAGCTATTGTTATCAGAAGGTATAACAATTGATGAAGGTGATAACTTAGCCAATTGGACAAAGGATTCTAATGCGTATTTGCTAATTGATAATGATAATTATCTATCGGGATCAGAATCATTAAAGGTTATTTCTAGAAGTGCTTCAACGGGATATTTTTCTGTGGAAAAGAATATCAGAGACCTTTTTGAAGATGATAATATGAAGAATTTTGAGATTAATATATATATACAGGATGTATCAAAGATTTCTTCCGTAGGAATAGCTTTCTTTAATGATGAAAATTACACCAAGTACTTTTCCAATTTCATAGGCAGTTATGAATTGACAAACGGATGGAATAAGATAAGAAGGTCAAGAAGTAGCTTTGAATCTTCGATCAGTAAGAACGATTGGAGTAAAGTAAAGTGTATGAGGTTGACTTTTTATACTACCGGCAGCGAAAGAGTTGTTGTAAATGTGGATAGAATAGCTTATAACGTTAAAGGTATTCCTAAATTGATGTTTACATTTGAGGATGGATATTCCGAAATCTTCACCAATGCGTATCCTATATTGGATTCTAAGGGGCTCAAAGCTAATGTAATGGCAATAAAGAGTAGAGCTGAGTTGGGAAGTTCAAGTTTCCTTGATATAAGTAAATTGGATTTCCTTTATAATAATGGGTGGGACATCGGAAACCATACAGATACACATCCTGGTTCAACAGAAGGCTACACAACTCAAACAAAGACAAGCGAGTATTTAAATTGTCAAAACTGGTTGATTCAAAATGGATGGACTAGAGGGGCAAATCATATAAGTTATCCTACAGGTTTCTATGATAGTGAAATTGTAGAAATTGCTAAATCCATTGGAGCAAAAACTGCTAAAGGAGATGATTATGGTATTCAGTCCATACCGGTTGAAGATATTTATAATCTAAAGTCAATTAAAATAGGAAAAGACATACCGATAGATTTTGTTAAGGCTGAAATAGAAAAGTCCATTAATACAGGCTCAACGTTGATTATAACTGTACATAAGGTCGTTGAGACTCCAACTCTGGGGTTTGATGTGTCTTTGGAATATTTTGAGGAATTAGTTAACTTTATTTATAAAAAAAATGCTATTGGAACTGTAGAAGTCATGACAATAAGTCAGTGGTATGATTCATATACTTTAGGCGATTTCTAAAAACCATGAAAACTCAAAATAATGCCCACAATGAAAGAATAAAGCTTCCATTATGGGCATTATTTTGAGTTTGGGAATTTGCAAAAAACGTATACTATGTAAAAATCTATATTAAAAAGTTATAGCAATAAAACAGCTAATAACAGACCTAATTAAAGTGAAAACTTGTTTTACTGTCAAATGACGCAATTACTTGACCTGAGCATTAGAATCTGTTGCCGAAAGCTTGATAATTTGAAGCAAAAATGCCACGGATGGCATTTTTAGCGTCTCGGGACAGGATGTCCCATAGACGCGGCGAAAATTATCAAGCTTTGGGCTTACAGATTCTATGCGAAGGTCATGTAATGGAGTCGTTTGACAGTAAAACAATAGGCACTCCCCTTCATACAGGTTCCCAAATAACCGTACCCCTAATTTAGACCAACAACTCAAGAGTATTAAGTAATGAGCGAAGCAATTTTATTGACCAATTGCTTTTTGTAACCACCTTAAATAACTCTAAAACATCTATTTAACAAGCTTTATTCCATAGGTACCATAGTCGTTTATTTCCGTGGAAGTTTCCCCGTCTGCATGGTAGGTTATAAATCTTCCGATGATGTCTGTATGTCCCCCTGAATTTACTGCTCCTTCAAGGAAGAAAGTTGCAAATCCCAGCACTTTAACATGTTTTTTGCCGTTGACATACAGTGTATCCACCACAGGAATAAATATAATCCTTGAGCATTTCTTGTTATAGTAGGTATGAGTGCAGCGAGGTGTATGGTTACATCTTGAAATTAAAGTTTCAATAGAGTTGGAAGTCTTTTTTGCGATCACACCTGTTTCAGTTGGAATGTAATCTCCTACTCTTATTGTACCGCTGTAACCGTTTAAAAGGTTGTCTTCATAAATTGAGGCACCACTACCTCCAAGAGATATTGCGGCGTAATTACCACTGTAACCGTCTGAGGCACCTTCTTTTAGAACATATATGTTTCCGTAGATAAAAGTTTGTTTGACTACGGCGATTGGTCTGCAACCGCTTAATGCTGATATGTTCTCAACTTTTGCTTGAGCAGTTGCAATTACATCTTGTGAAGCGTTTCCAAACACATTTGCAAAATAGTTTTTTACTGTTTTAATGCTTTTTACTTCAACAGAGCGAGCACTTTCATTAATTGTAATAGTTGTGCTTTTAAGACCACTGTTGTTTTTTGAAATGTAATTATTGGTTATATTTCTTGTGTTCGAAGCATTAGTTACCAATTCTTGTGCGCCCGCAAGGGCAGCAGAGTCTACCGTGTTGGCTAACTTGGCTTTTTCATAGGCAATAACTCCAATGTCCACTGAAAGAGCTGCAAAGGCTACAATAACAGTAAGTATGAGTGCGAAGAAAACAAAAGTTGTTCCTCTTTGGCTTTTAAAAAGTGATGCGGTATTCATTACTAAAACCTCCTGTTGGTTTATTTTAACAATAAAGATGTTCTTGTTTGCTTATAGAGCCTCTATTATATAATTCGAGGGTTACGTCAAAAAAATTTACTTTTTTTGTAGGACCTAAAGCTTAATTTGGTATAGGTAATATTTACTGAATTTTCTGATGCTTTTGGTATACAATTATTTCGGGATTTTGCCGATTTAATTAACAAAATTATTAAATTTTATTAATACTTTAAACTTTTTTAAATATTTATAGTATAATTGTTAGAATAGAGTATAATGTATAGAAAATCTTGAAGGGGAAAGTCAAATGAGCGATATAGAATTGCGTAAAGGGCTAAATAAAGCAAAAAGGATTGTTGTTAAAGTTGGGACATCTACACTAACCTATGAAAATGGCAGGATTAATTTTACAAGAATTGATAAGCTCGTAAGGGTGCTATCGGATCTTGCAAATCAGGAAAAAGAAGTAGTTCTCGTTACTTCCGGAGCAATAGGAGTTGGAGTTAGCAAACTGAAGCTTCAAAGTAAGCCTAAGACGGTCAGAGAGAAACAGGCAGTAGCAGCAGTAGGTCAACTTGAATTGATGCATATATACGACAAGTTCTTTTCGGAGTATGGGCACGTTGTAGGGCAGATTCTTCTTACCCGTGATATAGTAGAGAACCATGAGGGTAGGGAACATGTTATCAATACCTTTGAGACTTTGATAGAAAAAGGAATTATTCCCATTGTAAATGAAAATGACTCCGTTGCGGTAGATGAGATTGAATCAGGCGTAAACAGAGTTTTTGGAGATAATGACACTCTATCGGCTATGGTTGGAGAGCTTGTAAATGCGGATTTACTTATAATACTATCGGATATTGATGGATTTTATGATTGTGATCCTAGAAAAAACAATTGTTCAAAGCTCATTTCCGTCATAAAAGAAATTACCCCAGAAATAGAACAGTGTGCAGGAGGTGTAGGTTCTTCAAGAGGTACAGGGGGCATGGTTACAAAACTTACGGCCGCAAAAATAGCAACGTGTGCCGGTATAGATATGGTAATTGCAAATGGGGAAGATCCTAATGTAATATTGCAAATAGTTGATGGAGAGGATATAGGTTCTGTTTTTTTACATAAGGAGGTGACACCTTGAAAAAGGTAATTTCAATGATTTTAATTGTAAGTATGGTTGGTCTTATGCTACCGGTAAATGGTGAGAATAGTAATGTGATTACATATGATAAAGCAAAGTCGGCCATGATTGCGAACAATAGGACACTAAAAAAGCTTGGTTTTGAAGAAAGAAAAATGTTCTTAAACTATAATTCGGCAGTCCAGAATACAAAAAATTTAAGAACCGATGGAGTGGTTTATAAGTTCGGGAAAATGGAGTTTTTTTATAGTTTTGATGATTATTTGCGATTGGATTTAACGGTTATGAAAGAACACATGCCTGAAGAACTTAAGTATTATTGGGGGATGATGGGCAAGAATAAAACCGTTACTGAGAAAACACTGGCTTTAGGTTTGCGTGATTTATATCTTGGTTTAATGAAGTCAGATAAAGATATTGAAATTGTTAATAGAAAGTTTGAGCTGGCTAAAAATAAACATAATATTAATCAGCTGAAATTTGATCAAGGCTTAATTACAAAGCAGGATTTGGAAGAGTCGGAATATGAACAGTTAAAAGCTGAAAAAGCTGTAGAAGAAGCAATACGGAACAGGGAGAACATGATGAGGTCTCTAAATTCCATGTTGGGAGTTGAAATATCTACAGTGTATGAGACGGTCAAATTTGATGAGTTTACAAGGGATTTAACCTTCAAACCATTGGAGTATTACATTGAGAATGCACTTAATGAAAGACTTGAAATAAAAAATATCGAGGAAGAAATAAGACTAAAAGAGTTAAAAAAGGGTATTTTTACAAGCAGCAGACTCTTTGGGAAAAGTTACAGTTTAGAGGACCAATACGAGGATTTAGTGCTGGAAATCGAAGTCCTCAAGGTTAAATTGGAAAAAACAAAGTTTGATATTGAAAATGAGATTAAAAAGGCTTATATAGAAATTAATGAAGATTTGCATAATCTTGAGAGTACTACAGAGACGATAAAAATGCAAAAAAGAACCTTAGACAAATTGAAAACCCAGTATGATGGAGGCTTTATAGCTAAAATCGTGCTCGATGAAATGGAGATTGGAATAGACGAGATAGAAAATGCAAAAGAGCTTGTGATATACAGTTATAACACAAAAATAATGAAGCTTGAAGAAGCAGCAGGATTAGGTCCTGCATATTAAAGGAGTGGATTTTATGAAGAAGAGAATAAGTTTAATAGTGACTATATTATTTATAACAACCATAACAACTGCATTTGCAGTGGAAGGTCTGAAATTCTCCATATCAGAATCAAAGACTTTAGCAACTGCCAATAGTAAGCAGGCAGCCGTAGATGATTTAACTATCAAGACTAAGGAAACTGCCCTCAAAGATGCTGAAAAAGATGCTAATAAAAGCACAGGAGCTAATACAAAAATCGATAAATTAAATAACAAAATAGCTAAAGAGGTTAGTACTGTAAAAGCTGCTGCAGATTTGGAATATGCAAAGAGAACTAAGGAAGAAAATATAAAGAAACTCGAACTTGAAGTATACAAGGCCACATCTAATATGTTGCTGATAAAAAAGGAACTTGAGGCTGAAAAGGGCAAACAGGATATTTTAGATGAGAAATATAAAATGGCTGAAGTTCGTCTTAAGGAAGGCAAATTGACCGAAAATGATTTGTATGATGCGAAATATGCTCTTGATTTAAAGGCGATTGATGTAAACAAAATTGCAAAAAAGCTTGAAGCTGCAAATCTTGAACTTAAAAGAGTTTTAGGTCTTGAAATGGATGAGGATCTGATAGAGATCAAGGATAATCTGTCTCTTGCTTCAATAGCAAAGGTTGATATTGAAAAGGTTGTTGAAAATGCTTTGAACAATGATGTTGAGTTATTCATAAAAAGTGAGGAATTAATAGCAAGTGAGAAGACAATGGAGCTTACAAAAGAGGACTACGAGCAAGGTACGGTTACATATGATGGGAATATGCTGAATTTAGAAAATGCAAAAGTTGATTTTGAAGATGCTAAGGCTAATCTCGAAGTGTCCATCAGAAATAAATATAATGATATGCTTACTGCTAAAGATAAAGTGGAGTTAGCTCAAAAGTGGCAAACAATTAATAAAAACAAATTGAGTAATGAAGAGTTTAAGTTTGAAAAGGGATTAGTAAGCAAAGAAGAAGTGTTGAACGCTAAAGAAAAGTATTTAGATGCCCAATACCAGACTTATCTTGCAATCTACAATTACAATACAGTAAAGGCTGAGTTTGATACCTTATATGTAAAATAAAGAAGAGTTTTTAAGAAAAATATGAAATATATTTGAGTTTCTTAGCTTTTTGTGAACTATTTTATTGAGAGAAGATTTAGTTCTGGCAATAATTTAGTTCACTTTTAGAATAGTTACTTCCGGTTTATGGATGCTAAAGTATCTTATTATTAGTGTTTTGAGTTTAATAGATACATTTACATGATTTGTTGAAAATTGAAAATGTAGTATGATTCAAAAAAACATTAAGTTAACAAAAATATTAGGTAGGTGATAGAGAGATGATTATCAATATTAGTGATTTAGGTAAAGTGTATAAAAATGGGAAGATATCGGTTTCAGCTCTAAGACATGTGGATTTGTCTATCGATAAAGGTGAATTTATTTCAATAATGGGACCGTCCGGTTCCGGTAAGTCAACGTTAATGAATATTATAGGTTGTCTTGATCGGTCAACTTCCGGGCGTTATCAACTAGATGGTGTAGATATTTCGAAGTTGGACGCAAAGGAGTTGGCAAAAATAAGAAACCTCAAAATAGGTTTTGTATTTCAGTCGTTTAACCTTCTGCCTAGAATGACTGCCTTGCGTAATGTAGAACTTCCTATGATTTATGCAGGCATAGGCGCGAAGGAGAGAAGAAAAAGGGCTATTGAAGCACTTGAAAGAGTTGCGCTAAAGGATAGGATGAATCACAAACCTAATGAAATGTCGGGAGGTCAAAAGCAAAGAGTTGCGATTGCGAGAGCACTTGTTAACAAGCCTGCAATTATACTGGCCGATGAGCCTACGGGAAATCTCGACAGCTATTCTAGTGAGGAGGTTATGGCAGTTTTTCAGGATCTAAATAGAGAGGGTGTAACAATAATTCTTGTTACACATGAACCGGATATAGCAGAACATACAAAAAGGTTTGTGAAATTCAAGGATGGATTAATGGTAGAGGATAGACTTGTTGAAAAACCTCTTGATGCAAGAGAGGTTATCAGGTTGAATAAAATGGAACGTATGGCTTGAGATAACACAAAAAAACTATTTGCTTCAAGGAGGGCTGAGGATGAAGAAGGGTATCATTATATTAATAATTGTGGTTTTGGTTATAGTCGGTCTGGCAGGTTTAGCCACCACTTTCGGAAAGGGATTCGAGTCGGCATTTAATCAAGGGATTGTATATCCCGTTAAGGCTCATAAAATTGAAAAGGGTTCGATTTCTACTAAGGTTTCGGCAACAGGGCAAATTGAAGAAGTAGAAAAGGGTGAGGTTTATGTTGAAACTCCTCTCAAAATAAATAAGCTTCTTGTTGGTATAAATGACAAAGTAACAAAGGGTCAAAAGCTAATGGAGCTTGATATGGACGAATTGGTTTCACAACTGGAAAAACTCAAAATAGACAGAAACGTTCAAAAGTTATCTTTAAATTCTCCCACTGTAGATGCAGAAATAAAAAGAGCAGAATCCTCTGTAAATGCGGCGGAGGTTGCTTTAGCGGATGCTGTTAAAAAGTTGGAAGAGAATAAATTGCTTTTTGAGCGAAGTGTGATTTCAAGAAGTGAATTGGATGCTTCCTCAAAGGTTGTAGATGATGCGCAGAGGGCTTTAGATAATGCAAAGCTGAGTTATGAATCAGCTATATCAAGTAAGAATATGGATAAAAAAGTTAAGGATGAGACTTTAAAAGCTACGGATTTAAGCATAAAAGATCTTGAGCGAAAGATAGAAAAGCTAAATAATTCTGTATTAAGTCCTATCGATGGGATTATTGTTGAATCAAATGTTCAGCAAGGTTCTTTTACAAACAGTGCAATGCCAGCTTTTAAAATATCAAATACTGATAATTTAAGGATTAGGGCAAGAGTGAGCGAATACAATATGAAGGGTGTACAAATAGGCCAGAAGGTTGTGATCACAGGGGAAAGTATTGATGAGGGGACTGGTGTATCAGGAAAAGTTCAGAGTATATCTCCTATTGCAAAGACTAATGTTACATCAGGAGGAGAGGAAATTGCTGTTGAAGTACTTATTTCCATCGATAAATCGGAAGTTGCTTTAAAACCGGGATTAAGTACTACCTGTGATATTTACACTAATGAAAAGGAAAACATATTGACAGCACCATTAAATATTGTCAAAGAAGATAAGGATGGAAATATGTTTGCTTATATTATTAATAATGAAAATATTATGGTTGAAAAGCAAGTAAAATTCGGACTTGTATCCGAAATGACAGGTGAAATTTTAGAAGGCTTAAGTGAAGGGGATATGGTTGTTATTGACCCACAGCCAACACATAAAGACGGCGTAAAAGTAAAAGTATTGGAAAATAAATAAAGGAGGGGGTGTGAATGAGTTTTTTTGAAAGCTTCAAACAGGCTCTTGACAGTTTGTGTGCAAACAAATTGAGGTCTGTTTTAACAATGATAGGGATTATTATGGGTGTATTTTCGGTTATTACCATATTGGCTATAGGAAATGCAGCAGAGTCTTATATTGGAAGTGAGTTTGAGAAAATGGGTGCAAATACCATCACGATTACTTATCAAAAAGCCGATATAAGCGAATCGGATATGCTGACTTTAGAGGATATGGAAACTATAAAGAAGGTAGCTCCGGAGATTAAGAATATTGCTGCTAGTATACAGAGAAGCGGTTCACTAAGAATTGGCAACAAAACTAGAGATGCCATTATGTATGGAGTATCCTCTCAATATAAAAGTTTTTCTGCCGTTGAAATGGCAGAGGGTAGGTTTATTAACGACTTTGACAATACGTCAAAGTCAAACGTTATAGTTGTGGATGAATACTTTGCAAACAGATATTTCAAAAGACTTGATATAGTGGGTGAAACAATTACCTTTAAAACCTCTTGGGGGAAGCTGGTTAATATGAAGGTGGTAGGTGTTACCAAATCTTACGGTGAGATGTATGCAAGTATGCTTGATAATGAAAACGTTCCGGCTATGGTGTATGTTCCCATTACTACTCTTCAAACCATTTATTTTAATAATAAAGTCCTTCAAAGCATAGATGTATCTACAGAGGAAGAAGATGGTCTTAAAGAGTTGGGGGACAGAATTGTAAAGGCTTTGGAAATGAAACGAGGTAAATCTGATTTGTTCTATGCCCAGAGCTCACAGGATATACAAAAAGTAGTTTCAAATGTTTTAGGCGTTATTTCATCAATCCTTCTTGTAATTGCAATTATAACCCTCATTGTAGGTGGAATAGGTATTGTAAATATACTTTTAGTTTCAGTAACAGAGAGGATAAGGGAGATTGGTGTCAGAAAGGCATTAGGAGCACAGAAGATGGATATTCTGTTGCAGTTTATAACGGAATCAATTATCATGACGGGAATAAGCGGTTTGATTGGTATAATTCTCGGTGTATTAGCAGGAAATATAATATCTCAGATGATAAAAATACCTCCTGTAGTTGACATTCCAGTAATTATAGGAGCGTTCTTAGGATCCGTTACATTAGGTTTGGTCTTTGGTGTTTATCCAGCAAAAAAGGCTGCCGACTTAGATCCAATTGAATCACTAAGGTATGAATAAAAAATAATATGTTTACTGTTATCAAAAAGCCAATTATGCAAGCTTTTGAGCTTCCATAATTGGCTTTTGCAATCATTATAATGTTCCCCTGTTTGCAAGCTTTTAAGCTTTCATGATGGGCTTTATGACTAAAATACTGTATAGGTTATTTTTTGAAATTGCCTAATGTAAAAATTACTATCGGAACAAGTCACCGAACCAGTCGAATAAAGATCTATCATCCGAGCCGTTTCCGGGATTATATTGGTGACCAACATCTCCAGGGCCATGCTGGTTACAATATTCAGCGGCCGGGAGCTCATATTTCCAATCGTTAGGATATGGATCGCCAGGGTTGACCGGAGTGTAAGGCTTTTTGCGTTGTATAAACACTTGCTCTATTATTGAACCGTAAGGGCAATATTCCCCAGCAAGTACGTTTCTACCAAAAATATCTGTAGAATCTTTACATACTTTAGCAAGTACGTGAATGTCGCAAGTGTCTTCTTCATCAGGTTCTGTACCCTTTATGAAGTATTCTTCCTTTACAGCACTTCCCCTAGGATCCTTATAGCACAATTCCGTGGCAACTTTACCGGAGTATTTGCATATAGTCCTCTTAACAACACCGGGAGGAACTTCAAAGTCAACCGGTTCTAAGTTCTTGTGGACTTTTTCCATAACATCTTTCCAAATAAATTGAGCCCTGTTATATTCGACTGAAGCTAGAGAAGCATTTCTATCATAACCATACCAAGTGGCTCCGACATAATATGGAGTGTATCCCACAAACCATTTGTTGGTATTTTTGTCTGTAGTACCGGTCTTACCGGCAGTAGGCATTTTTCCATCCTGGAGTTTACAACGGGTTGCAGTTCCATATTTGACAACATCTTTCATCATATCTACCATTATAAAAGCAGCTACTTCATCATACACAATATTGTAGGCAGGTTTTTTCTCTAGAATAGTATTTCCGTTTGCATCTTCAACTTTTGTATATGTTGTTGGTTCATAGTACATGCCTTTATTTACAAAAGGAACATAAGCGGCAGCCATCTGAAGAGGACTAACTCCTTTTTGAAGACCACCCATTGATATGGAGAGATTTCGCTCATTATCCCTGCTTATATTCACCCGCTTTAAGTATTCGAGAGATAAATCGGGACCTAAATAATTGAGCCACACCTTTGCCGCAATTACGTTTACCGATCTTGTGATACCCATACGTATGCTAGTAAGTCCAGAATAATCATTTCTACCCCCGGAATTTTGTGGGTACAATCCCTTTTCAACTCCATCTAGGTATACAGGAACGTCATCAATTACAGTCGCAGCGGTAATGATGCCTTCATTAATAGCTGGACCATAAACAGCGATAGGTTTAATGGATGAACCTGGTTGTTTATCTAATGAAGTAGCTCTATTAAAAGGTATACCTATTTTTTCTCCCGCACCTCCATACATGGCTTTTACCTGGCCTGTTTTTGGGTCGATTATAACCATTGCTGCTTGTGGAGATTGACTGGTCTTAGTATTTACTTTAGTGAAATATTCCTCTTTCAAAAATGCTTCATCCATAGCTTTTTGTATATCTGTATCCATAGTTGTGTATATTCTAAGTCCGTTGTTATATATGGTTTTGATAGCCATCTCTTCTGTATAGCCGATAGCCATAAGATCTTTTTTTACATCCAGTATAACCTGATCCACAAAATAGGGCTGTGCGCTGGTAACTTTCTCAGTTCGTTTGTTGGATTCTGCAAAAACAAGTTCTTGTTTCATGGCGTCATCAAATTCCCGCTGGGTAATAAAACCAAGATCATGCATTTCATTTAATATAATCTTTTGTCTTTTTAAGTTGTTTTCCCTACCCTTTGTAGTGAAGGGATCATATTTTCCTGGAAGATTTGTTATTCCGGCGAGTGAAGCACACTCAGCCAATGTAAGGTCTTTTACATCCTTACCGAAATAAGTTTTAGATGCGGATTGCACACCATAACAATTCTCACCCATATATATAAGGTTCATGTAAATTTCAAGAATTTGATCTTTGGTTATGTTGCGCTCAAGAACTATTGCTCGCCATGCTTCCTGGACTTTTCTTTTTATGGAACGCCTGTCTTCACCTGTAACGTTTTTAATAACTTGCTGGGTAATGGTACTTCCACCATGAGAATCACCTCCGGGAAGTATATAGTTTAAAACTGCACTTCCAAATCTCTTATAATCGACGCCGGGATGTTCATAAAAACGTCTGTCTTCTATAGAAACAAACGCATCCATCAAATCTCTTGGGATGTCAGTTATATCAACCATTTCCCTGTTTTGAGCTCCCTGAAGAGATAAAATTTCTTTATTTTTAGAGTCGTAAACATGAGTTGTTTGATTTTTAATTACAAGTTGGTCGGAAGTTATTGGTTCGGCAGATTTTATGTAAGCAAAAGCTGCGCCGCCGACTATACCCGCAAAAACAACCCCTAGGGTAAATGCGATAAGAAATAAAATTCTTATAAAATTACCGATAATTCTCCCCACTGATTGCTGTTTCTTCTTGCTTGATTTAACATTTGAAACAGCAGTATTCTTAGAGTTCATAAAAGTTCCTCTCCTTTATTAAGGGATAATTAATTTGCATCCATATCTTTATAGTAGTTTAATGAATGTTAGGGTTTAATTATCCCAAAGTACATCTATTACTAATTTATATATGATAAAACTTATTATATTATAGCACATCAAACCGTAAGCATGCAAACATAGCAAAAGCTTATATTATAGCACATCAAACCGTAAGCATGCAAACATAGCAAAAGCACTGCAGTGTTAGGTTTAGAAGATATATTTCCAAAAGAATAACAGCCGTTTCTAAATAATATGCACTCCCAGTTGTATACCTAATTAATTTCCTGTTGTAAAATGTCAATTGATTTTATAAAATAGAACAAAGGGGGCATTTACGTGGATATCAAATTCGGGGAAATAATCAGGGCAAAGCGAGAAGAAAAGAACTATACCCTTGTGAATTTTGCAAAGGTCATTGGAATATCAGCAGGATACCTTTCACAGATAGAGAACGGCCGCAAAGATAACCCTAAGCTTGAAATTGTACTTAAAATTATAAAGGAACTTGACATTGATATAGATATTCTTTTTGGTATTGAAGGCGCCCATGAGAATTCAAGTATCAATATACCATCACTTCTTGAGGTGGTAGCTAAGGATAAAAATTACAAGGTGTTAGAAGACAAGGAAATACTTGAAAAGATATGCAATATAGTAGAAAAATCTTTAGAATGCAAATATCGCATAGAGAACAAATTCCTATATGAAATGTTTTTAGACGACTTATATATGCAAATAGAGACTATATTAAAGAAATATATGGCTTTTCAAATAGTAAGTGATAACCCATAGATGCCAAGATTGTTTATTAACCAAATTCACCAAAAACCTTCCTGATTCATACTATTATGGTAAGGAGGTTTTTTTATGCGTAGAAAGACCAATTTGTATCACCGCTTATGGTATGTAAAGAGAAATCGTAATAGAATTAGAGCCTATGTGGTGATTGCTTTTGTAATGATTATCTTAACAATACTGCTTTATTTTATTGAAAAACGTTTGAGGATAGGGATTAACCAAATATCGGAGTACAGAGTGAAATCTATAGTAACAAGAGTGGTCGGCAATGCGGTAAGCGAGAATTTCCCGGAAGATATAGATTATTCTGATATAGTCTCAATAAGTAAAGATGAAAATGGTAATATTACATCAATTCAGACTGATATAGCAAAGTTGAACAGAATATTTGCCAATGTTTCCCTTAGTGTTCAAAACCAATTATCCAACTTATCCGATGAGAAGATATCAATACCTTTAGGGGCAGTACTAGGAGAAACAATTTTTGCAGCTAGGGGGCCTAAAATTGATTTTCGAATAATTCCCGTCGGAAGTGTTGAGACAGATTTTAAATCGGAATTTAGCAGTGCAGGTATAAACCAGACCAGACACAGGATTTATATTTTGTTTAAGACGGAAATGGGGGTAGCAATACCCTTTGTTGAAAAAAAGACCATTGTAACAACAAGTTTACCTGTAGCAGAGACGGTGATTGTAGGAGAGGTGCCAGATTATTACATAGATATTAGATAGAGGGTTCTTTAGGACAAAAAATGGAGTATTAATGGTACTCCATTTATTCTGAGACAGAAGCTCTATTGCTTTTTGATTTTTTTGAGCTGCCCATATCTTCCATTTGAGTCGCCGATAACATTTTGCAGTTACCTTCGAATACACTACCCTCTTCGGTAACTATACTGAAAACTGTAAGATCTCCATATAGTTTGGCAGAAGCTTGAATCTTGAGAGTTCCCTTTGATTCTATATTTCCTTCCACTCTTCCGGAAATAAAGATATTATTTGCATTAATATTTCCTGTTATTGCTGCGTCTTTACCCACATAAACATCGCCATTAATTTTGAGATTTCCCAATACTTTACCGTCTATTCTAATTGTTCCGTTGGTTTCAATATTACCTTCAAACTTAGAATTGATACCTATAATAGTATCAAACGACTCAGCATTTCCGGAATTACCTTTGCTGAACATAATTATCCTCCTCATAGTAATATACTTTTTACAAAAGTTCTATTTCTTGTCAAGATATTTTATAGGATCTTCGGGTGTTCCGTTTATACGCACCTCAAAGTGAAGGTGTGGTCCAGTGCTCCTTCCAGTGCTGCCAACTTTTGCTATAACATCACCCTTTTTTACCGTCTGTCCTTCTTTAGCAATAAGTGAAGAAGCATGGGCATATAAAGTGGTAATACCATTGTTGTGGTTTATAATAATACAATTTCCATAATTTCCGTTGTAAGCTGATAATATAACTTTTCCGTTTGCAGAAGCCTTTATGTTATCCTCTTCCGGTGCTGCTATGTCTATTCCTTGGTGCCTTTTTTCTGATGAATTAAACGGGTCAGATCTGTATCCAAAGGGTGAAGAGATTCTTCCGTTTGCCGGCCAAAGAGTTGGAAAGGATTCTATGTAGGTTTGCAGCTTTTTTTCCGAATCAGACAATTTATTAACAACACCGATATCCTCTGAAGTGTTGATTTTTTGAAGGTGATCCAAAATGTTTCTTAGTTCACTTGCATTTTCTATAAAGGTACGCCCGCCAGAACCCCTACTTGCTGTGAAGCTTTCCATACTTTCATCCACGAAATTCTCAGTCATCTGCTTATACTTGTCACTGAAATCCGATATGTTTTTAGCATATTGCTCTTCTCGTTCAAGCAGGGTAGAAATTTGTTCAGCATTTTGAGCTAGGAGCGTTGCTTGCTCTTTATTTTTGTTGTTTGCCTCATCTAGAGCACTTTTAAGGTTATTGTTAGTATGTATTATAGATGCAAAATATAGTCCGAGACATATTGTAAAAGTCAGAGCTATTGAGGATAAAATGTAAAGTTTATATTGTACAGATGTAATTTTAATAGTCTTTACTTCATTTGTAGAATGAGGTACCAATATAATTGATAAACACTTATCACGCTTTGTTTTACTTGTTTTTCGCATATTTACCGCCTTTTCCACTTTTAACATTCGAAAATATTATACCACTGTGTAAAAAAAAATAAAAGTGTTTAGATGATTTCTATCAAAATGTGCTTGTATAAAATATAGAGCAATGTTTTTTAAAACGCCTTCTTTGCATATTATAATTATTGACAAAGTTAGTTAAGTCGTTCCCAAAAACTTTGCAATTGTCATTTCAAAAAATTGATTTACATTGTTACATAAATATTGTATAGGTCATTTTTTGAAATAGATGTATGATCTTGCATTAATTTATTATCTAAGAAAGGTGTTTAAAAATATATAAAAATATGTTAATCTATAATATATGATTTAGTTAATTTGATAACTATTATAAGGCTTAGGATTTATTTATGGATTTACAATCTGTATACAGAGTCTTCAATAAACTATTTTAAGGTTTATTGTTGTACGCATTATACACAATGACGTGATTTCTAAAAGATGTTTTAGTGTTTTTTGCACAAGTATTAATACGTTGAAAATGCTTTGCATCTGTCTGTGACTTGCATTGCTTCTTACAAAAAATTTGTTATGAGGCACTAATTGCTTGGAATATTCAAAAAAAGGAGTGGTTTACATGGGTTTAATGGATTTTATCAAAGGACAGTTGATTGAGGTAATAGAGTGGACGGATTCAACCTCAGATACGATAGTGTACAGATTTCCTGTTGCAAATAAGGAAATTAAAATGGGTGCAATGTTAACAGTAAGAGAATCTCAAGCTGCAGTGTTTGTAAATGAGGGTGTTCTCGCAGATGTTTTTTATCCCGGACTATATGAACTGAATACAGAGAATATGCCTGTTCTTACAAAGTTAAAGTCATGGAAGTACGGTTTTAATTCTCCTTTTAAAGCGGAAGTGTATTTTGTAAATACAAAGCAGTTCTTAGACCAAAAATGGGGTACACAGACACCGGTTTTGATTATGGATCCACAGTTTGGACAGGCGAAATTAAGTGCAAGAGGGAAGTTTTCATACAGAGTAGTCGATCCTGCAAAGTTTATGCGAGAGCAGTTTGGGACGAAGGCAGTATACAAAACAAACGAACTTGAAGATACATTTAGGTCATATATTGTCCAATATATGAAGGATACAATTGCAGAGTCAAAGATTTCATTAATTGATATTCAAGGTCAGCTAATTGAGTTCAGCGGTAAGGTTAAGGAAAACATAAAGGAAAAGTTTGATCAGTTCGGACTTGAAATAGTTGATCTGATGGTTGAAGATATTTCATTGCCTGAAGATCTTATGGAAGCTTTCAACAAAGGAGCTAGCATCGGGCTTATGGGCGGAATGGACCGCTACACAAAGATACGTGCATTAGATGCCATGAATTCCGCAGCTGAAAACGAAGGTGGAGGATTTGCGGGAATGGGCGCAGGTATGGGTGCTGGAGCTGCAATTGGAAACATGATGGGGCAAGTGTTCAGCCAAAATCCACAAGGGCAGCAACCCGTTCAGAATCTACCGACTGCTCCATGTCCTAAGTGTAATACTCCTGTTCAGCAGGGTATTAAATTCTGTCCTAATTGCGGTCAGAGTATGGTGCCTCAAAAAGCGACTTGTGTTAAGTGCAATAATGAAATTAATCAGGGTACGAAATTCTGTCCTGAATGTGGTGCTTCACAGGATAATTCCTGTAGCAATTGTGGAACAAAGTTAAATCCAGGTACTAAGTTTTGCCCTGATTGCGGCAATAAGGCATAGATAATACTTGAATATTTAAAGGAGACAGTAGCTAATACTATTGTCTCTTTTTATTACCTCTTTCGAACGGAGTGAAAGAGGTAAAAGTGAGGGGCTAGATGCTCAGAAGCTTTTATTATTTAGCATAGAGAAGGTGGAGAAATTGAAGGTCCTTATAGTTGATGATGAAAAACCTCTTGTGAGGGGACTTTCTGCAAGTCTTGCCAAAGAGGGTTTTAATACGTTGGCAGCTTTCGATGGTCTTGAAGCGCTTGAAGTAATTCGAAGAGAAAAGATAGATATTGTGCTGCTTGATATTATGCTGCTTGATATTATGCTTCCGGGAATGGATGGAATTACGGTTTTGAGGAAGCTTAGAGAGAAGAGCAATGTGCCTGTTATAATGCTCACTGCGAAAGATGACAGTGCCGATATGGTATTAGGCCTTGAATTAGGAGCAGATGATTATGTCACAAAGCCCTTCAACACAAGGGTTCTCATTGCAAGAATCCGTTCTGTTGTAAGGAGAAAGAGCGAGAGCATTACAACACAGGATATTTTTGAGTTTAGAGATATATGGATAGATTTCGGCCTCCAATTACTTTTTTAATCCTCCGGGAAAAGTGCTTGATATAGTACCTAGTGATAGAAAGTGGCTGGACTTTGAAGTATATGACACAAATGGCCTATATTACAGCTCCGGAAATACTTGGGAGGTTATTTTTAAATAAAGGATTTCCTTGGAATGAGAATGAAGCTCTTGACGATTGGACACTTGAACCGCTTGAAATTCCGGGTGAGTGGATGGGATCAACTCACTATAGGATAAAAAGCTGGGACAGATATGTATATATACTGGAATACAATGTGAATCTTGCCTTTGACAATAAGAAACTTGAATCGTATATAATCCGGGTTGAAAAGTAAAAAAATAAAAGTTGGTTTTTAAGGGGTGGGTTAGGGTATAATAGAAAGTAGTTTATAGTTATCGGAGAGATATATATGGAATGTAAGTGTGAAGCAAAAGCAAAAGTGGACAAAAAAAAGCATATTGAAGCCTATTATAAGCCCAAAATGGGAAAGGGTTTGCCCGATTTCAAAGTCCTTGGATGGGAGAGCAGAGAAGCACAATATATGAGGTTTGAGATGCTGACCTCAAAAGTTGATATGCAAAACAAGAAAATACTTGATGTAGGATGCGGCTTGGGAAATCTCCTTGAGTACATAGAAAATAAGGCTATAAATGTAGAATATACCGGTGTTGATATTCTAGAAGACATGATTGAAAATGCGAAAAGTAAGAACTTGCCTGGCAAATTTTACTGTATGGATATATTTAAACAGCATACCTTTGAAGTGAAGAGTTTTGATGTTATATACACTTCAGGGATTTTCAATTTAAACATGGGTAACAATATGGAGTTCCTTGCTAAAGCTTTTGGATGTTTTGTTGAATTGTCAAAAGAAATGGTGGTTTTTAATTTACTTGACCAAAATTCACCAGACAAAGAGGATACGTATTATTACTATAATCATGAAGAAGTGGCTGCAATGTTGGCTGCTCAGTATTCTCAGATAGAGAGTATTGAGGTTGTGAGAGGTTATCTTAATAACGACTTTACAGTATTTTGTACCATTGGATAATAAAACGAGCAAATTGGAGTGCGATGTAAAAGCTTTATCGCGTTCATCATAGTAAAATTAGTTTTTTCTTATGCAAATAGATCGGATTTTTAGAAAAAAATGAAAAAACTTAATAAAAAGTTCTTAGTCCTATTTAAAAATTCAAAACAAATTAGTATAATTAAAAAGAAGTAGTATAATTGAGTTTTTACCATAGTAAACATTATCATAAAAGTAACAGTAATAAAGTGATTTCTGAAACAATGCAATTAGCCTATCTGATTTTTTTGTTTGATAGGTAACGCACGGAAAAAATTAGATTGCTTATTTTATAAATGCATCGATTCTATTATAGGTGGAAGCGATTTATAAGTGAAGAAGGAAAAATGTAATAAACTAAGAGGAAAAACTTATGACTATTAGGAAGGTAACAATTGCAGGTACCAACAGCGGTTGCGGAAAGACTACTGTTACAATGGGGATTTTAGCGACTCTCTATGTGATGGGGCTTGACGTTCAGCCTTTTAAGGTTGGGCCTGATTATATTACTACGATGCTCCACTCTTTTATTACAGAGAAAGATTCGCGTAACCTTGACAGTTGGATGTTGGATATTGATACCGTTGTGCATCTCTTTGAAAAAAATGCTGTAAATGCTGATATATCTGTGATTGAAGGTGCAAATGGATTATATGATGGTGTTGGGGAAAATACGATTGTCGGAAGTACAGCGCATGTATCTAAAATAGTAAAAGCTCCGGTCATACTTGTTGTCAATGCAGAAGGCCTATCTCTAAGTATTGTTCCTATGATAAACGGATATACCGATTACGATAAAAATCTTGAAACAATTGGTGTTATTTTAAATAAAGTAGAAAATGAAGCCCATTACGACTCTTTAAAAACTGCTATTGAAAGTGGTACGGGTTTGAAAGTTTTCGGTTATCTACCTAAAATGAAGGATTTGCCGTGCAGCCATTTAGGTCTTGTACCACAAGAGGATATAAAAGATTTAAAGAGGAAAATTCGTTTGCTTGTTGAGCAGGTAATCAAAACTATAGATGTAGACCTTATAATAAAGATGTCAAACCGTCCTAAAGTTTCATATTTAAACGCTACAAAATTTTTGTTTGAGATCAAGTCTAAAAATACAGCAAAAATTGCAGTCGCAAAGGATAAAGCTTTTAACTATTATTATAAGGATAATATTGATTTGTTAGAAATTATGGGGGCTGAAATAAACTATTTCAGTCCATTAGTGGATGAATTGCTTCCAAGGGATGTTGATGGTTTGTATTTTGGAGGAGGATGCCTCGATTTCTATTTAAAAGAGCTTCAGGAAAACAAAACTCTTTTAAATGATATCAAACGCAAAATATCCGAGGGAATCCCTACATATGCTGAAGGAGATAGTTTAATGTATCTTTGCGAATATGTAGAAAATTTAAAGAAAGAAAATTATAAAATGGCAGGTGTACTTAATGGCTATTGTAATATAGCTGACGAAGCTAATAAGTCAGGATATGTTGATATTGAAGTTATCAAGGATAATGTTTTAGCGAATAAGGGTTGTAGAATAAGGGGTCATGAGCTTCACCGTTCGAATATACATATGTTATCAAAAGATACTTTACATTGCTTTATGGTTCAAAAGAAATGCAGCGATATGGAATCAGTAATTTGGAAAGGTGGATATAGTGTAAATAATATGCTGGCGGCATATCAACAAATACATTTTTGGAGTAACCCGAATTTTGCCACAAAGTTTTTTGATAATTGCATTAAGCATAGAACTGAAGATGCCCGTGTAATTTGAAGAATTTATTATAAAAACGAAAATAAAATGTTTAGATATTGATAAAGTTAGCAATAATTAACAGTAAGGCAAACTGATTCTATTCTTTGTCCCTTAAGGGGACTATTTTTTTGTTTAAAATATGGTTTTTTCTTTTTAAGACTTATATAATAAAACCGAATAAGAATTTCTAGGTGTTTTATAATTCAAAAAAGCTTTGATTACGCATCTTTCGAACGAAGTGAAAGAGGCAAAAACGAAGGGACTCGATGTCCCGTAGTTTTTATTTACATTTAAATGAGAGGCGGTAATAAGTTGGTTCCGGTAAAAAAGAATGAAGTTTATAAAATAGAGATTGGCGGAATGACGCATGAAGGTCAGGGAGTCGGTAGAATTGACAATTTTACGGTTTTTGTTGATGGCCCAATCAAAGGGGAAGAAGTTGAGATTAAGATTATTAAGATCAATAAGAACTATGCCGTAGGTAAACTTATGAACGTTATTAAGGCTTCACCAGACAGGGTTGAGCCGGTATGTAAAGTGTTCAACAGATGCGGCGGATGTAGTCTTCAACATATGAGTGCTCAGGCAGCGTTAAAGTTTAAGACGGATCTGGTGACTGAGAATATAAGAAGAATTGGCAAACTAAAGGATGTAGTGGTTCATGATACAATAGGTATGGAAAAACCTTATAATTACAGGAATAAGGCCCAATACCCCGTGGGAAGACTGAAGGACCAACTTGTAATGGGATTCTATGCTAAAAAGTCTCATGATATTGTTGAATGTCCACAGTGCATGATTCAACACAGTGTAAGCGATAAAGCCAAACTCATTGTAAAGAGATTTTTGGAAGATAATAAAATCAGCGTATACGATGAAGTGACAGGAAAAGGGCTTGTACGTCATGTTATGACCCGGATGGGTTTTAACACCGGGGAACTAATGGTTGTGCTTGTACTGAACGGTAAAAGCCTACCTCAGCAGGACAAGCTTGTTAAGCAGCTTACAGTAGAGATACCTGAAATAAAAAGTATTGTACTGAATGTTAATACTGCAAATACCAACATTATTTTAGGA
Source organism: Bacillota bacterium (assembly GCA_023421115.1). Lineage (GTDB taxonomy): Bacteria > Bacillota > Clostridia > Acetivibrionales > Acetivibrionaceae > Acetivibrio. The sequence goes on along the minus strand of JAEZUI010000053.1, from coordinate 5,764 downwards.
CCTAGGAATATAGTTGTATTTGGTGAAGAGACAATTACCGATTATATAGGAAAGTTTAAATTCAAGATATCGCCATTATCCTTTTTTCAAGTAAATCCTGTACAAACCGAGGTGCTTTATAATAAGGCGCTGGAGTATGCGGGTTTGACGGGTGAAGAGACGGTGTTTGATTTGTACTGTGGTATTGGTACCATTTCGCTGTTTTTGTCCGAGAAGGCAAAAAAGGTTTATGGAGTAGAAGTTGTTGAGGAAGCCATACGGGATGCGAAGGAAAATGCTAAATTAAACGGTGTAGATAATGTTGAGTTTCTTGTCGGTGAGGCGGAGAGAATTATTCCCGATATGTACCAGAAAGGTGTAAGGGCTGATGTGGTGGTGGTTGATCCTCCACGTAAGGGTTGTGATGAGGTGTTGCTTGATACTCTCGTCAGCATGTCACCCGAAAGGATTGTATATGTATCCTGTAATCCGGCGACACTCGCAAGGGATTTGGCTTTTTTGGCTGAGAGGGGATTTGAAGTTATTGAGGTTCAGCCGGTGGATATGTTTCCTTGGTCGAGCCACGTTGAGTGCGTGATTCTGATGCAGCGTAGTGGTTCAAAAGACGAAATATAGAGTTTGACCACTACATGTAGTGGTTTAGAGGTAAGAAATGAGCAAAAAAGGGGGTTAAAAATGCATGATTTTAGCCCCCTTTTTCAGCGAAAAATACTGATGCAGAAGGTGATTTTTCAGATATAGCTCTCAAAATGATGCTAAGTCATTTTATAATAAAGGAATTATAAAATAAAATAACTATAGAAAAACAGACATTATTTGAAAGCAATGTGGGTGGAGGTTTAAATCCTGAATTAAAGTTGAAGTATAAAACATTACTTGGAATCAGACCGTCAATCTGGAGATAGGCTCTCTTGGTTGGCGGTTTTTATAATATTAAATCTTGTTACATTTTTTTAAAGAAATCATCATTGACAATTTGGTTTATTCAGTATAGACTTATGATATAAAGTCGATGCTGAATAGACCAAGGAGGTTTATCATGAAGTATTATAAACTCGCAGAAACTGAAGAAAAGTTTGCAGAATTAATCTGGCAAAACGAGCCAATCGGTTCCGGCGATCTTGTGAAGCTAAGTGAAAAAGAAATGAACTGGAAAAAGTCCACAACATATACAGTACTAAAAAAGTTATGTGAAAAGGGTATTTTTCAAAATGAAAATGCTGTAGTTTCATCTCAAATTTCAAAGGATGAATATTACGCAAATCAAAGTATACGTTTTGTTGAGGATACCTTTGGAGGGTCACTGCCGAAATTTCTAACTTCTTTTATCAGTGGAAAGAAATTAAGTAATCATCAAGCTGAAGAGTTGAAAAGATTGATTGACGAGCACAAGGAGGTGTAGCAATGAGTGAACTATTTCTTACTGTTTTAAATATGAGCCTTACGGCAAGTTACGTAATCCTTTTTGTAATACTAATCAGGCTACTACTTAAAAAAGCTCCAAAAATCATCTCATATGCCTTATGGGGTGTGGTTGCTTTTCGTCTTATAATTCCATTTTCCTTTGAAAGCATGTTTAGTCTTATGCCACGGAATACAAATGCTGTTCCGATTCCCCATGATATCATCTATCAGCAAAGTCCGAAGATTAATAGTGGGATAGAAGTAGTTGATTCATTTGTAAGTCAATCACTTCCCGCACCGACTGCTGGAGCAAGTGCAAATCCACTTCAGATATACGTGGAAATAGGAGCATACATCTGGGTTTTAGGTATAATAGCATTGCTTGTTTATAGCCTTGTATCTATTTTAATCTTAAAAAGACAGCTTAAAAGCGCACAATTAATAGAACAGAATATCTTCGAAGCTAAGAATTTGAAAACGCCATTTGTTCTTGGATTAATAAAACCCAAGATATATTTACCGGTTGGACTTAATGCCACCGAAAGAAGCTATATTTTGCTACATGAACAGACCCATATCCACCGAAAAGACCATATCATTAAGATATTAGCTTTCTTGGTACTGTCCATACATTGGTTTAATCCTCTTGTGTGGATCGCGTTCATGCTAATGAATACGGATATGGAGCTTTCCTGTGATGAAAGAGTGCTTAAAGAAATGAACGAGGATATTAAAAAACCTTATGCCAATTCATTATTGTCCCTTGCTACTGAAAGGCATATTTTAAATGGAAGCCCCCTTGCTTTTGGCGAGGGAAATGTAAGAGGGAGGATTAAAAACGTGTTAAATTATAAAAAGCCAAAGTTTTGGGTGGCGCTTGTTTCGGTTATTATTTTAATAGGCGTTTGTATAGCACTGCTATCAAATCCTGCTGGCATTAAACAAGATTTATCGATGCTTAACATTAAAAATCTTGCAAATATATCATATCAAAGAAATGAACTAGTAGTTTCCCGTGCGCCGGGAAAGAACGAAGGTTTTAATGTATCAGCAAGGGCTATAGCGGAGTATTTGGATAGTGTTAGATGGACTGAAAAGAAAATGGACTCACCGCTCGAACTTTCAGCTACTATACAAATAGAATGGAATGAAGATCAGGAACTACGGTTTTACGAATCGGAATCCCTTCTTGCGATGGTTCGCATGAATGAACAGTGGAGATATTACACAATAGGCCATAACGATTATAAAACGATGCTTTCTATTATTGAAACAGCATCCAGTCCTTCGGGCACAACATATGCGGCGTATCATACCGAGTATGATACGGTAAGGATTGATTTTCTATCCGACATGATGGGCTTTAAGTCGGCAAACCAGTTTGAAACAACCCATTCCCCAATAGTTGCATACATCGATTCAACGCTCAGAACCAGCCTGGCACCTGTGCAGGAGGATGACTTGAACAACAATTATACCAATCAATATACAATAAAGTTGTTAAATAATATTGCTGGATATAGCTGCAAACTTTATTATGACACGCTGTATAATAAAGCTTATATTGAAAAAGACGGTGGCCTTTATGAAGCAGGGACAGATTTTGCACGTTATATTGATTCGTTTCTCGAGAACAGTAACATCGAAGTCTATATAGATGACACCGATGTGGTGGCTCTGTTTCAGACGTATGGATGGACACTGGATTATCAAATTAGCGCTATGAACAACAAACTTAACAACATCAATGTCTTAACTGGTTTTAATCCAAATGCGTATTATTTTGCGTATAATAATGAGTTATCAAAGGATATAGGTTTGGATATGAGCGGATACGTCAATACAACAGATATTGACGTTAAAATATATAGGATTCATGAGAGTATGCCGCAGGAATTTTATCCAATACAGGACTCTAGGGGCATTGTTGTAAAAAAAGAAGACAAAATAATTGGCGCGTTTATTAGCGCTGGTCGTCATAGTGTTTTTAACGCTTGTAGTCTAAGAGGGAATAGTTTTGAAAAAGTGACCGGCAAAACAATTTACGGATGGCTTAATGGTATAATCAGAGCGGATAATATCGAAGAAAGACTCTACAAATTAGAGCCGGAACAGGTTATTCAGGAATATTTCATAGCACTGGATAATAAAGATGCAAAGTTAGCGAGATACTGTATTTCGAAAAAAGCTCTACTTGGGAATTTAACATCAAACATTCTGAATGAGGAATTATTTAACGAGGGGATTGGGTTACCGTTAACCGATAGTGATATTGGAGCAAATTCAAGTCTTGATAATCTAAAATCCGCAAAACTATTGAATGCCGAACTGATTGACGAACCCGATAAAAACACTAAAATCTTTAGAGTGACAGTGAATCTTCAATACAAAAAGGAGTTGACCGTCGGAAGCGGAGAACAGTTTTGGGATTGTCGTATGGTTTATGAGACTCCTCAGACGGGATGGAAAGTAGAGGGCTTTGGACATTAGAAATTTTGAGTGAATATGTTCTCGTTTACCGATGGTGTCAAAAGTGCTGTGGAAGCATTTTCTCTGACTGACTCAAAAGGCTGAAAGCCTTAAAAATAAGGATTTATCGTTGACTGTATCTACCAAACAAGCAAATTCGGTCGACTGCATCTACCGAAGAGGCAGAAAGTGTGGATTGTATCTACCGAACCGATAGGTTGAAAATGTGCAATTGTTGTAATTTAAAAAGTCCAGACGAGCCACGTTGAGACGGTCGTATTGATATCGAGGGTTGAGAAATAAGGGTGTAATAAGATAAGTAAATAAAGGCTTTCCGTGATTTGATGTCTGGTTCTAAGCCGGAAGGATAATCACGGATTTTTGCTTTGAGGGAAGTTATCCAAGATTGGTGAATTTGAAAAGTCATAAGCAAATATTGCTGATGACTAAGTGAGTTGATAAGATGGTTGGCAAAATAAGCGATTTATGGGCTACACCAAAGATGAAGATGGAAATTTAATCATTGCTCCCAAAGAAGCTGAGATTATCAAACGCATCTACCGTGAATACCTTGAAGGTCAGAGTCTAGTAGGCATTGGTCGAGGTCTTGAAAAGGCTGGTATATTAACAGCAGCAGGAAAATCAAGATGGCGACCAGAATCAGTTAAGAAGATCCTTCAAAACGAAAAATACATCGGAGATGCCCTTCTGCAAAAGACTGTCACAGTAGATTTTCTGACCAAGAAACGAGTGAAGAACGAAGGTCATCTTCCCCAGTATTATGTTGAAAATAGCCATGAAGCGATTATTCCCAAAGAATTATTCCTGCAAGTTCAGGAAGAAATTCATCGAAGAAGTAACATCTACACAGGAGCAGGCAAGAACAAACGAATTTATAGTAGCAAGTACGCTTTAAGTGCCATCACCTTCTGTGGAAATTGTGGCGATATTTATAGGAGAACATATTGGAATATTCACGGAAGAAAAGAGTTTGTCTGGCGATGCGTGACTAGAATCGAGCAAGGGCCTGAGGTCTGTAAGAACCGAACTGTAAAAGAAGAAGAACTCTATGGTGCTGTAATGACTGCGATTAATAGGCTACTTGCTGGTGGCAACAATATGATAAAAAACCTGGAAGAAAACATTCATGCTGTGATTGGCGAAACCACAGAGTATCAAATTTCAGAGATAAATACCCTACTAGATGAAAAACAAAAAGAACTAATCAAACTAGCCAATAAAGGTCAAGACTATGAACATCTGGCAGATGAGATTGATGGACTGCGAGATAAGCGACAGACCCTTTTGGTAGAGGATGCCTCCCTCAGTGGTGAGAACGAGCGAATCGATGAGTTGATTGAATTTATCCGCAAGAACAAATTCCGCACCTTAGAATATGACGATAAACTAGTGAGGAAGATAATCCAGAGCGTTACAGTCTATGAAGATAAATTTGTTATATCCTTTAAATCTGGCATTGAAATGGAAGTATGAGACTCATTCCACAATTTTTGTATTGAACATATCATCTTGTTGTGTTATTCTATAGATCAATGTACATAAAGATGTAGGAGGAACCGAAACTATGACAGCCTCAATGCGTTTAAGATAAGCTGGCAATAAAAAAAGCAGAATCTATCCCCGATGATAGGCTTTTTTGTTGTGCCTATTTATACGATATTGAGCATTCATTAGTTACGGTGAGGATATAGGTTATTTAACTATACCTTTATTTAACTATGTCTTTATTATGAATGTTTCCATATTGTATGTATGCAGACCAAAAGCCACATTGTGGATTTAGGCCTGCATTTTTTATTGCCTAGAATGCTATTCAAAATAGAAATTCAAGCAAAATAATATGCAGGAGATAATATAAATGGAAAAATAC
>JAEZUI010000037.1 GCA_023421115.1 Bacillota bacterium | reverse complement strand
TTAATAAGGTGTGATCCTGACGTACTGGTTTTGACAGCAGATAACGGTTTTGTGAATTTTGATGTGTTTGAGGAATTATTTCCTGGGAGATTCATAAATTTTGGTATTTCGGAAGCAAATATGATTTCATATGCTGCTGGAATGGCCAGTTGTGGAAAAATACCTTTTGCTTTTGCCATATCTGCTTTTATTACAATGAGAGCGTACGAGCAGATTCGAAATGATGTATGTTTACAAAAACAGAATGTTAAAATTATTGGTGCATTTGGGGGCATGAATTTCAGTACTTTAGGGCCATCACACCATGCGATTGAAGATATAGCAATTATGAGGGTACTGCCGGGTATGAATATTATTTGTCCAGCAAGTCCATTAGAGGCAAAGGGAGCTTTTTTTGCTGCCAAACAAATACAAGGACCGGTATATATACGTTTAGGTTCTACACAAGAGCCGGAAATATATAGTTCGAATTACTCCTTCGAAATCGGTAAGGGAGTATTGCTAGAAGAAGGTACAGATATTACTTTAGTTGCAACGGGACCTATTGTTTTTGATGTGCTTCAAGCTGCAAGCGATTTAAGGGGTAAGGGTATATCACCAAGAGTTATTAGTATGCCTACAATAAAACCTATTGATAAGGAATTAATTTGTAAAGCGGCAAATGAGACAGGGACAATTATAGCTATCGAAGAGCACAGTATAATTGGGGGACTTGGAAGCGCTATTGCGGAAGTACTTTTTGAAGCAAAAGTAAATAATGTTATTTTTGACAAACTTGGCATCAGGGATCATTTCCCGAAGGGTTATGGGACGCATGAGGATTTAAAGGAAATAAATAATATATCTAAAGATAGTATTGTAAAAAAAGTAATTCTTACTCTAAAAGTCTAAATTGTTAATTTAAACAAAAGAGAATTATTTTATTGAATTTTCAGAATGTTAATAAAAGAAATATGGTGGAGAATATGACTATTTCAAAAGAGAAAAACATACATAATTTATTACCTCTAACGCATCCTCAGAAAAGAATCTGGTATATAGAGAAAATATATCCGGGAACTCCACTCTATAATATCGGAGGGCCAATACGTATAAAAGGGATAGTTGATTTTGAACTGCTGGAGAAAACAATTAATATTTTTATTAAAAAGAATGAAGGTTTAAGACTCAGGATTACTGAGAAAGAAGGTGAATCTGGACAATACCTGGTTGACTATAAAGAAGTAAAAATAGATTTTGTTGATTTCTCCAAAAGTATTGAACCGGAAGAAGAATTTAAAAAATGGGTGGATGTTGAAGCAAAGACTCCATTTAAACTAGAAAATGAAGCACTTTTCTATTTTGCGATGTTCAAAATTGCCGAAAATGATACAGGTTATTTTGTTAAGTTTCATCATATTATTTCCGATGGCTGGTCAATAAATATAATGACGCAGCAAATTGGTGACATATACATGAAGCTGATAATGGGTGAAGAAGTAAATGAAAACCCGGAACACTCGTATATCCAATATATTGAAAGTGAGCGAAAATATTTGGAATCGGAACGGTTTATAAATAATAAGTCATTTTGGAAGGAGAAATTTAAAGACCTTTCTGAGTTGTTTTTAAACCGAAGTTCCGATTGTATAAAGGGTGAAAGGAAGACCTATGAGCTTGACGAAACAATTTCAAAATCTATAAAGGAATTTTGTTCAACTTCTAAGATTTCGTTGAATACTCTTTTTGTGGCTTTATTCATAATATATTTACATAAAACTACCATGCAGGATGATATTGTTATAGGTACTCCAGTTCTAAACCGGTCAGGGAATAAAGAGAAAAACATGTTTGGTATGTTTACTAGCACTATGCCCTTTAGATTTCAAGTAAACCCGAAGGAATCGGTGGATGAGATGCTAAAAAAAATAGCAGCTCAATTTAGGAGCTGCTATTTCAACCAGAAATATCCTTATGACATCTTGGTCAAGGACTTGGAATTAAAGAAAAACGGTTATGACAATCTCTTTAATACTTGTGTAAACTATTATAATACAAGGCTTACTAATGAGCTTAACGGTTTAATATTAGAGAATACTGAATTTTATAATGGGAACCAAATTCATTCCCTTCAGATAGTTGTTAAGGAATGGTCAAATACTGAGAAAGTAAAACTTGATTTTGATTATAAGGTAAATGATTACAATCAAAATCAGATTGAACTAATGTTTAAGCAGTTAGTCCATCTGATTGCTCAGATTGTGGTTAATCCTTGTATAACTGTATATGAATTAGATGTTATGAATAAAAAACAAAAAGAACAGTTGATATATAAATACAATAGTTCAGAAAAACATTATCCGAATAATTCAACAATTTATTGTCTTTTTGAAGAGCAGGTAAAAAAGACTCCTAACAAAACAGCTATTTGCTATAATAATAAAAAATTGTCATATACCGAATTAAATGAAAAGTCAAATCAACTTGCAAGGTTTCTAATTGAAAAAGGTGCAAAGCAGGAGACTATAATAGGTCTTATAACAAAGCACTCGTTAGAAACGGTTATAGGCCTTCTAGGTATATTAAAGTCAGGGGCTGCATTTCTGCCTATTGATCCGGAGTATCCTGCTGATAGAATCAAGTATATGCTCGATGATTGTAAGGTACCAATTGTGCTTACCAATTGCGAGTTAGGAAATAATCTTAATTATAATGGGCTTATTGTAGATTTAGAACTTTCGGACATATATACTAGGCAGACCTCTAACTTAACCTTAAAGAACAAACCTAATGACTTAGCATATGTAATTTATACTTCAGGTTCTACTGGAAAGCCGAAGGGTACAATGATAGAACATTGTGGACTTGTAAACTATATATGGTGGGCTAAGCAGGCATATACAAGAAATGAAGATGAAGTATTTCCACTGTATTCTTCCTTAGCTTTCGACCTTACTATTACCTCGATTTTTACTCCAATAATCAGTGGGGGAAGAATTGAGGTTTACAGAAATGATGAAGATGAGTATGTTTTATATCGTATAATGAGAGAGAATAGATCAACTGTTATTAAGCTGACACCTTCACACTTGTTTCTATTAAAAGATCTTGATAACACAGAAAAGTCGGTTAAGAGGTTTATTGTAGGGGGAGAGGATTTAAAAGTCAAGACTGCAAAAGACATATTTGAAAGTTTTAAAGGAGATATAGAGATATATAACGAGTATGGTCCTACTGAAACAGTTGTTGGATGTATGATACACAGATACGACCCAGAGGTAGATAATGCAACTTCGGTGCCTATAGGAAAGCCTGCAGATAATACTCAGATATATGTGCTTGATAATAGACTTGAGCCTGTACCGCCAGGTGTAACAGGAGAAATATATATATCTGGTGATGGTGTCTCTAGAGGATATTTAAATATGCCTGAACTAACAAAAGAAAGGTTTATAAGTAATCCTTTTTTACCTGGAAGGCGTATGTATCGGACTGGAGATTTAGGAAGGTTTATTGAAGGGAATATTATAGAGTATGTCGGAAGAGCAGACCGACAAATAAAAATAAGAGGATATAGAATAGAACTCGGTGAAATAGAACAAGCCATTTTGCAATACCAGTACGTAAAAGCTGTTGTTGTGTTAGTACGCGAGGATAAGCAGAAAAATAAAACTCTATGTGCTTATATTGTCGAAAGTCAAAAAATCTCTGAGAAAGACTTAAGGATATTTCTCATGAGTGGTCTGCCAGGATATATGATTCCACAATATATGATTCCTGTAGATAAAATTCCTCTGACTGCAAACGGTAAGGTAAATATAGAGTTGTTGCCTCAACCTGATATTAGTAGCATTAACTATGCTACAAATAATAGTTATGCAAGCGAGATTGAAAAAATCTTTTATAAGTTAATAGGTGAAATTCTTGAAGTGAAGGAAGTTAGGAAAGATGATAATTTTTATCATCTCGGGGGGGACTCAATAAAAGCAATTCAAATTGTATCAGGATTAAACAATAACGGATTTAAAATTAAAACAAAGGATATACTCGCTAATCCTATACTGAAGCAAATGTTTTTATTTGTAGAAGATCATAGAGGTTACAGTAAGTCTAATAGCGAACCTTGCAGCGGAACCATGAACGCTACACCTATAGTTTCATGGTTTTTCTCTAGAGAGTTTAGAAATGTGAATTATTACAATCAGTCAGTGATGCTTGAACTAAAGAAAAACATGGATATTACAGTACTTAGAAGAATAATGGATAAAATCGTTAAGCATCACGATTCTCTAAGGCTTAATTTTAATTCTGATACAAAGGAGATTATCTATAGCGAACAAGATATACAACCGTCAAGCATTGTGGAATTATATGATCTATCGCACCTTTCAGGTAGTGAACAACAAGAAAGAATCATAAGTATTGCTGATAAAGTCAAATCTAGTTTCAACATTGAAAACGGTTTGCTATTTAAGGGGTGCTTATTCGACTTAGGAGGGGCAAGTAAGAAATTATTGCTTACAGCGCATCATCTTGTGATTGATGCGGTATCTTGGAGGATTATTCTAGAGGATTTTGATAGTCTTTTAAAGTCTAGTGAAGTCAATGAGGAGTTCAATTTACCCCAGAAGACAAGTTCATATAAGGAATGGTATGAAGCTCTGAAGAGTTTTAGTAAAAGTTTGACCGTAGAGGAAATAAAATACTGGAGTGATATAAGAAAATATGAATTTTTATTTCCAGTAGATAATATCAAAGAAAAGAGTCCTTTGGAAAAGTGCGTAACTTTGTCTGAAAAGTTATCAAGTGAGGAGACCAGGTTGTTGCTTTCTAGAGCTAATATTGCATATAATACCGAAACAAGGGATTTGCTTATAGTAGCCCTCTCACTGGCAGTAAAGAAATATACAGATGAAAATAATATTGTTATAGAAGTTGAAGGTCACGGGCGGGAAGAAATTTTTGATAAGGTGGATGTTACTAGGACTGTAGGTTGGTTTACAAGCATATATCCCATTGCCGTTGAAGTGTATGGAGAAGAACTTGAGAAAAACATTAAATCCATCAAGGAGCAACTGCGAAGAGTACCTAACAAAGGTATAGGTTATGGGGTATTAAAGTATATGTCTGAACAAATTGATGATACGGAGCAAAGGCATATAAGATTTAACTATTTGGGGGATACAACAGGGGTATCAAAGAATGAATACTTTAGCCTAACAGATGCACATATAAGCAATGATTCAGCACCCGAAAATCATCTGACAAGCATCATAGATATAAATGTCATAATTATTGGAGGTTGTTTGAAAGTTACGTTTATATATAGTAAATGTGAATTTAAAGCGGAAAGTATGAAAAGCTTCATCAGACTTTATATGAATACTATATCTAGAGTAATTGATCACTGTTCCAGAAAAGAAAAAAGAAGCTTTACGCCCTCAGATTATGATACTATAGACTTGACTCAAGATGAACTCGATTCACTTTTTCTAAAGGATGGTAGATTATGAAAAGAACAAAATACTATAAAGGTACTTTATTATTGATTCTTGCAGCAATACTCGTCTTTGTTACAAGTACAGGTGTTTCCTCAGCTGAAGAAATGGAAAACTTATTTACTGAAAATAAGATTGAAAATATTGAAGAACATATCAATAAAACAATTAAGGCTGGTAAGATACCGGGAATATCAGTTGTTATTGTAAATGGAGAGAAAACAGTATACAAAAAAGGCTATGGATATGCAAATATTGCAAGAAAAGAGCCAGTAACCGAAAACACATTATTTGAAATCGGTTCTACTTCAAAAGCTTTTACAGGTCTAGGAATATTATATTTGGAGAAAAAGGGACTGGTTAATCTAAATGATCCAGTAAGCAAATACATTCCATGGTTCAGTACAAAGTATAAAGGTAAATATGTAGATGTTACTGTTGGACAATGTTTGTATCATACTTCGGGAATACCTTTTAAAACAATAGGGTATATTCAGGAAGATTCAGATTACAAAGCTCTTGAAAACTGCGTAAGGACATTGAAAGAACAGGAACTTGAAAACTACCCAGGCGAGAGTTTTCTATATGCATCTATTAATTACGATGTATTAGGGTTGATCATTCAAAATGTAACCGGAGATACGTATGAAAATTTTTTAAGCAAGAATATACTGCTTCCACTCGAGCTTAATGAGACTTTATTAGATAGGCACCAGGCATATCAAAAAGAGAATATGGCGACTGGATATAAAGCTGGATTTTTATCAATACATGAATACTATGCACCAACTTATAAAGGTAATACACCAGCAGGTTATTTTATAATGAATTCAAAAGATATGGAAAGATGGCTGAAAATTCAGATGCTTTCTACTAATTATCCGGATATATTTTTGGATTTAATAAGGAAATCTCATATACCGGACCGGACTGTTAGTCCAGAAAGTGGGGGGGCTTCATATGCTGCAGGTTGGGAAGTGCTTCAAAAAGGATCCGGGGAAATAACACATTCAGGTTCTAACCCCAATTTTTCATCGCATATTGTAATAAGACCGGAAGATAGGGTGGGAGTGGTAGTTCTTGCAAACCTAAACTCTGAGTATACAGGTAAAATAGCCCAGGGAATTATGGACATTATAATGGATAGAAAAATAAAAATTTCTGGTTCGGATATGATGATATCATTAGATAATATCGGATTTACCGTATCAAGTATTTGTGCTTTGATGACAATTCTGACAATAGTTTTTTTGTTTTTATTTATTTTGGATATGTTTAAAAGAAGAAGGAAAACTATTGAACTAAAGCCGGCAAACTATATGAGTATATTTTTTTCCTTCTGTTTTATCATTGCTTTAGCATATTGTTTGTACATAGTACCTAGGGTTTTCTATAACGGCTTGGACTGGAAATTTGTGTCTGTGTGGGCTCCATATAGTTTTATTCCATGTGTTATTTCTATCTTTATTACAGCAGTTACTTTTTTAATTTATTTTCAGCTTACTTACTTTTTTCCGAAGGAAAGAGATAAGCAATTTTTTCCACTTATTGTGTTAAGCTTTATAAGTGGTTTTGGAAATGCATTTATTATTTTCGTAATTAATGAAGCACTAAACAGAAAAAACGCATTTGAAAGCGGACTACTGATTTATTTCTTTCTTGGAATAGTTTTATATGTATTCGGGCAAAAACTTATAAGGAAAGAGATGATAACATTAGTAAATAATATAATTTATTCAAAGAGAATTGAGCTTATTGAAAAGACTTTAAGAATCCCGTATTACGAATTTGAAAAGATAGAAAGTGGCAAAATTCATGCAGGGTTAAACAATGATACAGAGACAATAAGCCAGCTTCCGGAGGTGATTATCGGTATTTTGACTGGTGCTGCGACACTTCTTTGTTGTTTTGTTTATCTAGGTACTATCAATGTTTATGGGTTGATGATGTCAATAGTAATCATTTTTATTGCAGCTGGTTTATATTTCATCATTGGAAAATCAGCAAATAAACTCTGGGAGAGGACTAGAGATATACAAAATGTTTTTTTTCAATTTATTAACGACTTAGTACAGGGGTTTAAGGAGTTAAGCTTAAAATCCAAAAAACGCAAGGATTTTAGAGACGACATGGAAAAATGCTGTAATGAATATATGGAGAAGAGCATTGTGGCCTCGAATAAATTTGTTAATGTTTTTGTTATAGGAGAATTATTGTTCACATTTGTTGTAGGAACTGTTGCCTTTGTATTTCCTATGGTTTTCGATGACATACACAATAACTCATTAAGGGCATATATTTTTGTGTTTTTGTATATGACAAATCCAGTACACTCTGTATTAGACAATATTCCTACGATATTTAGAATCAATGTAAGCTGGAAGAGAATTAACGAGTTGATAGAAAAGCTGCCACAAGATACCGAGGTAGCTAACAAAATGGATAGATACAGCAACCATATTCAAGATACGTTGGGTAGCGAGGGTTTTAACATCAAGTTGGATAATGTTGAGTATAAGTATTGTAATAACGATAATAGTTTTATCGTAGGGCCTATCAATTTAAAATTTGAGTCAGGAGAGGTAACATTTATTACCGGAGGAAATGGTAGTGGAAAAACTACTCTGGCAAAACTACTCACAGGACTTTATAAGCCTAGTAGCGGTAGCATAAGTATTAGAAATAAAGAGATGGGTTGCAGAGATCTCGGTGAGTGCTATTCAGCAGTTTTCAGTGACTATTATTTGTTTAATAAGCTATACGGTATAGATTATGAAAAAAAATCCGAAGAGACAAACAAGTTTTTAAAGATGTTGCAAATTGATAAGAAGCTAGGTGTTAGAGACGGAGAATTCAGCACTTTACAATTATCAAGTGGACAGCGCAAACGGATAGCACTGCTTGTAAGCTACCTTGAAGATCGGGAAATATTCCTCTTTGATGAATGGGCCGCAGACCAGGACCCACAGTTTAAAAAGTATTTTTATGAGTATCTTTTGCCGGAATTGCGAAGCAGAAATAAATGTGTTGTTGCTATTACACATGATGATCAGTATTTTTATACTGCTGATAAAATAGTTAAGCTTAATATGGGAGAAGTAAATGAAGTGAAAAAGATAAAAAAGCAAAACATTGGAGGGAACTATGTCACAGAAATTGTGTAAAAATTTAGGCATTATGGGTAATGCATTTAGAGTTATGCCTGCACTTGATTCTGTATTTGGGTATGATATTGCTGTTGATGATGTGTTTAAAGCATTGATAAGTGAAAGTACGTTAGATGAAGTTACGTGCATTTGTGACCCACTTCAATTTCAAAAAAGTGCAATTGAGAGAAAGTACCATCATCTAAACCGTCAAAAAAAAGCTAAGACAAAGTTGAATATATTTTCTGAACTTGATTTTCTACAGTATCAGAAGAAGGCAAACATAGATGTATTACATAATGTGAGTATGGAGTTCATGCCATTGGTATATATGAGGGAATTGTTTGCCGATTCAAAAATTCCTATTACGTATACTATCCATGGAGCAAGTTATCCAAACTATATAGAGAGCTTTTATTTAATGAAGTTGCTTATGCCCTTTAGAAGATACGATTCACTTATATGTACATCAAAAGCAGTAAAGCATGCTGTTCAGGCTATGCTTGAAAATATAAGCAATTCCTTGAACGAAGTGTATAAAAGTGATATTAAATATGAGGGTAGGCTGGATATTATTCCACTTGGAGTTGATACGGAAAAATTTGCTCCAATGAATAAAGCAGCTGCTCGCAGCGAATGTGGAATACCTGAAGATGCATTTGTAATTCTATGGTTAGGCAGAATATCTGCATATGATAAAGCTGATTTGCTACCAATTTTGTTGGTGTATAAGCGGCTGTTAGAAAATAATACAAATAAAAAACTGTTATTTGTTTTAGCAGGACATGACAGAAAAAACATGCCCATGCTTCCTGAAATAGAGAAATATATGGCTGAACTAGGGATAAGCGACAAAGTAAAAGTTATCCCCAATAACGATGTGGGGAAACGTTATTTGTTGTTTTCCTCTGCAGATGTCTTTGTTTCTCCAATTGACAATGTACAGGAAACCTTTGGGATTACACCTATTGAAGCAATGGCCTGTGGGGTGCCGCAGGTTGTATCTGACTGGGATGGCTATAGAGATAGTGTTGTAGATGGAGTAACAGGTTTCCTGATTCCGACTTATTGGACGAATTGCGATGAAGATATTAAGCACGCAGCTTTATTTCCTTCAGAGCTAGGACATAGAACAGGTCTGCACCATTTGTTATTGAGCCAGTCTGTAGTTGTGCATTTGAAATACTATGAAAAGGCAATTCAAACGCTGTTGGATAACCCGCAACTGCGTAAGCAAATGTCTGAAAATTCAGTTAGAACAGCAAGGGAAAAGTTTGGCTGGACAAATGTCATTAAGAAATATGAAGAACTGTGGGAGGAATTGTGTTCGCTGAAAACTTCCACACCGGAAGAGGATTTAAGTGACAGATTAAAGTTCCTACAGCCTATATATTGTAAGGCTTTTTCCCAGTATCCAACGCATTTTATCAGTGATGATGCTATTGTCAAAATAACAAGGGACGGGGAAAGTCTATTAGAGGGAACAGGACCGCTGCCATTTCATTATACTATAGAAAATCAATTGCTTGAGTTTAAATTAGGCCCTGAGATATTATTGAGGATAAAAAGTGCGGGAACAAAGGGGATATCTTTGTCAGAAATAATTTCTGTATATAAATTAAACTATCATGAAAGTTTAATTCGAAGAAGTGTTATGTGGCTGATTAAGCAAGGTTTATCAGAGCTAGAATATAAATAATTCGTACATGTTATTATTTGTATAAAATTGTTTATATAGTAAAAGAGTAGTCTAAATCTAATTTGAACAGGAGGGTAATCAATGAGAGTTTATAGTAGACCATTTTGTGGAAATGGAAAAGATTACGAGAAAATGTGGGAGTTTTTAGTTAATGATTATTCGGACAAAAAGGACCAGTTTATCTGGACTATAGGACGATTGGGAGATTGGAAATATGGGTGTTGGAATGATCATAAGTGCTTTCCTGGATTTATGAGAAAGAATGCTCAATTATGGTTAAATGATTTTGAAGAATTGGTTGGATTTGTGATTTCAGAAAATGGTGAAAGCGATTTTACAATCTTTGCAAAAAGGGGTTGCGAGTTTTTATTTTCCGAAATGATCAATTGGGTTAAGACTAATTGGAGTAATAGAGAAGGTGTTTTAACTACAGAGGTGCACGAATATCATGATAATTATATTCAGGTACTTGAAAAGGAAGGATTTCAGAAGAGAGAATTAGTTGCTGTTACAAGGCAGTATGTTTTATCTGAAAAAGTAATGGAAGAAATTTCTCTTGATAATGAATTCACTATTGTAGATATGTTGGAAAATCAGGATTTAAAAGGTAAGACGTTGCTCTATAATAATGCATGGAGAAATAATAATGAAGTTAGTCAGTTTGATTTGTTAAAATATGAGTATAATAGAGAGAGTCCGTGTTTTAATCCTAGGTTAGATTTATCTGTAATAAACGGAAATGGACTTCATGTATCGAGTTGCGTAGCTTTTGCAGATTATAAGAACAATTATGCTGAAATTGAAAAAATTTGTACACATAATGAGTATAGGAGAAAGGGGCTTGCAGAAGCGGTGATAAGAGAATGTTTTAAACGCTTATATGCCGAAGGAATAAAATATGCATATATTACTGGATATAGTACAGAGGCTAAAAGCTTATATGAGAAACTTGGTGCTATAAAAAGTAGGAATTGGTTTATATATGCACTTGATAAAAACTAGAAGTGTTAAACTAGAAATTAATACTATATGGAGTTTTGTTAAGAGGCGTAATCTAGTTTGGGTACACATTTTATAATTGCACCAAATTATTCCAAGGGTTTAAGCTCCTCACTTACCTATATGTTCATACTATTTTGAAGAATATGTATCTTGGTTGCATATCGCTTAAGATCCGCAAGAGTGTGTAGAATTCGGCAAAAAACTAACCTATTTAAAGACTTATAAGGATTCTTTCTTTATTCAAATGTCAAACGCATGATATATACATACCTAGTCAATTTACGCCACTTGACAAGACTGCATTAAAGAACTTATAATAAATATGTATTATGTGTTACATATAATCAAAAACAAGGGGGAACGTTATGAGTAGAAACAGGTGGTTTTCACGTGGTATTTCGGTTTTACTTTGTTTATCTTTTTGTTTAAGTTTGGCAAGTTGTAAGAAAGACCCTGGAACTACAGATCCTGATAAGTCAGGTGGCGCAGACTCTGGTCCACTTACAATCAGAGTTTACAACTCAATGGCTGCTACTCAGCCATCAAAAGATCACAAGATTTACAAACTTATTGAAAAAGAGCTGGGTGTTAAATTCGAGTTTGAATTTCTTGTTGGTGAGGCCAAAGAAAAAGCTGGTATTATGATAGCTGGTGGAGATTATCCCGATTTACTAGGTCTTGCTGGCGAACAATCCGGTTTACAGGAGTACATTGATGCAGAAGCATTGATTCCACTAGAAGATTACATTGACAAATACCCAAATCTTAAAAAACATTACGGTCCGATTTACAATCAAATCAAAGATCCTGCGAGTGGTCACGTATATGTCATGCCTAATTACGGTGTAACTTCAGGAACCTACTATCAGAACGAGTCCTATGGTCCTGCATTCTGGATTCAGGCTGCGGTACTTAAGGAATTTGGTTATCCTAAGATTGAGACTCTTGATGAGTGGTTCGATGTTATTCAGCAGTATATGAAGAAATATCCTGAAATAAATGGACAGAAAACAATCGGATTTGAAATTCTTACTGATCCAAGTAAAGATTGGCCTCTTAGAAATGCTCCAGCACAGTTGAGCGGACATCCAAATGACGGTGGTGTTGTTGTTGATAACAATGTTGCTCAAATTTATGCTCATTTGGATATATCAAAGAGGTATTTTAAGAAATTAAACGAAATGTACAATGCTGGAGTAGTAGATCCAGAATGTTTCACAAATAACTTTGATACCTATATTTCCAAAATATCTAGCGGAAGAGTATTGGGTCTATATGATCAAAGATGGAATTTCCAAATGGGTTACAACTCAATAATTGATCAGAAAATGTATGAGAGACAGTATGTTCCTGTTCCTGTAACATTTGATAAAGACATACAGGATTGGTATTTGACTTATCCAAGTATTAATGTTAACAGTGGTTATGCAATAAGTACTAGTTGTAAAGACCCAGATAGGATAATGAAAGCACTAGATACCCTTTTGGAAGAAAAATGGCAGAAAATATTGCAGTGGGGTATTGAAGGCGAAGACTATATGGTGGATGAGAATGGAATGTTCTATAGAACGCAGGAACAAAGAGACAATTCCAAGAGAGACGAATGGAAGTTGGCTAACTGGGCTGAATCTCTATTACAATTCTGTCCTAAGCTTGAAGGTTCATATAGTGATGGAAATGCTACTTCTCCAGGTTCGCAACCAGGTGAGTATTTTGATTCGCTTGATGAAGTTGCTAAGGAAGTGCTTTCTGCCTACAATGTTAAGACTCAAGGATTATTGTTTGGTATTCCGCCAGAGAATCCTGTTTACTTCCCATGTTATACAATATCTATACCGGTTGGTACAGATGAGCAAGTTACCGATCAGAAGTTAAAGGATTATGCCTTCTCAAACTTGCCTAAGATTATTTCTTCAAAACCAAGTGAATTTGAAGGTTTGTGGAAAAAGTATACTGATCAACTTAATAAACTAGACATTGCCGGTCTTGAGAAGATTTACAATGATGGTATTCAAGAAAGAATAAGAACCTTGTCAAAAATCGAGTAATAACTATTAAAACTATATGCCACACTCGGGTTTTAAAAACGAAACCCGAGTGTGGATATACAAACAATATGCAATATTTCTATGGATAAATATTGCATATATTAATGTAAAAGAGAGACTTGAGATTCTTTTGCATTGATATAAAGATTATATTATAGAGGAGAATTTTCATGGAAGACACTTCCTTGGTATTTAGCAAAAAAATTAATAGAAATACGAAAAAGAGTTATAAGAGAAGTACTTGGCGAACGATTACAAAGCAAAGACAGCTGATTTTTATGTCAGTTCCTCTTCTCATATATATATTCATATTCAATTACTTACCCCTTACAGGATGGGTAATGGCATTTCAGAGGTATAGACCCGGACCGGGAAAAAGCATTTTTAATCAGAAGTGGGTTGGATTTGATAATTTTAAATTTCTATTTATGGATGAAGGTTTTATAAGAGTATTAAGAAACACTGTTTCTATGAGTCTTATTAATATACTTTTGTCCTTTGTGACAGCGATTGGTTTAGCTCTTTTATTGAATGAAGTAAAGAACTTAGCTTTTAAAAAGACAGTGCAGACTATTTCGTATTTGCCGTATTTTATATCTTGGGTTATAGCCTGTAGTATTATAGCTCAATCTTTGTCAACAGAGAATGGTATCATAAATATTGTACTAATGAAGTTACACTTGATTAAGGATCCAATAATGTGGTTAGGAGAAGGAAAGTACTTTTGGGGCATTTTTGGACTTGGAAACATATGGAAAAATGTCGGTTTTAATGCTATTATTTATCTAGGTGCTATGACTTCTATAGATCCTAATCTGTATGAGGCGGCTGACATTGATGGTGCAGGAAGGTTTAGGAAAATGTGGAATATTACACTTCCTAGTATTAAATCGACAATTGTTGTTCTTTTGATAATGAATATAGCAAGTGTACTGAACGCTGGATTTGAATTTCAGTATCTCTTAGGAAACGGATTAAATATTGAGTGGTCAGAAACTATTGATGTATTTACTCTTAGATACGGCATTAGGCAAGGTAACTATTCACTTGCAACTGCAGCAGGTATGTTTAAGACTGTTGTTAGTATAGTGTTGTTATTCGTTGCAAATTGGGTTTGCAAACTGCTTGGAGAAGAAAGACTTATTTAAAAAGAGGGGCTGTTATATTTATGTATATTAGATTTAGAAACAAAAGGTATAAGCTTAGTGATGTTATATTTAATATTGTTAATGTGATCTTTTTATTATTTCTTGTTGTTGTTACGTTGTATCCTTTTTTAAACACTTTGGCTGTTTCTTTTAATGATGGATTGGATTCGGTAAGAGGCGGTATATACCTTTGGCCTAGACAATTTTCATTACAGAATTATAGATCGGTATTTATATCAGGTACCGTTATTAATGCCTTTTTCGTATCGGTTGCAAGAACTGTAATATCTGTTACTTTAAATGTATTCCTAACAGCTATGATGGCTTATTGTTTAAGTAGAAAGGAGTACATTTTTAACAAATTTATTACAATTGCTGTTGTATTAACTATGTATTTTAATGCCGGTTTGATACCTGGATTTTTGCTCATTCAAAAACTTGGGTTGTACGGAAGCTTTTGGGTATACGTTATTCCTGCGTTGATATCAGCGTTTAACGTTATAGTAGTTAGAACTTATATGTCTTCTATCTCGGAAAGCTTAATTGAATCAGCAAGGCTTGACGGAGCGGGTGATTTCAAGATATTCATTAGGTTGGTTCTTCCACTATGTAAACCGGCTTTAGCGGTTGTGGGAATGTTTGTTGCTATATGGCAATGGAACAACTGGTTTGATACCCATTTATATGCGTCATCAAAACAGAACTTAAGTACTTTATCTTATGAACTTCAAAAGCTTCTAGCGTCGTCCTTTTCACAGGGTCAAACTGCACAAGCTGCAACTAGTGGAATTGGTGCTGAATTAGCAGGAGGAATGGTTACGCCAATAGCAATGCAAGCAGCAATAACTATTGTAGCAATGGTACCTATAATTATGGTATATCCATTTGTGCAGCGGTACTTTGTAACGGGTCTTAATGTTGGTGGTGTTAAGGAATAAAATTAATTATTGCTATGCACATAAGCAAGGTGTTTCAAAAAAATTCATTAGTCAATATATCTAGATTCAGCCCAATTATGAAAGCTTAAAAGCTTTCAAACAGAGGAACATTATTTTGCAGTGCAAAAAATGTAAATCAGCTTTTTTGAGACACCCAGTGACCAGTTACTTTTTGGAATCATCTAATTGGCTCACTTGCATATTAATACTAATTTTTTATTATAACTGTATAATAAGATCGGGGGACTATTAGCCCTCGATATTTTTATATTCTTTTTTATTTTAGGTGATTCAAAAAAAATAACTGGTCAATCGCCATTTCAAAAAATCTGATTTGATGGGGTTTGTGACTTAATTATTGTATAGGTTATTTTTTGAAATGGCCTTATTGTAAACTTGTATTTTTAAATTCGGGATTTGTAGGTGAAATTTTTTTAAATGTGCAAAAAATAACTGTTCATGTTAATTAATTGTGTTATAATATTTTAGTAGTTTTATAAAATAATTTGTTTCATTTTGGGCAATATATATAAGTGTTATAAGCATTAGGTCCTTTGAAAGTAGTGAATTGATAGTATTATAAAACTAAAGGGGGATTATTTTTGAATAACTCATCAAAATCCAGCTTAGAAGGTTATAAGGACAAGGAACTTAGTTTCGAGGAACGTGCAAAAGATTTGGTTTCAAGAATGACACTTGAAGAGAAGGTTATGCAAATGCTACATAGTGCACCGGCAATAGCTAGGTTGGGTGTACCTTCTTATAATTGGTGGAGTGAGGTTCTGCATGGAGTTGCTAGAGCAGGAACCGCTACCGTATTTCCACAAGCTATAGGACTAGCTGCAACCTTTGATGTGGATTTGATTTATGATACTGCAGATATTATATCTACAGAGGCTAGAGCAAAGTACCATGAGTTTCAAAGAAAAGACGATCATGGTATATATAAGGGCTTAACTTGCTGGTCACCGAATATAAATATATTCCGTGACCCTAGATGGGGACGGGGACACGAAACATATGGAGAAGATCCATATTTGACGGGTAGGTTAGGAGTTGCTTTTGTTAAAGGTTTGCAAGGTAATGGAAAATATCTTAAGGTTGCTGCATGTGCAAAGCATTTTGCAGTGCACAGCGGTCCGGAAGGTGAAAGGCACGAGTTTGATGCAATTGCTTCCCAAAAGGATATGAGAGAAACTTATCTGCCTGCTTTTAAAGAACTTGTAAAAGAGGCAGGTGTAGAAATTGTAATGGGAGCATATAACAGGACAAATGGCGAACCTTGCTGTGGAAGTAAAACCTTGCTTAAGGAAATACTACGTGAGGAGTGGGGTTTTAAAGGTCATGTTACTTCTGACTGTTGGGCAATAAAAGACTTCCACGAAAATCATAAAGTTACTAAAACTGCTCCAGAATCTGTCGCGCTAGCCGTTAATAATGGCTGTGACCTAAATTGTGGAAATATGTACGGAAATTTGTTGATTGCGCATAAAGAAGGTTTAGTAAGTGAAGAGGCAATAGATGAGTGTGTAATAAGACTAATGACTACAAGAATGAAGCTCGGAATGTTCGATGATAATGACAAAGTCCCTTATACTAACATTCCATATGAAGTGAACGACTGCGACAAACATAGAAAATTCTCTCTTGAGATATCAAAAAAATCGTTGGTGCTTCTAAAGAACGATAAAATTCTCCCACTTGATAAAAACAAAATAAAGTCTATTGCTGTTATTGGGCCGAATGCAGATAGTAGAGAGGCTCTTATAGGTAACTATTTTGGAACGGCATCAAAATATGTTACTGTGCTAGAGGGAATAAGGGAAGCAGTAACGGAAGATACAAGAGTGTACTATGCGTATGGTTGTCACTTATACAATGAAAGGATTGGGTTAAGTGAGCCAAGAGAAGGATTTGCCGAGGCAATTTCCGCAGCGGAGAGATCAGATGTTGTTGTAATGTGCTTAGGCTTAGATGCAAATCTTGAAGGAGAAGAAGGCGACGCATCAAATGTATATGCCAGTGGGGATAAACCCCATCTCAATCTTCCCGGACTCCAACAGGAATTGCTTGAGGAAGTGTACAAAACCGGAAAGCCAATTATTCTTGTATTACTTTCAGGTAGTGCTTTAGCAGTCACATGGGCAGATCAAAATATTCCTGCAATAATTCAAGCTTGGTACCCTGGAGCAGAGGGTGGAAAAGCTATTGCATCATTGTTGTTCGGAGATTATAGCCCAGCGGCAAGGCTTCCTGTTACTTTTTACAAGACGACCGAAGAGTTACCTGATTTTAAAGACTATTCTATGGTCAACCGTACTTACAAATATATGAAAAATGAAGCTCTTTATCCTTTTGGTTATGGTCTTAGCTATACCAAATTTGAATATAGAGATTTGTTAATATCAAATAATAAAATTAAAACAGGTGATAAGATTTCATGTAGTGTAAAAGTAAAAAATAAAGGTAACTATAAGTCGGATGAAGTTGTGCAGCTATATCTGAAATTATGTGATGGAGTTGACACACCAAAATGGCAGCTCTCAGGTTTTAACAGAATTAATTTAGCACCTGGTGAGGAAAAAGAAGTCAACTTTGAATTAAACCCAAGACAAATGGCTGCTATTGATAATGAAGGGAAATGTATATTGTCTCCTAGGAAATTTGAGATCTTTGTCGGTGGAAGTCAGCCCGATGATCGTAGTCAAAAATTGACAAATACAAAAGTTTTGAAAACTACCTATGAATTAATTGGAGAAGCTATTGAATTGGAATATTAATTATGTATAATAAGTAGTATAAAATATATGAGGATTATAATGATTAGGAGGGATTAGGTTGCCTTATTTACTTGGTATTGATATAGGTACATCCGGTACAAAAACTGTCTTATTTGATGAAAACGGTAATTCAATTGCCAGTTCTTTAAGAGAGTATCCGTTGTACCAGCCTAATAATGGTTGGGCTGAGCAAGATCCGGAGGATTGGTGGAAGGCAGTTAGTGGTACCATTAATGATGTTATTTCAAAAAGTGGAGTTAATGCTTCTGATATTAAGGGTGTTGGTTTATCCGGGCAAATGCACGGAGCGGTTCTTTTGGATAAAGAACACAAAGTTCTTAGAAAATCAATTATATGGTGTGATCAGAGAAGTTTTGCCGAGTGTGATGAGATTTCAAATAAAATTGGAAAAGAAAGACTTATTGAAATTACAGCTAATCCTGCTTTGACAGGGTTTACAGCATCAAAAATTCTTTGGGTTAAGAATAATGAGCCTGAAATTTTTGAAAAGGTTGAAAAGATCCTTCTTCCAAAGGACTATATAAGATTTCGTCTTACTGGAGAATTCGCCACAGAAGTTTCAGATGCCAGTGGGATGCAGCTAATGGATATACCAAAGAGATGTTGGAGCGATGAAGTTATTTCCAAACTTGGCCTTAGAAAAAGTATGTTGGGTGAACTCTATGAATCCTATGAAGTCAGTGGAAAAGTTCACAGACAGGCAGCTGAAATAACAGGCCTTAAAGAAGGAACTGCTGTTGTTGGCGGTGCTGGTGACCAGGCTGCTGGCGCAATTGGTAATGGAATTGTAAGAGCTGGAATTGTATCTTCAACTATAGGTACATCCGGCGTAGTTTTTGCATTTTCACAAAATGTAAGTATAGATCCTAAGGGCAGAGTACATACTTTTTGTCATGCAGTACCAAATACTTGGCATATAATGGGTGTTACTCAGGCAGCAGGTCTATCACTTAAATGGTTTAGAGATAACTTATGCAAAGACGAAATGGCAACAGCAGATATGATGAAAATAGACCCTTACATATTGATGGATCAGGCAGCAGAGAAGGTTGCTGTAGGAGCAAACGGACTTGTTTACTTGCCATATTTGATGGGAGAGAGGACTCCGCATCTTGATCCTGATGCAAGAGGCGTATTTTTTGGATTGTCAGCAAAACATGAAAAGCAGGATCTTTTACGAGCAGTAATGGAAGGCGTTGTTTACAGTCTTAAAGATTGTTTCGAAGTAATAAAAGAAATGGGTGTTGATGTAAACGAAGTCAGAGCATCGGGAGGCGGAGGAAAAAGTAAGCTATGGAGACAAATGCAAGGTGATGTGTTTGGAACTGAGATCACCACAATAAATTCAAGTGAAGGACCGGCACTAGGTGTTGCTTTACTTGCAGGTGTTGGCGCAGGAATTTATAATAGTGTGCCGGAAGCTTGTGACTCTGTAATCAAAGTTGTAACAAAGCAGAATCCAGATATGAGTGCTAACGCACGTTATAATAAAGTTTACGGCATATACAAGAATCTGTATAAGTCATTAAGCAATGATTTTAAAGATCTTTCAGATATACTTAGGAGTAATTAAATTATATATAAACTTAGGAGGTATGGAATATGTCAGAGTTTTTTAAAGAGGTATCGAAAGTGCAATACGAGGGCGCCAAATCAGATAATCCTTTAGCGTTCAAGTATTATAATCCGGATGAAGTTGTTGGAAATAAAACTATGAAAGAGCATCTCAGGTTTGCAGTTGCTTATTGGCATACATTTCAAGGTACAGGTGGAGATCCTTTTGGCGTAGGAACAGCTCAAAGATCATGGGATAATGTTACAGATCCTATGGAGTTAGCTAAATTAAAAGTTGAGGCTAATTTCGAATTCTGTGAAAAGTTAGGCGTTCCTTTCTTCTGTTTCCATGATAGAGATATAGCTCCTGAAGCTGATAATCTTAAAGAGACAAATAAAAGACTTGATGAGATTGTAGCTGCAATAAAAGATCGTATGAAAAACAGCAGCGTAAAGCTTTTATGGGGAACCACCAATGCTTTCGGTAACCCAAGATTTATGCATGGTGCGTCAACTTCACCAAATGCAGATGTATTTGCATTTGCAGCAGCTCAGGTTAAGAAGGCAATGGAAGTTACTATGGAGCTTGGTGGACAAAACTATGTATTCTGGGGCGGTAGAGAAGGTTATGAGACTCTACTTAATACAGATATGAAGCTTGAGCTTGACAATATGGGAAGATTTTTGAAAATGGCTGTTGACTACAAAAAAGAAATAGGTTTTGATGGTCAGTTATTGATAGAGCCTAAGCCAAAAGAGCCTACAAAACATCAGTATGATTTTGATACTGCAACAGTATTGAATTTCTTGAGAACCTACGGACTTGAGAAAGACTTCAAAATGAACATAGAAGCAAATCATGCTACACTTGCTGCACATACATTCCAGCATGAGCTTAGAGTATCAGCTATAAATGGTGTGTTAGGAAGCATAGATGCAAATCAAGGAGATTTGTTATTAGGATGGGATACCGACCAATTCCCAACAAATATATATGACACTACTCTTGCAATGTATGAATTGTTAAAATCCGGTGGATTTACAAAAGGTGGCTTGAACTTTGACTCAAAAGTTAGAAGAGGATCTTTTGAACCAATAGATCTTTTCTATGCTCATATTGCAGGTATGGATGCTTTTGCAAGAGGCTTACAAGTAGCTTACAAGATGATACAAGATGCTAAGTTTGATAAGTTTATTGATGAAAGGTATCAGAGCTTCAAGACTGGTATCGGCAGCGATATCGTAGCTGGTAAAGTTGGATTTAAAGAGTTAGAGAAATATGCTTTAGAAAATAATTCATTAAAAAATACTTCGGGCAGACAGGAAGTTCTTGAAGCAATGTTGAATAAATATATAATTGAAAGCTAATTCTTATGATTATATGTTCATGAAGCTAGATTAAAAGCTCAGGGGCGGGAATGCCCCGAAGCTTTTGATAAACTCAATTATATCCAAAGCCCAGCAAATAAATTTTTTTAGAGGGCAGTAAACCGGTTACTTATAAAAAACCTTAGCTTAAGATTATGGAGGGAATAGAAATATAATGAGTGTTTTGGAGGAAAAATTTTTAAAAGGTGAAGAGGGAAAAGGTATTTACCTCTATACGATATCTAATGAAAATGGCATGGTAGCACAGATTACCAATTTTGGTGCGATTGTGGTTTCTCTTTTAGTGCCAGACAAAAACGGTAATCTTAAGGATGTTGTGTTAGGTTATGATGAGGTTAGCAGTTATTATGATAATATACCTTTTTTTGGAGCAATCATAGGCAGACATGCGAATAGGATAGAGGATGCATGCTTTGAACTCAATGGTGTTTTATACAATTTAGAAAAAAATGAATTAAATAACCATCTTCATGGAGGTAGTAAAGGATTTCATAAAGTTTTATGGAAAAAGGAAACCGAGGGTGAAGAGGTTGGTAATTCAATAACACTTTCATATTTAAGTAAAGACGGTGAGCAGAATTATCCGGGAAATTTAAACGTCAAAGTGACATATTCCATTACTAATGATAATTCTTTTCATATAGATTACTTTGCAGTTTCTGACAAAGATACTGTCGTAAACCTTACAAATCATACATACTTTAACTTGTCAGGTAAAGATAAAAATGATATTCTTGACCACGAGATAAAAATATTTGCGGATAGTTTTACTCCCGTAGATAAAGACTGTATACCGACTGGTGAAATTCAAAGTGTTGAAGGAACACCGTTGGATTTAACTCAAATGCAACCTATAAGGGCAGGGATATTTAGTGAGGATACTCAGATTGTTTATGGAAAGGGTTTTGACCATAACTGGGTTTTGAATGCAAAGGGAGATATTAAACAAAAAGCGGCTGAAGTATATGATCCTTTAAGTGGTAGAAGTATGGAAGTATACACTACAAAACCGGGATTGCAGTTTTACTCAGGTAATCTTATAAAGAGTTCTAATATCGGAAAGTATGAAGTGCCTTATAAAGTAAGAAGTGGTTTTTGTCTTGAAACTCAGTTTTATCCTAATGCTATGAAACATAAGCATTTCCCATCGCCTATATTGGTAGCGGGTGAGGAATACAAGCACAAAACCATATATAAGTTTTTGTAATTGTAATATTATGGAGATAATTAATATTATTTACTTTGTTTATGCGTTATAGATATTAGGTCATTTCAAAAAATAACCTATACAGTATTTTTTGCTCAAAGCCCATCATGAAAGCTAAAAGCTTTCAAACAGAAGAACATTATTTTGCAATGCAAAAAATGTAAATAGAAATTTTTGAAATGGCAATTAACCAGTTATTTTTTTGAATAAACTTATAAAATAGAGATAAGAATGTAATAATATATGATTTGATTTTACTTGTTATTTTTGATGTTTAGTAAATTGTTTTGTGATCTATGAACTATTAGAACACAAGCAGAGGAAGCACAATGTAATTTTTTTTATTTTTTAAAAAAAGTGTTACATAAATTACTTAATATGTCGATAAATATCTAGTTGGCTATATATTCTATGAATGAATGTATAATTTGAAGACATTCATGGAATATTAGAATAAAAGTGCTTTACAAAACAAAAAAAGGGGGTATTTTTTTATGAAAAGAATATCAAAAAAGTTATTATGTTTGTTTGCAGCATTAACACTTACTGTTAGCATAGGTGGCTGCACAAAGACAAACCCACCGACAGATGGTGGTAACACAACTGCTCCAAATGCCGGATCGAAAGACAAACCTACACTTAAGATTTGGCACATAACAGCTTCCGACGCTGAAGGAAACAGATCCATATTGCTTAATGCAATAAAAGAAGCAGAGGAAAAGTTCAATGTAAAGATCGAAGAAACAGGAACAGAAAACGAGCAGTACAAGCCAAAGATTAAGTCTGCTATGGCTGCAAAAGGTGGTCCAGATATATTCTTTACTTGGGCTGCAGGTTTCTCACAACCTTTTGTTGATGGAGGAAAGGTTCTAGCTCTTGATCCGTATATTGGTGCTGTAAAGGATAAGCTGTTATCAGGAATTACTGACAACTTTACTTATGATGGAAAAGTATACGGTGTTCCATATCAAATGCAGGTTGGACCATTATTCTGTAACACAGAGTTGTTTGAAAAGTATAATGTAAAAATTCCTGAGACTTATGAGGAATTACTTACTGCTGTTAGTACTTTTAAAGCAAACAATGTTACTCCTTTGATCTGTGGAGCAAAAGACGTGTGGCCTGCAATGTGGTATTATGATGTTTTAGCTCTTAGAACAGCAGGTTCTCAATTGTGTAATGACGCTTTGGCAGGTAAAGCATCTTTTGATTCACCAGAATTCATTGATGCAGCAAAAAAACTTGTTGAGTTGACACAAGCAGGTGCATTTGGTCCAAATACGATGTCAGTATCATGGGATAATGCAAATGTTGACTTTGCACAAGGAAAAGGAGCTATGCTTTTCAATGGTAACTGGGTAACTGGTAATGTTAATGCTGAAAGTTCAGCTGTTAAAGGAAAAATAGTTGCTAAGAAGTTCCCATTGATAGCAGGTGGTAAAGGTACTGCAACTGAGTACTTTGGTGGTGCTGGTGATGGATATATGATTAATTCAGAAACTAAAGATCCTCAACTTGCTGCAGATGTATTGTTCTTCTTATGTGAGAAGTTAGCATTTGACATGTATGAACAAAACACAGGTTTGCCAGGATGGAAAGTATCAGTTGATGAGTCTAAGATATCACCTCTTACAAAAGAGATCTCAGATATGACAAAAGACAGTACTGGTTGGACTCTCTGGTGGGACGTTTTCTTGGAAGGTGCAGCTGCTGATACACACAAAAATCTCGTAGTTGAACTTATGGCTGGAGAAATAACTCCCGAGAATTTTGCAAAAGAAATGCAAAAGTTAAATACTAATAAATAAGACTTTGAAATTAGGCTAACATTACAATGCGGTCACATAGAATTTGATAGTCAAATTTTGTGTGACCGTAAAAGTTTTTGAATTTGATTGTATTTTTTTACTTGTTAGTTATATATATGCAATAAATTTTCTTGGGGGTTGAAAGTGTATGGATAAAGTATTGAGAGATAAAAAAGCAATATGTGTATTTGTCTTACCGGCATTTATATTTTTCTTTGCTATGGTAATTATTCCGATTTTTATGTCTGGTTATTACAGCTTGTTAAAATGGGATGGTATGAGTAAAGGTGTCTTTATATGGTTTAAAAACTATATAGATCTTTTTACATCTTACAATAATGAATTTCCAAAATCTATAGCTAATTCTCTTGTATTAGCAGGATTGTCGGTATTTATTCAGTTACCGATTTCTTTAACGTTGGCATTGATACTTGCTAGAGGAATAAAGGGTGAAAAATTTTACAGAACTGTGTACTTTATTCCCGTAATTATTTCTACTGTTGTTATTGGACAGCTTTGGTCAAAGATATATCATTATGAGTATGGAATAGTAAATATGTTTCTTAGAGGCGTAGGCCTAGAAAATTTAGTTCGTGACTGGCTTGGTGATAAGGGTACTGCATTGATATGTGTATTTGTTGTTATAGTATGGCAATATATTGGTTACCATATGTTGCTAATGTATTCTTCTGCGAAATCAATACCGGAAGATCTATATGAAGCGGCAAAGATAGATGGAGCATCTGAATTGACTACAGCATTTAAGATAACAATTCCACTTATGAAACCTATTTTGAATGTTTGTGTTACTTATGCAATAGTCGGATCTTTAAAAACTTTCGATTTGATTTGGGTTCTTACAGGTGGTGGTCCACTCAAGTCAACAGAAGTTCCAAGTACTCTGATGTATAATACTATATTCTTTAAGAATCAATTTGGATATGGAAGTGCCATGGCTTTATTTATTGTTGTTGAATGTTTGGTATTAACTGTTGTAGTTCAGAAAATATTTAAGTCTGAAAGTTATATTTAGGGGGTGAACGGGGATGAATTTAAAAAATAAACTGACAAAGAAAAATATTATAGTTGCAATATTAAGTATATTTCTTATCGCATTTGCAATAATACAGATATATCCATTAATATGGTTACTGATGTTTTCATTAAAAGACAATGCGCAAATTTATGGTGGAAATGTAATGGGATTACCAACAAAATTTATGTGGGGTAACTATAAAAATGCACTAACAAGTGGTAATGTTTGGTTATATACTATTAACAGTGCTTTAGTTACAGCTGTTACAATAGTAGTATCGGGTGTTATTGGAGTTATGGCATCATATGCCATTGCAAGAATGAAGTGGAAACTCAGTAATATTACCCTTACAATATTTTTATTAGGTATAATGATTCCGATTCACTCTGCTTTGCTACCTCTATTTATAATTTTGAATAAAACAAATCTTTTAGATAAACCAATAGCTCTTATTGTTCCATATATTGCATATGCACTACCTATGTGTATATTTGTTTGTGTGGGATTTCTTAAGAGCATACCGAAAGAAATGGAAGAATCTGCGTTTTTGGATGGATGCTCCATATACAGGTCATTTGTAAGTATTATTTTGCCTTTAATAAAACCAGCGGTTGCAACGGTTTCAATATTTACCTACTTACAAGCATGGAATGAGCTTATGTTTGCTAGTACATTTATAAATGATACTAAGTATAAGACATTACCAGTTGGTATAATGTCGATGTCGGGGCAGTATTCAACAGAGTGGGGACCAATTGGTGCAGGTTTGGTAATTGCAACAATTCCTACAATTGTCATTTATATATTGATGAGTAATCAGGTTCAGGCAAGTTTGACAAATGGAGCAGTAAAAGGTTAATTTGATAAGTATATAAAAAGTTTTGTATTTATCTTATAGTTATTGGTGTTTTAAAACAAAGGGGGCTCTTAAGCCCCCTTTGCTTTTGATATTTTTTCAAAAAACCAGGAGGAGGTAGTAATGGCAAAAATTGAATTGGATAAGAATGACAAAAATCGAGCAAAAGATGAAATAAGAAAGTATTTTTTAACTGAAAGAGAAGAAAGCATGGGAGATTTAGCGGCAGAATTGCTTTTGGACTTTTTTGTTGACAAGGTTGCTCCATATTTTTATAATCAAGGTGTAAGGGATGCCCATAAGTATATGCTTGATAAGTTAGAAGATATGTATGGGCTTGAAAGATAGTGGATTTAATAACTTCAGATTAAGTTTTCTTGATTGTAAAAAAGCAATAAATAATTTATAATTAAAAGGCATTTAGCATGCAAAAGGTTATTAAAAAACAGCTTGAACTAAACGGAGACAATAATAATAATGAAAAGGGCAATTTATTATTTAAAAATTACAACCATATCCTTAGTAATATAATAGTGCTGGGGATTTTTTTTACTTTCCTATCAGAATTTAGTTAAAGTCCTTTAGAATACGGAATAATTTTATTGAACTTAGGCACGGTACTGTACTGTTTGAAGTTTTTATCCATTTTTAAGTCCTATTCGGATAAAACACCCCTTAAGGTTGATAACTATAGAAAAGCTGTAACTATTGTTTTAGCATTAATGTGCTTTATCGGGGGAGTTTTTGGAGAATACTTTGTAAAATTTCTTTTTAATTATACTGTTGATTTTGATTGGTTATACTATTTTCAAAATGTTATATTGTTTGTTTTTACAACCTTTACAGGATTAATTATTTATAAATTTATAACTCCCAAAATGGCCTGGTTGACTAAAATAAAGGGAATTGAGATGGATTTTAACAATGTTTGTCTTTCTATAGCAATATTTTTCTTAGTTGTCACCGGCACGGTTTTTATAACAGTATAAATCGTTGCGGTATGAATACAATTTATAGTAAAATAAAATTGTTGAATAAGATGATTACAAAAAAATAACTGGTCAATTGCCATTTCAAAAAATTGATTTGAAAGGCTTTGTGACCTAAATGTTGTATAGGTTATTTTTTGAATTAGCCTAATGTTGTTTTGGAAAGGATTGCGGATGAACCGTTATAAAAGGATGGTTTTAAAGATATTATCATATTCTCGAAGAAATCTTAAAAAGTATTATAAAGTTCAACGCAAGTTTCTCAACGTGGTCAATATTTATTTAGGGCCTAAATACGGACTTTTGGATCATAAAATTATGATGGGTGACAGGGAAATTCCTGTCAGAATATTTCGTCCCATTAAAAATGAAACCTCCGGGGTTATGGTTTTTTTTCATGGAGGTGGTTGGGTAACAGGGAATATTGATACCTATACTAATGTTTGTGTCAATATGGCTAACCAGACTAGAAATATTGTAATATCTGTAGACTATCGCCTTGCACCGGAACATCCATTTCCTGCGGGACTTGAGGACTGTTACAATGTAACGGCAGAGATTTTTCAAAATCTTGATTTGCTAAATTGTAAAGCAAATGATATAACTTTAATTGGAGATAGTGCAGGTGGAAATCTAGCGGCGGCAGTTTCATTGATGGCTAGGGATAGAGGAGATTTTTTGCCAAGAAAGCAGATACTTATTTACCCGGCAACCTATAATGACCACACAGAAAATTCACCTTTTCCATCAATACGGGAAAATGGAAAGGATTATTTGTTGACTTCCAAGCAAATACAAGATTATTTGGAGCTTTATACACCTAAAGTTGAAGATAGAGCTAGTCCTTATCTTGCCCCTTTGTTGGCGGAAGATTTGACAAATCAACCGGCCACGTTGATAATTACGGCTCAGTATGATCCATTAAGGGATGAAGGGGAGGCATATGGATTGCGTTTAAAGGAAGCCGGAAATAAAGTTAAAATGTATCGTATGAGAGATGCTGTTCATGGCTTTTTTTCACTGCCATGGAAATCGGAATATGTAATCAGAAGTTATGATATTATAAACTGTTTTTTAAATAGCTGTAACGGTGGAAGTGAGGAATTGTTATGAGTTATACGGAAAAAGTTGAATGGAGCAGACTCGATAATGCTTCTAAAATATTTCCTGCGACTTGCAGTTACAGGGATCCAAAGGTATTCCGCATTGCATGTGAGTTGTTCGAAACGGTAGATAGAGAAATTTTGCAAAAAGCTTTAGATGCAGCGATCGAAAGATTTCCACTGTATAAATCGGTTTTAAGGAGGGGGGTATTTTGGTTTTATTTTGAGACCAGCGACATCCATCCTACTGTTGAAAAGGAAAATAACCCGGTTTGTGCACCGATTTATAGGAAATACGAGAGAAATTTATTGTTTAGGGTATTTTATTATAAAAAAAGAATCAATCTCGAGGTGTTTCATGCACTTTCCGATGGTACAGGTGCTCTTTGGTTTATGAAAACGCTGGTTTATCATTATTTAGTCATTAAGCACAAAAATGAACTTGAAGGAAAAGTACAGGAATTAAATTATAATGCCTCCATTAGTGAGAAAATGGATGACAGCTTTATAAGGCATTATCCGGGATGGGATTTTAAGCAACAATTTATTTGGAATAAAAAAGAGGACAAGCTGGTAAACGCTTATCGTATAAAAGGCAGTAAAAACGAGGAAAACAGAGTAAAGGTAATAGAAGGTGCAATGTCAGCTAAGGAGGTTTTAGCGCAGGCACGTAAGCATAATACTACATTAACTGTATTATTAGCATCGATATTTATAACCTCAATATATCAGGATATGCCATTGCGTAAGAAACGCTATCCGGTAGTGTTGTCAATACCTATTAACCTTCGGCAGTTTTTTAAGTCGGAGACAGCTAGAAATTTCTTTAGTACAATGAATGTGGGATATAGTTTGAAAAATAAGGATGTTGACTTAGCTGAAGTAATTGAGAGCTTAAACGAAAGCTTTAAAAGAGAGCTAACAGAAGAGCGGTTGAATAGACACTTAAACTGGCTTATTTCTCTTGAAAGGAACCCTTTCACGAGAGTTGTTCCATTACCATTAAAGAAAATCTCACTGCGTACTGCGAATATGTTTATGGACTTAGGAATTACGGCAGCAGTATCAAATGTTGGTAGGATAGACATGCCATCAGAGTTTGAGAGGTATATTTGTCAATTTAGTATTATCCCTAACGTAAAGAGGCCCCAAATGGCAATATGTACTTATGCAGATAGATTAGTTGTGACTTTTGCCTCTCCCTTTAGGGAAACCGAATTGCAAAAGACTTTTTTTAGAGCTCTTTCTGAAATGGGAATTAAAATAGAAATATCTGCGAATTAAAAGAGGCAAAAATCAGGGGGCAAAGGTGTACCCTTAGTTTTAGGAGTGAGGCTTATGATATTATGCAACCACTGCAAGGTTTATATAAGAGATGGTAAAAACATTTGCTCTTTATGCGGCAATATTGTATCACATAGTAACTCAGAAAAGGAGGCCGCGGTTTATCCCATAATACCTCTTACATATGAACGGCATATGGCTATACGCATTCTAGTGTTTATATCAATTGTTGCAACGGTAATCAGCTATATTATTTATAAGTTATTTCCCACTAGTGTTAATTGGCCAATGTTGGTTGTGTTTGGTATAGTCAGTATGTGGCTTAGCATAACTGATGCGTTACGTAAGCGTTATAATATTACGAAGTCAATTATGTGGCAGGTCTTTATTATGTCGTTATTAAGCATATTTTGGGACTGGAGGACGGATTGGAAGGGGTGGTCCTTGGATTATGCCATCCCCATATTATGTATTGCGGCTATAATTGTCATGTACATTACAGCGAAGGTAATGAAGCTTGGTATAGGGAATTATATTGCATATTTTTTGTTGGGGGGCTTATTCGGAATTATACCAGGATTGTTTATCCTGCTGAATTTGGTTAAAGTGGATTACCCTTCGATAATTTCGGTCGCGATAAGTATTATATTTTTGTCTGCCATACTTATTTTTCAGGGAGAGAATATACTATCCGAGCTGCAAAAGCGGATGCACATATAGAAATTCAGGGGAATATCTCCTGAATTTTTTTCTTTTTGGCTATTTTTAAAATCAGGAGATTCATTATCGATAGCAAAACAATACCTATCATAGAAGTCAGCTTCCATGATGGGTATTGTTTTGCTATACAAAAAATGTAAATTATATTTTTAGAATGGTAATTGCAAGGTTTTTGAATAACCTAATTAACTTTTAGCATGACTATGTGTATATATAAAAAGTTCATAGGATATTTATATTAATTGTAAAATAATGCTTGAGGGATTGAAAAGTTATATAGATGTTTGATAAAATGCTTATATAAAGACATAGGATTTATATGGTTATACACCAATTTAATTTTAATAATGTAAAAATAAACAAAAATTATTATTTTTTTCTGTAAGAGGGGGGAATTAAATGCCAATCAAAGTGACAATTGCAGGTGGTATTAAGCTAAAACAATGTCTTGATGCAGTGTGCTTCAAGGTGGACACTTCCGACGATTCAGATGCGAGAACAACAGATATAGGTAATACAATTCAAATAATAGGCAGAATTGATGTTGATTTTGAGCCTACTGTGGGGTTGTATTCATGGTCGTTGATAAAGCCGGACAGCACAAATAAAGCCGAAGTGTATAAACAAGTTGAGGTAGATATTACCTCTGTAAAAGACAATATATTGATCAGGAAAGTTGTTTTTCCGGAGGCATTTGTCGTGGATTACTCCGAAAGCTATTCAAACGAGACTGGAGTCGGTACTTTTAAGATCTGCCTAAAACAAAAAAAGGATAACAATGAGGGTGTTGAAGTAAGTGACTCCTGATAGAAAAAGATATGTAAAAAGCAAATGAAACGTTGAGGAGGATGGAAATGGAAATAATAAACCAAACAAATAGATCTATTTTGTTTGAGGAAATAAATCCTGAAAAGTTGGATCTTATAACACTTGTTGGGGATGTTGCAGGGATAGACAGCTTGTCGGATGAAAAAATTAAAGAAATTAATCAGCATCTACTAGTTAAAAGCTTTGATGAATTTTTGGAAAAGTTTGCTCCTACAGTATATTCGTTTTATAACGCAAGGGATAACGGCGAAGGTGAAGTGGTATACACACTGAAAAAGCCTGAAACAATTCCTGAAGACTTCATTACGGAAATAAGACTTGATCATAATAACGACTTTTTAAAAATGTTGTTTACTTTGATAGACACAAAAAGAAGTCAGGGAATAATTAATATCGATTTTAAGTTTGACAAAGTGCTTGATATGATTTCACCGAAAAAAGTAATGGATGATATTAGGCAGTCCCGCAAAGAGATTCACTATCTCTATGACAAATATGAAGAACTCGAAGATGGGGACCCTAAAAAGCTTGATATAGGTGATAAGCTAAATACTAAATTCGAGGAAGCAAGGCAGAACTATAACAACGTAATGGCCATGTTGCCTCTTGCTATTGAAGACATAAAGACAAGACTTCTTTTGGGCCGTTCAGATGACAGTGAAGATGCGGGAGCATTAAAAGTTGGAGTTCTTAGTATTGGTGAAAATGGTGAGCTTAAGATAATTGAGGCGCCAAAGCCTGATGAGAATGCTTTAATGGTTATTGACCAGGATAAATCAGGCAGCCTTGTGTCTGTATTTCAGGGTGACTATGATGATGTTTCGGATACACCGTCAGCCTATGTAAGAGACCTTGTTGCCAGGACTTTCTGTCCGATGCCTGCATTACAGACTGAAGTGGATGTGGACAGAGAAATTCAGAATTACCATTCATACCTTGAATTTTATACAAAAGCTAAGGACGATTTTGTAAAGGCTGCAAAGCCATTAATTGAAAAAATACTTGGTGTAAAAATGTATTTTGATCAATATAATACAAAAAAGCGTGGGATGAGGCCAACCCTTATTATTACAAACAGTAAGGTTGACATGACTGTGAAAAGCAGTAATATACCGAGATTGGATGTATACCTCAATACAGTCAATCAGAAGAATGATTTCAGTAATACTATATGGTATGGTATAGTGCCTGCAATAGAAATGGAATCGGTAGGAAAGCCTAAAGTAGTGAAAAAGTTGTTCCAGGGAAATGTTGAGGTCAAAAAAGAGGGCAATACAATGGAATCGCTTACCTCATTACTTCAAGCAGTAGAGAAGTATAAGATACAGGTATTCTTTAACTTCCAGGCAAATGAAGAAACTACCTTTAACAATATGGCAGTTGCAGGTGTCGAAAGATATATTGACAAGAGCCAGCTTTTAACAAGGCAGAGCTATAGTGAGTTTGCAATTCCGTGTTTACCGAATTTTACAATTATACCTAAAGATAAATCCGGTGTAGTGATTGATGTTAAGATGGAAAAAACTGAAAGTGGAGGTGTTAAACTCTCAAATGCCAAGGAAGATATATTAAAACTTTGGATTCAGGGTGTATATGTAGATGCAGCTTATATAGCGGCAGGAATAGTGTCTGCATACCAGTGTCCTGAGTATTTGAAAGAAAGTTATAAGGAAGTTGCGATGAAATTCCCTGTTACTATGAAGTATCCAGGAGTAAGGTTTGATATAGAAGCTGGAGATAACTGTCTTAGAATGGTAACTACCATGGCAAAGGAAATAACAGGTTTTACAAACAATATAAAAAATGAGATAAACAGCAAGAGCTTTGGTTTTGTCTTCTCATCGGAAAATGCTCAGTTAGACGGCAAGGATATAAAGAGGATTACTGTTTATAAAGCGAGGAGCCTTGCACAAACCGATGATGGTTATGATTCCATCTATAAGACTCTTGTAAGTACATATATTGAGAGAATACTCCGTTTCCAGACAAACGATTTTAAACAGGATAAAATAATTTCCTTTTTCAGTAACAGTCCTAGTAGTCAGAAGACTATGTGGCAAAAAGACAATGCATTTCTAAATTCTATAATTAAAGACGGAGATGACTTGAATTACACAATTGATGAGTTAAGCAATCTTTGCCAGATAGATCTTGCATTTAATGGAAATGTCAAGAATCTTGAAGTTACAATTACAAAGAATACGAGTGCAGTTGGTGCTAAGTAATATTTAAGCGGTATTAATACTGAAGTATTAATATATATTATTAATTCAGTTTAAAAGGAGGGTTTTTTTATGGGATTTAAGTTAACAGCTACAACAGCAGCAGGTAGTGGCGGGTATGGAACCGGTTTTGAACTAAGCGATGATGTGATTACATCCATAGTTTACAAAACGGATACTCCCGATGATGAGAATTCAAGATCAAATGATGTGAGTGCAATTCTTACAATCAAAGGCACATTACCACAGAACGAAGCAGACTTACAGGAAACAAAGAAAGTAGCTGTATGGTCGCTTGAAAAGAAGAGTCCATATCTCAATATTGTTGCACAACAAGTATCAGCAACACTCGTAATGAGAGAATATACTTTCACAAGAGCATTTTGTGTGGATTATATTGAAGAATTCAGCGAGGATGTTGGAAATGGAACATTTACTCTTATAATTAAGCAAGAAAAGAAAGATGTTGAAAATGTAAAAATAGAAGGCGGATACGGAGCTTAATTTATTTTTAATTGCTGTAATGAATTTCTATCGATTTAAAAGGCGTTTTGCCTTTTAAATCGATATGAGTGTTTTTAGGTAATTACAAAAAATAGTTGATCAATTGCCATTTCAAAAAAATTGATTTTGGGGATTGTGGCAAAAAATATTGTATAGGTTATTTTTTGAAATGGCATTAGATAATTACGAGCTTTTTGATAGTGATGAATATTTAAAACGAAAAATAACAGAATGAGTACAGGATTTATTACTGTTCGGTTTTATATAGATGAAGTGCATTTTTTAACATTGGATAATTTATACTAGGTAGTGTTAAAAAGCACTTAGAAAGGGTTCGTGTATGAAAAAATACTATGAGGTACTCGGTATTGCTGAGAATGCGTCTGGGGAAGAAATAAAGAAAGCTTATAGGAAGCTGGCCAGAAAATATCACCCTGATGTTAACCCAGGTAATAAGGAAGCTGAAGAGAAATTCAAGGAAATAAACGAAGCATATAATGTTTTGAGTGATGAAACAAAGAGGAAAACCTATGATGAGCACGGCAATAATAATTCCTCTAGCAATCAGAGTAAAGCTCAGACTCAAAAGGGAAGTAAGACACAAGGATACCCTAGTAAATTTGATTTTGATGATGTAGAGCGTACTTTTGAACAATTTTTCGGGTTCAATCCAAAAACAAAGGAAGCAGGCATCAAAAGGGAGAAGAAGGAAAAGAAAAATCCTCTAGATGCTTCAGATATGTTTGATAAATACTTCGGAGTAAAGAGAAGATAGAAATATAAGCTTAGATGGGAGTGCTTTAGCATGAAAGAAAATATGAATATTCAAAATACCGGTAATACTTTGAAAAGATTTATCAGTAACAAAAAGGTTGAAAAATATTCGCAAAATACCAATAATGCTATCTGGGTGATGGTTATCGATATTCTTATAATATTAATTTCCATTTTAACTTTTTACTATATCTATTTTGTAAATGAGGAGAAAGTTCTCAAGTATTTAGGTTATGGACTAATTGCAGTTTCTTGTGTTTTTATCATAGCTAGAATATCAGCAATTATTATAAAAGGAAAGAGCAAGGGCGGGGTCTCTAAACTTATATTGATAAGTGAAGATGGCAGAAGTCTTAGAAATTGGAATATTAGAGGCAAAGTATCGTTTTTGATAGGAAGAAATACAAAGGACAATGAGGTGGATATTGATTTGTCGGAGGCAGAGTATTCAGAACTTGTCAGCCGACAGCATGCTGTTTTAAACTTTGCAGAAGGTAGATGGTATTTAGAGGATGTGGGTTCATCCTATGGTACGGGACTTAAAAAGGTGGATGAAGAAAAGTTTAAACTAGATAGCGAAAGACTATACGAAATAAATTCCGGTGATACTTTATATATTGCAAATACGAAGATTATGGTAAAATAAGAATTGAATTTACTAAGACGGGGGAATAAATATTATGCCTTTAGGAAGATGTGTTAATGGACATATGTATCGTACTGAAAAATATGGTAATAAGTGTCCCTATTGTGATTCTTCATTAGACGGTGCAGCGAAGAAACCAACAAAAGCTCCGGTTATGGATGATATGGACAAGACTAAAGTATCGGATGATATAGACGGTATCGAGCCTGTAGTTGGTTGGCTGATTTGTATAGAAGGTGTACAGAGGGGACAGGATTATAAAATACGTCAGGGTAAAAATTTCATCGGAAGGTCGGATGAAATGGATATTTCTATTGTGGGTGACGACTCTATTTCAAGAAAGAATCATGCTTCAATTGTTTATGACCCAAAACCTAGAAGGTTTTTGCTGCTGCCGGGAGAGGGTGGAGGTCTTGTTTACTTGAGTAATCAAGTAAAAAAAGAGGAAGCTGTACTTACTGCTACTGAAATTGATGCTTATGATGTTATTGAAATCGGTAAGAGCAAGTTTATATTTATTAATTTGTGCGGTATACATTTTGACTGGATTAACAAAGAGGACTGATAAAAATGATACTCGTAATTTTAGAACAACCGTATTTTGTGGTACTTTTATCTGCGGTATTAGTAGTTATACTGTTAATACTCAGAACTAAATTAAAAAACGTAAGGGCATTTCCGACAGTATCAATAGGAAATGCACAGTATATTGGAACTAGAGGTGAGCAAGAGGACAGTTTTGGGACCGCAGAAAATAGTAACTACCTTCTTTCGGTAGTTGC
The DNA here is from genome assembly GCA_023421115.1 of Bacillota bacterium. GTDB lineage: Bacteria > Bacillota > Clostridia > Acetivibrionales > Acetivibrionaceae > Acetivibrio. Next base: position 20,382 of record JAEZUI010000037.1, on the reverse strand, counting down.
CGATGGAATGGGTGGTTATTCTAACGGAAAGTTGGCAAGCAATATTGCTGTAAATACTTTTGTTAAAGAATTTACCAGTGCTCTCGATTTTCATCCTGTAGAGAATTTTTTTGTAAATACTGCAAATTTGTGTAATCGAGCAGTGCTAGATAGAGCAAAGGGAAAGAGAATGGGAAGTACCCTTATTGCTGCTATAGTCGCTGAGGGCTGCCTTTACTGGGCATCTATCGGGGACAGTGCAATAATGCTTTTTAAAGACGGTGAACTTATTAACTTAAATAAAAAGCATGTTTACAAAGCGGTTTTAGAGGACAGGTACATATCGGGAAAAATATCCGAAGAACAGTTGATAAACGACCCTATGAAAAAAAGAATATACAGCTATATCGGCGCAGAAATTTTAAAAGATGTTGAAATAAATGAAAAACCTGTCAGGCTAAGAACCGGTGATAAGGTTATACTGTGCACAGATGGAGTGTATAATAGTTTACCGGAAATCGAATTGGAAGGTATACTTAGTAAGAGTATAAATCCACATGATACGGCAGAAGAGATAATCGAAGCTATAAAAGCAAAGAATTATGCTAAGCAGGATAATGCTACAGTTATAGTACTATCGTTTAGCTAAATTGCGGGTGAATTGGGTACGACTAAAATATAAGTTACAACTCTGGGATAACGAAAAACTTGATTTGATAATGTTTTCGAAGTATGAGAACAAGAAGTTGTTTTTTCGTTATCCCTTAGCAATGGGGGGTAGAAATGAGAAAAATCAGCAGTGAGTTTGTAACAAGCTTTGCTTCAGAAGCCGGGACCTTTAGAATAAATAAAGATTACTTTGCATATGCGGAAATGGATGATGTAGCTTGCTATATTGTTGCAGACGGTATAGATTCCGATGAAGATATTAACAGTGCCGAGATGGTGGTTAACTTTTTGTTTGAAAATTTCATGAAAAAACCATCAATGTCAAGGCGCAAATTAAAAAGATGTATTATTGAAGCCCACAGAATGCTGAATGAAAAAAGCCGTAGTGTAAGATTGAAGACTAGCCTGATGGTAGTGCTGACCGATTATTCAAAGATAATCTACTCCTGTGCAGGAAATACCCGCTTGTACCATTTTAGAAAAGGCGGAATGAATTTTAGAAGTAAAGATCAGAGTATTGCACAAATAATGGCTGATGCTGGACAAATAAACGATGAAGAGATCGGGTTGCATGATGAAAGAAACAATCTTACCAACTACTTAGGTCAGTCTAAGGTTTTCAAACCCTTTGTTTCAAGACCGTTTAAGTTATTGGATAAGGATATTATATTTCTATGCACTGTCGGGTTTTGGGAAAATATACAGAGCATTGATCTTGTTAATTCATTAAAAGATGCCAAAGAATCGGCAGATCTTATTGAGATGCTTGAAGACGAAATTCTGTCAAGGCAGAACAGAGTTGTTAACAATTATACAATGGTTGCTATTTATGCCAATAAGGTATTTAAGGAAAACGTAAAGGATGATTTTCGCCGTAAAATTATAAAAAAGGTTGCGGCCATACTAATTCCAGTTATTATTGCAACGGCAGGAATAATTATATATAAAAAAATCGAGGCGAGCAAGGCAGAGAAGGCTTTTGCCGATTGGGAGAAAAAAGGCGATAATTATTTACAAAATGAAAGTTACGAAAAGGCTCTTGAAAACTATGAAAAGGCTTCTGAAAGTGTCAAGAAAATAAAGAAAAGGGCTATTGAAGAGCGGATTGAATTAAAAAACCAAATAACCAATTTGATTGTTGAAGGCGATAGTTTTCTTAGCACGAGTGAATATGATAAGGCTAAGGACAATTATATAAATGCACGGACTCAGGTGGAATTTGAACTAGAGGAAGGAAAGAAAGAACTGTTAAGAAATATTGATAAGAAAATTGATAGGACTGACGACTTTATATCGGTTTATGACAAAAGTGTAGAGGGAGACAAGGAAGTTGAAGAAGGAGATAAAACTTCTGTAAAGGCTACAGAAACAAAAGACAACTCCTCTAAGAAAGCATATTTTAACGAAGCAAATAAAAATTACAACAAGGCTATAGAGATCTATATCGAGGCAAAAGAGCTGTCAGAAAAAATTAAGTACTATGATATGAAGAAGGAAATGGAAGATAAAATCAAGAATGTTAAAGATAAGATAAGGGATGTTGACAATAAAATTGGTGAGGCAGGAGCTGCTATTGCTAAAGATGATAAGTCAAAAGAGCTTGTCAAAAAAGCGGAAGATTATGAAAAAAGCGGTGAAAAACTATATAAACTTAAAAAGTATGAGGAAGCAAAGATTGACTACAAATATGGGCTGGACATTTATAAGGAACTAAGTGAAAAGTATGAGCAGGATACAACAGAGAAGAGAAGCAATATTGAGAGAATAATACTTGAGATAGATAAAAAAATAATAGAAGAACAAAACCCACAGAGTGCACTAAATGAAAATGCGGGTTAAGAACCTTAAAATAACTATTAAGCCAAATTTCAACTTTTAGATACTTTCGGTCTTAAGAATCTTGCGGGGATGAGAACTTTCCTATATAATTTATATCATGTTATGTTTGGGGAGGTTAAAATGGGAGACTTTTTTAGAATTGAAGAAACCGTGCAACAAAAAGCGAAAGAAAGTTCTATAGATATTAAGTTGATTATTGGTGTAGTGCTTATATTGATTTCAATGGGTGTTTCTATTATATCTGGTATTGTGACTTTAGGTGATATATATAGCTTAAGTGACAATGCCACATATTCTGCAGGATATCTTTTGGCACCTGTTATAATTATTCTTCTATTATCCTCTTTAATTCTATTGACCGGTAAAAATAAACGTGGAAGAAATTTTTTGATATTTAGTATTTTAGCATTATTATTGAGCTTTAGCAATCTTTCCACAAGTATAAATCAAGCGCGTGAGGAAGCTCAAAAAGAAAAAGTAGCTATTGATAAAATGGTAAGTATCTTTAGAGACTTTATATCTCAGAAAAAAATAACTAAGGAAGATATCACGAAAGAGAAGTATGGTAAATCTGCAGACCTGATAGGGGTAATTCAAGAAAACTATATAGCTTTTGAAGAAATTAGAAATGAAAACAATTCTATTGCAGATATTATGAATGATACTTCTAATTTTTCTAGTCAAACCCTTATGGATTCCAACAAGATAAAAGAAAAAATAGAAAGACTTGAGCAAACCTCTAAAGACATAATGGCACTTGATAATAAGATTAAAGAGTTCATGGACAAATTTAAGTACGATTTATCCAATGTATATATAAGTAAAAATGCTAAAGAGGAGATTATGGCAGAGTTAGAGGAATCCTTTTTTTCTTCAACGGAAACTTCAACTAGAAGTTTGAAATTAATGAATGCAATTATTTTGAGCATGAAGAACATGATTACTTTTCTCGATGGAAAAAAAGGAGCCTTTGAAGTTAAAAATGAGCAGATTTTGTTTTACGAGGATGCAGATGTGAGGGAATATAATGAACTGTTTGAGTTGTATAATAAAGCTATTGCTGAAAACAATTGGCATTATCAACATACTTTAGAAAACGTCGAAAAGAAAATAAAAGAACTAGAGGAAAGCGCTAAATAGCTTTTGATAAATAAATGATGATGGTGAATAATGCGAAAAGTTCTATGGCTGATTTTAATTATAAGTGCTATATTTATAGTTCCTTTAATTAGTTTAAGGGTAACGAATGAAATAAATAATACTTCGGTTATATTGGCGTATGACTACCAAAAGTTTATTTTAGATAGCAAAGTAACATATCAATTAAACTTTAGTGATCTAAGAAAACACGGTATAACAAGTGTAATCCTAGGCGAAGAGTCTTTAGGTGGTAACTTTGATCAAATAAATACGACACTTATTGAAGAACTAAATAGTTGTGGACTTCAAATTATATTACACCTTAATAGCTTGTCTCATTCGAAAAGTTATTATGGAAATTTAGAAGCGATTGTACAAAAATATAATGTACGGTATTTGTTATTATATGATCCACTTAAAGAAAATTCTGATCTACAAAAACAAAAAGGACATAGTCATATTGATGAATTAAGATCGTTGATTATAAGAAATGACCTTATCTTTTTTGTTATGGAAAATCAAGAACAAACAGGTTATATGCCTATTTTGGGAATGGATTCACTGATTACAGACACAACTTACAGTTTAAACAGGGCCTTTACCATATCAAACCATACAAAAAAGATTACCAAGGTTCAAGATGCCTCAATGATGTGGCTTAGAGCTGTTATGGATAGAAATATCCGGATGGTATGTATTGAGCCAATTTACCCACAGACAGCTAATACATCGGATAACAGTTTTTTTGAAGTGTTGAAAGCCTCAAAGGAGCTTTCAGGACTTCTTAAGGAAAAAGGCTTTATTATTAATGCTCCTATAAATAAATTCAAGCCTGATATTCCGGGAATGCTCCAAAGTATTCCCATTCTAATTAATCTTATTGCTTCAATAGCTTTATTTATTGATTATATTGGGATAAAAAGACGTTGGGTCAGCATCTTCTTATTGGTTATACCATCTTTGGCAGGCTCCTTAATATTGGGAGTTATAAGACCTGAAACTAATATTTGGATGGCATTTGCAGCCACCATTATTTTTCCATCACTGTCATGTATAGTGCTTATGAATAGTCTTAAGAAATCATCGGAAAACATTTTTATACTTATATGCGTATCGTTATTAAGGCTTTTATTCATTAATGGTATTGGAGTTTGTATGGTAATTGCATCAATGTGTGACGTCCGTTATACAATGGGCCTTGTGAACTTCAATTTGGTTATTCCGGCATTTATTATTCCACTGGTTGTGTTTAACATAAGCTTTATTTTTATCCTACAAGGCCAGTATCCTGAAAAAAATCGGATAATAAACTATGTGAGGAATAAAGGTATAAGAAGTTTTTTGTTTTCAAATCTTATTTATATATTTATTGCTTCGGTTTTTATATTTATATATATTTCAAGAAGCGGAAATTTTAATATATTGCCGCAGTTTCAAACTGAACTGGAAGCAAGAAAATTTCTAGAACTAACAATGTCAGCAAGGCCTAGGACAAAGGAATTTATTATCGGTTATCCAAGCCTGTTTATATTTTTGTATCTATATCAAAAAAAAATGCCTTATAAGCTTCTGATTTTTTTAGGTACATTATCTTCAATAACTGGAATATCTATTATAAACAGTTTCTGTCATGGTTTTACTCCTGTATTGACATCCTTAAACAGAACCCTTAACGGACTATTCCTAGGAACAATAACCGGATGTATTTCCTTGATGATCTTTAAGTTTTATTTTGACTTTCGACAAATTAAATACTGATAACCCTAGAGAGGCATTAATTAATTGTGGACAATGCAGCTATATGCTATAATATTATTAAATTGCAATACTACATTTGTTATAGAAGTATATAGTAAATTGAATATTAATACTAAGTATTTAGTCAAAGGAAAGCAGTTTTAGTATATAGAACAAAAAAGCTGCCTTATGTAAGATAGATATAGGCTGATTTTTTGTTTTTATAATATTTTTAAACATTAGAGAGATGGAGGTTAATTATGAAATTAAAGAAAATGATTTGTTTTGCATTGGGTTTATCGCTATTTTTCGGGCTTTGTGCATGCAATAAGAGCGAAGGAAATTTAGGAGAATATAATCCATCGGGTATTGTAGGAACGGTTGGAGATGAGAATATTTATGCCTTTGAATTTAAATACTATCTCAATTTGGCTAAAACCCAGAGGGAAGAAGAGGAGGGTATAGCTGATAAAAGTGCCAGTGAAAAGAAAAAATTCTGGAATTCAGAAGAGGGTGGGGTAGTTAGAAAGCAAGCACTCATAGACGATACTTTAAAAAATCTTACAGAGCTGAAAACTTTTTTGCTAGGAGCTAAAAGGGATAATTTTGGTTTGCCGCAACAAGATATAGATAATATAGCTAAAAGTATTGAGGATTTTATAAAAGAAGAAGGGAACGGGGATAAAGAGAAAGCTGAAAAGGTAATGCAAGAAAAAAATGGTGTAACATTAGATGAATATAGAAGAATGTATGAAGAATATACCTTAGCATATTTTAATTATTCTAGCAGCTACCCTTATAAAATTGAAATCGATGAAAGTGATATTATAAAAGAGTTTGAAGATAATAAAGATAAATATAACAAGGTAGTTGTAAGACATATACTTATTTCTACTCAAGATGAAGCTACTGGAGAACCCCTTGCGGAGGAAAAAATTGCTGAAAAGAAAAAGCTCGCAGAGGAAGTTCTTAATAAGGCAAAATCTGGAGAAGACTTTGAAGCTTTGGTTAAGCAATATTCAGAAGACAAGGGCTCGATAGAACAGGGAGGAGAATATGTTTTTGGAAGGGGCCAAATGGTAACTGAGTTTGAAAATTGGTCCTTTAGTGCAAAAGAAGGGGATATGGGTATTGTACAAACTTCTTATGGCTTTCATATTATGAATTTTATCAGGAAAGCGAATTATGAGGATCAAAAGTTGGAAATTAAGTCAGCATTACAAAAACAGAAATTCGCAGAAAACATTGAAGGAATTAAACAGAAATTCCCATTAATGATAAACCAAAAGGAAATTGACTCATTAAAGCTGTTCGACTAATATATTATAAATGATTTTACAAAACTCCTTCTTAGATAGAAATATTTCTATCTAAGAAGGAGTTTTAATTTTAACTGAGTAAAGAAATAACAAAGTACAAGACAGGCCTAAATTGTTATGGTATAAATCAACACTATATTGTAAATTTATAAAATTCTGCTACCGGGAATCTGAGCCATTATGTATTCAAATTTACTGTTTACTCCACCTAAATTTATAATCCAGTGTTCCCAAGGTATTAATCCTTCTTGTAGTAAAGCATTTTGTATTGTCTTCCACTTGCCGAAGGTACCAAATTTATATTTAATGCCTATTAGGTATATAGGGAAAGGACCACTTAGCTCTACGTTTTTTATAACTAAATATGCTTTCTTTATGACCTTATGTTTTGAAAGAGCATTTACTAAATCTTCAATAGTTTTTGATGCTAAATCATGGGGAATAAAAATATCACTTATTAGTATGGAGGATCTTTCTTCTTTGACCTTTTCATTTGTCATCATGAATTCAACGGCATAATGATAATATTCGGCTGCGATATCTTTTTGATTATTAAAACAATAGTAGTTATATACTTCATAGCAGCAATAAGGTATAAGTTGTGGGTCTTTTTCCATTACACTTTTGAGCCGATCAATACCTTCTTCTTTTTTGCTTCGGAGCATTAATCTACCAATATGGTAATCGAAGGATATGTTTTCGGGGTGTTTTGCTTTTGCTTCAGTATAGGCTTGTAGAGCATTTTCCATGCCTTCAAAGCTTTCAATAATGGAAGCTCTTTCGAGAAGTTGCTCTACATCAAGGCCGTTATTTTTGTACATTATGTTTAAATCCCTAAGATCAGCTTTTAATTTGTTCGACTCTTTATAGTTTTTTCTCCAGTTTTCTTTAACAAAGCTACACCAAATCTGACCACATTGACTAATTAATCCATCAGCTTGCCCGGGAAACAGTATCCTAAGTGAGTTTGTCTCTAATGGTTTTATTTCCGGAATATTCATACCTAGGGCTTCAATTCTCTCAATGTCGGAAGGGTGAGAAGAGCTAGGATATGAGCGGTAATTCATTAAACTTTCCAGTAAAGGTTTTTTAAAGTCCTCATTTAGAGGAACTTGAAGTGATTTTTCCATTCTAGAGAATAGATCATTAGGGGCTTCATATTCTGTGGAGTTTAATTTGTATATTTCCGGCCAAAAGGATAGGCCTAAATAAGCATTATAAAAATGGCTTCTTACAAGAGCACTTGCCATTTCCTGCTTTCCAGCCACCGATGCACCTATTTTATCGGCCTCAAATTCTTTTTGTTTACCCATTTTAAATAAAATATCATTTAGTGCAGGTACATATCTGTGTAGAAAGCCTCGGATAAAAAAGGTCTTGTCTTTTCCTTCTTTTCTTAATTCTGATGCGATTTTTTCCCAGACAAGTTTAGCTCTATATATTTTAACACTCAGCTTGCCATGAGATTTTGACAAATGTCCACATTCGTGACCTATAACTGCTGACAGTTCACCCTTTGATAAGACAAGTAGTAACGGCAAACCGATTACTAAATAGCGCTTATATAAGCCTAGAATTCCTAAAGTTGGTTGTTCGGTTATGAAAGCGTTGAACTCTAGATTAAGTTTAATATAATGTATCTTAGGACAATTTGTTTTACGACGTATGTTTTCTAAAAAATTAAAAAAATCCGGTGAGTTTTTTCTATCCAGCAAGATACCATCAGGTTCAGGAAGCTCGGAAAACAAAGCACTGAGAAACCCTTTAAGAATTGTAAAGGCAAAGATAAGAATAGGTATGCCAATTTTTATAAGGACTCTAAAGCCGGATGCCCTGGCTGATTTTATAGCGAATACAGCTAATGCTATCATTATAGCGAAAAGACAAACTATAATAAATCCAAAATACAACAATCCGGCAGAACAAAGAAAATGCATTTTTAACTTTTGCTTTATACTCATAATCTCCTCCTCGTTTATATCATTTTAAAGGTTTGTGAAAAATTATGACACAATAATTAGTAATATTAGACATTAATGAGGATTTTTCCTTCTTTGTAGCGGTGCTTAAGTACAAAACAATAATTAATTATTTAATAGTGGCTGAATTAATTTGAATTACAGTCCTAAAATCATTGGGAATATAAAACGAACAATGACTATAGTCATAGTTTTGTTAAAGTAATTAATTGTAGGCATCTATTGCGTATGCTATAATTTATTGTGATGGAAGGAAAGTTAACTTATAATTCTAACTTTTAACTAATTAGGTAGATATAAGGGAAAAAGAAGTCGCATAAAAGAAATTATATATGATGCTATGTGGGGTAGAAATGGAAATAAAAACAATAAACGATTTTATAAAGAAGGACGAACATGAAATTGTAACTATTAAAGAAAGGGCTTATGAACTGTTTAATGACGAGAAATTCTTTAAGGGTGATGAGAGAAGTCATGGAGAAGTTATTCTAAGAAGATTGGGATTAAGCTATGAGGATCTTAAATATGGGATCCCATGTTTAAAATAATGAAGCAGAATGATATTCAGCTAATCGCACCGGGACATAGAATACCGAGAGAAATCACCTCAAGATTCGGGGTCAGTTATCTCCTGAATCAAGATATCCTTCAGGACGACAGGATGAGAGTTGTAGTTAAAGATGTACGTGTAGAAGAGGATGAAGATGTAATGAGGTATATTGATCCGGAACAATTGACATTATTTTAATTGGTAAGCAGAGCTGGCTTATGTTGATAAAGCTGCTATTGTTGTATATAATAATAGCAATAGAAGTTGAGGAATACTATTTTGTTATGTACATGTGAAATTAAATTATTAAAATCGCAATTAAATCAAATTTTATAGAAATTACTCTGTTAATAAAAAATAGCGACTAAATGAAGAGGTATATAATGACTAAAAAGCAGGTTTTACTAGGAATAGATAATTTTAGGAAGCTTATAGACAGCAACGGTTATTATGTAGATAAGACACTGTTAATTAAAGAATTAATAGACAGACCGGATCAAACTGTGCTGATAACCAGACCTCGGAGATTTGGCAAAACACTTAATATGAGTATGTTAAAGTATTTTTTTGAAATTCCAAAATGTAGACAGAGAGATTTCGAAGATGAAGATGTGGGTTACCTATTTGAAAATTTAGATATATTAAGATCAGGTGATCAATATAGAGAATATATAGGCAAATATCCTGTAGTATATTTGACGTTTAAGAATGCAAAACAAAATAACTGGGAAGCAACGTTTGAAAATATAAAGAGGATAATTGGAAAAGAATATGAAAGACACAGTTATCTATTGGAAAGCGATATTTTAACAAAGGCTCAAAAAGATAGATATAGAAGAGTAATGGATCTTGAAGGTAGTTTAGTAGAATATACCGATGTAATAATTGACTTAACCGAATATCTTAAAATGTACTTTAAAGAAGACTGTATAGTAATAATAGATGAATATGATACACCAATCCAAGCAGGTTATATAGAAGGATATTTTAAAGAGGTTATAGAGTTTGAAAAAAGTATGCTGGTTAAAGGATTTAAAGGCAATGATGCTCTCAAGCAAGGAATACTGACAGGAATAATGAAGGTAGCACAGGAAAGTATATTTAGTGACTTTAACAATCCTTTAGTATGTACAGTACTGGCAGAAGAATTTTCCGACAAATTTGGTTTTACTAAAGCTGAAGTAGAAGAAATGGCAGAGTATTTTGGATATTCAAACCACTTAGTAGATATAAAGAAATGGTACGATGGATATGTATTTGGAATAAATACGGTAATATATAATCCTTGGAGTATAATTAAATTTATGTATAATCCTCGAAATGGGCTAAAGCCTTATTGGATAAATACAAGCGACAACAGAATGATAAAAGATGTAATGCAACTTAACAAGGCAGAGGGCAAAAAGACAGTAGAGAAACTGATAAAAGGTGAAGAAGTATCGAAGGTAATAGAAGAAAATATAGTATATCAAAGAATAACAGAAAATCCTGACGTGGCATGGAGTTTTCTGTTGCATGCGGGTTATCTTAAAGTTTGTGGTAAAGAGAGAGTGAGAAACAAATACGAACATAAACTGGCGATTCCTAACATTGAAATACAAACAATATATGAGGATATGATAATAAGTTACTTTGAAGAAGAGGAGAATACACTTGGCTATGTAGAAGCCATAATAAAAAGCCTATTAGCTAATGATATTGAATTATTCGAAAGACTACTTAAAGAAGTATATTTAAAACAAGTAAGTTATTATGATGTTAAAGTAAAAAAAGTAGTTCTAGAAGAGCTAGGGGAATTAGAACAAAAAGAAAAATACGAAAGTTTTCATCATGGATTCATGTTAGGGCTATTTGTATTAGTTGGAGAACAATATATCATACAAAGCAATAAAGAATATGGATTAGGTAGGCCTGATATAGTATTGATACCAAATGATACAAAAGACACAGCCTATATTTTCGAGTTCAAATGGGAAAGTACAAAAGGCAGAAAGACGTTGGAAAAGCTTACAGATGAAGCAGTTAGCCAAATAAAAGAGAAAAAATACAAAGAGGGATTTAGCGCAATTCATAATATTGAAAATATTGTGTGTATAGGGATAGGTTTTAAGGGTAAGCAGTTAAAAATGCTACTCTTAGAATAGCATAAATGGCTATAGAGCTGTGAAATAGGCTGTTAACATAAAGTTCTATAAATGGTAAAGAATCCTATAGATTTCTATATTTCTCTAAACCGGATTTTTTCACTTTGTAGTATTTCACCGAGGTCGATGAAGCTTTATTCTAGCAACATATTTCACAGGGGATAAGATGTTAATTGATAAAGTTGAGTAAAGTCACTTCTTCATAAACTGCAGCATCAGGAATACTTAAGTTTAAAAGCGATTCATTGTTATATATTACATCTAAATGCACTGGAATAAACTCCATGAATTTAAATTTATTAGCTGTTACATAGTCCTTAAATACATCTCTGTTCGCCATAACATAATCATACATGGTTCTTTTAAGGGTTTCGTCATCAAATTGTGAAACTTTAAGATAATCCTCCTCTTTTTCTATTTGAACGATCATCAGCCCTCTACAACCGGTAAAAACTGTCTTGCCATTGGTTCTTACGGGGAATTCATGGACAATCGCTATAAGAACAGAACTTATTGAGTCTCCGATAATGTTTTTCGTTACAACAATATCATTATTTGATTGGTTACCTATATCGCTTTTTATTTTTAGTGTGTTATTTTCATAATCTACAACCATATTTTTTTCTTGTGCAATTGCTCCAATAGAAACCCATTCCCTTTCTAAAACAGGCGTTTGTAGTGTTTCGTCCTTGTGTATAAGTACAAATTGATCTACTTTGGAATCATATTCAGAGTGAATATCAAAAGCTACACTTAACAAAATAGAATTAACACATATTTGACTATCTATGATTTTTACCCCATAGGAGACAATATCGGTATAACTTTTATCATCAATAATCAGCTTAAAATATTGAGGTATACTATTTATAGCTGGAAGGCTTGAAGTTGCCGGTAAAGGGGTTGATACTGCTGGCGAAGGAGTTTGAGCTGCTGGTGTGGGTGTTTGGGTAACAGGGGAAGGGCTTGAAATATCTTCGTTTGTCTCATGTTCCTTACTGGATATATAAACTGTTTTGGTAGCATCTTCCCATAAAACATCCATATCCAAAGATTCAGAAACAAATCTTAAAGGAACGAAGGTTCTTGATTCTTTAATTGTAGCTGGAACATCCAATTGAACTTCATTTCCATTTATCTTTGCCATATTGTCATCTATTTTCAGAAAAACCTCTCTATCTCCCTTTAAGCCTGTAACTGTTCTTTCAACCGGTTCCCATATAACAGTTGCACCTATAGCTTCAAAAATTGCTCGGACAGGCACCATAATCCTTCCGTTGGTGTTAAAAGGTTCTACATCAGTAATTAACTCTACCTGATCAATATAAATCTTGTAATTTTGAGAAACGGCATAATTTATAACTCCATGTATCATTAAAACACATATTACCGTCATCATTAAGATACTTCTTTTTGCTGTTTTTTTCATAATTATCCCTCTCTAAATATATTTATATAAGTCGGTAACTTGAGAAATGAAATATATAATTAAATCTAAATGCAATACGTAAATGAGAAACTCTTTCAATGCAAATTGAGGTCATAAAACCATACTTTGTGATACTAATTATATAATCGGCTGAAATAAATAAAAAATTATATTTAGTTAATATCTACAGTCCATTTTATAGCTATGTCCTTTGTAGCATTTGCTTTATATTTATCGTAATCTCCTGAATAGGCTGATACCTTTAACTTGGACAAACCTAGTTTATTTCCTTTTATAATTACAGTAGATTTGCCGTTTAAATTTTTTTGCTCTATAATTTCAATAGAGTTATTAGCTTCCGTTGACCATTCGAAAACAGGATTGTTGATTCCCTCTACCGAAAGGGTTGCAGTGTATTCATTACGTTGGCCAAGCATTATGGAATCAGGACCGGTTATTGTTACTTCAAAGGGGTTTACTTTTATTTCTACGTTGCTTGTTACTTTGAATTTCCCAATTTTCTGGCCTAAGATGGAGTCACATGAATAATTTAGAGTGTACTTGAGACTTGTATCTTCTGAATCTAAACAATGTGTTCCTGTTTCTACCAGTCTTCCAACTACTACAATAACAAGTTCTTCAACCCTGTAATCACCTGTAATTGGATCCCTACCAATTTTAAATCCATAGTCGGGGTAATCTGTTCCTGTTAACATCGTTTTTCCATCAGGTTTACTTAATTTTAAAGACGTTTCCGTTACTTCTATACCTGGTGGAAGGGTAGATTGAAAGATGGATGTAAGACTAAATATTTCAATGTCGCCTTCAGGTAAATTAACTTTCTGTGCTGGAATACGGTATTCAAGCTCAACTTTTTGACCAATATATCCCAATATATTATTAGAATATTCTCCGCCGGCAGTTTTTGCAGAAATACTCATCTCATAATCATCCTGATCACTAAAAGCTATACTTGTATATATTGAAAAGGTTGATTGTGTTGTTTGTCTTTCTGCATGGAAAAGCCTGAAATCATAAATGCGGCCCTTTAAAAGCCCAAGCTCATCGGCAATATCATCTATATTTATTTGTTTTTTAGTGGCTCCGTGAATTCCACCTATATCTATAACAAGTCTATTGTCAATAAAGACCCACAAATCGTCATCGCCGTTGAATTCAAATATTTCGCCACCATTATAAACAAACTTGCTCTGTATTTCTGTGGTAAAATGGTAGTTTCTGTTTGTGAAGCCATAATTGCCAAAGCCTCGGTTATCTATTGGGAAGAAATCTGTATTTTCATATCTATAAACTCCGCTTCCAATATGATTAAGAACAAGATCGTATGAAATTGAGGTATTAACACCAGGTACATCACGGTACCATTGAGAAAAGCTATCCTTATCGGTAATCATATGACGGGGTATACCAGCAAAAACAGGTTTCTTATCACTGTCTAATGTATCAGCCACAAGGCCCTCAGTTGGAGCAAAACCCACGTTTCTTGCTGCATTGTAAAACGCAGTGTTTTGAAAATCAGGGTGTGTAGTAGGTGTAAAATCTCTTATTGTTGCTTTAAAAACTTGTGTTGGTTCAAAAAACGAATCCTCAACAGCACCTGCAACTGTAAAACCAGGGATAAAACTAGTAGTCATAAGCGCAACAAAAACAAGCAAACCCAATAATTTGTGTTTCATATAATACTCCCCCCAAAAAACTATCTATATATATATTAATTTATGTAAATATTTTATGAACACAAGGATGTATCAAAACTATGAAAAAAAGCTTTATAACTATGAAAATAAAACACCGAATTGAAAAACAATGATAAACTTCGAATATAGCAGAGTAGAGAATAAATTTGAAAATACTTCTATAACTTAATTATATCAAAATATACCAAATTGTATACGGAATAAAATTCATATTTTTTAGCATAATATTATTGACTCATCTTTCAGCTTTATAGTTTATAAGATTAATACGAAGAATTGAGAGCTGAAATATAGAAAAAGCTACAAGTTTATTCCCATAATTACAAACACCTAGTGGTTAACCACTAGGTGTTTGAATGCTTATTTTGAATAGTTTGTAATTTGTATAGGATTAATTAAATTTGAAGCATATTTTTATTTCCTTGCTTATCTTTAAAGAATATTTTCTTAATCTTTATTATTATATCATCAAATATTAAATAGTTTACAGGAATAATTACCAAAGTTAAAACTGTAGATAAGGATAGTCCTCCTATAACCGATACAGCAAGAGGAGCCATTAATTCTGTGCCTTCTCCTATACCCAATGCCATAGGTATCATTGCAAGAACAGTAGTTAATGTTGTCATTAGGATCGGTCTTAACCTCGTAGGTCCGGCATTTAATATTGCTTCAGTCCTTTCTTGTCCTCGCCCCCGAAGAGTAATAATATAATCTACCAACACTATAGCATTATTAACTACAATACCCGCTAGCATAATTAAACCGATAAAAGCAGGCATACTTAAGTTTAGGTTAGTTATAAAGAGTGCAAACATTGCGCCTGTTAATGATATAGGAACAGAAAACATGATGGTAAAGGGGTGAATCAGAGATTCAAATTGGGACGCCAAAACCATATATACCAATATAATTGCAAGTATTAGAGCTAAGCCTAAGCTCTCAAAAGATTTCATCATTTCCTCAGTTTCCCCTGTATATTCATAGGAATATCCGTCGGGCATAATATAACCGGACATCTTTTGATCAATTAATTTTTGAGCAGAACCAGTGTCAAGGTCTAGTAAATCTGCATCAATAGTTACAGTTCTTTTTTGATTATTCCTAGATATACTTACGGGGCCTATTTCCCTTTGAATACTAGCAACTTCATCTAAACTGACATGGCCACCCGAAGGTGTATTTACTGTAATATTATTGAGGTCAGGTAAATAGTTTATTTCACTTTTGTCATACTGAATTCTAACATCAATCTCAGTTCCATCAATCTTGTATTGAGTGGCTACACTTCCACCTACCGCAGATTGAAGAGCATTTGCTATGGTGATCATATTGAGTCCATATCGCGAAGCTTTATTTCTATCAACAATTAACTGTGCCTCAGGAGAACCTTCTTCGATGGAAGAAGCAACATCTATCAGCCCCGGAAGGGTTTCAAGTTTTTTTACAAAGTCATTGGCAATATTATTTAATACTGAAAGGTCATCACCACTAATCTGTATGACAATGGGTTTTCCACTCATCATTGCTCCCATAGATGAACTTGTGGCAGCTACTGAGATTTCAGCTCCTGAAATATCGTCAAGTTTTTCTCTTATATCATTAACTATTTCATCGATGCCTCTTTTTCGCTCATTTACTTTTCCTACATAAACACTAAAACTAGCAGCATTTGCCGATGAGTTGCCACCTAGTAAAATACTAGTACCACCTACAGAATAAGAGACTTGTTTCACTTCGGGTATTTCTTTAATTGTTTTTTCCACTTTGTCTACAATTTCAAAGGTATCATCAATAACAGTACCTTTGGGCAAATCAATTGACACCGCGAACTCCCCTTCATCTGTTTTTGGCATCAATTCTATTCCAACTAAGGGTACTAATGCAAGTGTTGCTAGAAAAATTACTAAAGTAATAATAGCTGTTGTTTTTCTGTGATGAATACACCAATTAAGCAACTTTCTATACTGGCTATCAATATTATTCAACCCTTTTTCAAAGGCATTGGTGATTTTTGAAATGATTGTGTTCTTTTGGCTTTTTTCAACTTTTAGTAGCTTCGAAGACAGCATTGGCACAACAGTTAAGGCAACAATTAATGAGGCAACCAATGAAAAGGTAACAGTTAATGCCATGTCTTTGAAAATATCTGCTGCAAAACCTTCAACAAAAATAACAGGTAAAAATACAGCTATTGTAGTCAGGGTTGAAGCTACAACTGCCATTCCAACTTCTGAAGCTCCCTGGTCTGCGGCCTCTTTACTGCTATATCCATTTTGTCTGAATCTATATATGTTTTCTAAAACAACAATAGAATTATCCACCAACATACCTACGCCTAAGGACAAACCACCTAAAGATACAATGTTAAGTGTTAGTCCGCCAAAATACATCAATGAAAATACACTAATTATAGATACAGGAATTGATATACCAATAATCAATGTACTTCTGATATTTCTTAAGAAAACAAAGAGTATAAGTATTGCTAAAATACCTCCAATAATGGCAGAAGAGGCAACATTGCTAATAGATGACTGAATAAATCTTGCACTGTCGGTTATTACTGTAATCTTAAGGTCTTTCATATCTTTGCTTATATCATCTAAGGTCTTATGGACTGCTTTTGCAACCTCAACAGTATTAGCTGTGGACTGCTTCTGGATTGACAGATTAATACTCGGGTTTCCATTTATATATGAGAAATTTTTCATCTCTTTAAAAGTTTCTTCTACAGTTGCTATATCTCTAAGATATATAGTTGTACCGGGTAAAGTAATTGGAAGATTTCTTATTTCATCTATACTGTTAAATTCTCCAATGGATCTTAAGGTAAGGGTTTTATTACCATGCTTTATATCTCCACCGGGAAGATTAATGTTTTCAGCCCTTAAAATGGAGGCTATGGTTGATGGAGTTATATTATAGCCTTTTAGTTTTGATGAATCCAAGGTGATTTGAACTTCTTTTTCTTGGCCTCCATTTATGCTTACTGATGCTACACCTGATATTCTTTCAAGTCTATTAATAATTCTATCTTCTGCTATTTGATTTAATTGTGCCAAGTCATAGCTTCCACTTATTCCAATTTCCATAGAAGCCATCATGTTTGGGTCTATCTTGATTACCATTGGCTCTCCTATGTCATCAGGTAAGAAGCCTTTTATCATATCAATTTTTTCACGAATGTCTAGTGTAGCAAAATCCATATCCGTTCCTGCGTTGAATTCCAACATGACCATAGAAGAACCGTTCGATGATGTAGAGCTAACACTTTTTAAATTACTTACAGTACCAAGCTGTCCTTCTAAAGGTCTTGTAAGCAATGTTTCAATCTCTCTTGGACCGGCACCGTCATAACTTGTCAAAACAATGGCGTAGGGTAAGCTCATATTAGGAAATAAATCAACAGGGAGCCGAGTAATTGAGATAGCGCCTAAGAGTATTACTATAAGCATAATCATTATAGTGGTTACAGGACGTTGTATTGATACTTTTGTTAATTTCATAATTAAGTCTCCTCTTATACTTATTATCCGCTAATTTTAATATTGTCGCCATCTATCAAATAGTCTTGCCCCTTTACAATGATAGACTGACCGACATTTAGTCCCTTTATTATTTCGATTTCTTTGCCATTATCAATACCTGTCTCAACTTCGATTAGTTTTGCTTTATTATCCTCTGTAATGGTGAAAACAAAAGTTTTATTATCTTTCTCTATAAGTGTTTCTCTTTTGACAACAATAACATCTTCTTGCTTATTTGTTATAAAGTCAACTTCTCCAAACATACCGGCCTTTAGTTCGTTATTTTTGTTCTCAATTTCTATTTCAACAGGATAGGTTGCAGTTCTTTCATCAGCAACAGGAGCGATAGACCTGATTTTTCCAGTGAAGGTTTTGTTTTTTATAGCTCCGATAACTACATTTACATTATCGTTTTCTTTGATATTTCCTAGCATCTGCTCGGAGACATTTACAGCTAAAACCACTGGGTCAATTTGAACCACTACAAAGGGAACACTTGCACCACCGACCATTTCTCCTTCTTCAATTGTCCTACTACTGACAACTCCGCTTATAGGGCTTTTTACATTGGTTTCTGCCAAGTTTTCTTTTGCTTTCGTTAATTGAAATTCAACATTCTCTTTAGCAGCGATAGCTTGATTTAGTTGGTCTTTAGCTCTGTCTATGTTTTCTTGTGAAGTCTTATTAACCAGTAAGTCATAAGCTTGCTTGGCGGCATTAAAAGATATTTCTGCCGCCTCAAAAGCGGTCTTGGCTTGGTCATATTGCTGTTTTGAAGCTGATCCAGCTTCATATAAGATTTTTGAGTCTTCATAGCTTTTTCTTGCAGTATTATACTGTAACTCTGTAGTTTTTAGTGAGGTTTCTGCTTGAGTTAGCTGTTGTTCAAGCATGCTTCCTTTTGAAGTGTTCAAAGCCTTTTGTGCCATATCCACGGCAATTTGAGATGATTTTAACTGTAATTCCAAACTCTTAATGGAATCATGAATATCTTTGTCATCTACAGAAAACAAGATGTCACCTTCTTTTACAGTGTCACCGATTTTAAAGAATATTTGTTTGACTCTACCGGCAACTTTACTTACAACCATAACTTGCTTGTTTGTCTTAAGTGTACCGCTATATCGGAAACTTGTGTTGATTTCACCTTTTTGTGCCTGTTCTACTGAAACGGGTATTACCTTGCTTTCAGCTGTAGTTGGGGTGTCATTATTAGAACTACATGATGATAATAATATTGTAGTGCTTAATAGCGCTATAAAGATTTTAAAATGTTTCATACTCAATCCTCCTAGGAATATATGCATTATTTAATAAATTAAAAAATATTTAGGTGATTCCCAAAAAATAACTGGTCAATGGGTGTTTCAAAAAAGTTGATTTTAATGGGTTTGAACTATATATTGACTAACGAATTTTTTTGAAACACCTTAATCAATGTCATCAAATATTTGAACAAGTTTATCAACACCTTCAGAAAAAGATCTTTTTTGATCATCTTTGAGGGTTTCATAAAAACAGTCAATTGCCTGTATTATTTTTTTATGGACATCATCAATGATATTTATACCTTTTTCGGTAATGTGAAGGTAGGTTTTTCTTCGGTCTTCTTCATCTTGTGGAAAGGATCTTTCAATATATCCAAGCTTAACCATTTTAGATATGGTAGTTGATAAGCTACTGCTTGTAACATGAAGTCTTTCTTCTAGATCTGATATAGTTCCATTGTTTAAAAGTTTTAGAGTAACCAATATTTCAAATTGTCTTTCGGTAAGTTCAAAATCCCCTTTTCCGTTAATATTGAACTTTTTTATATGATTTGCATTCATCCAACACTTCAAATGGAAAACAAATTTAAGAAATTTATCGCATACTTCAAGATTTTTTTCATTTTGCATTGCATAGCCCCTTTTCTTAACCTCGATAAAAATAGGTTTATAGTAAAATATGTTTATTATAAACCTATTGTTTAATTATACCTTATATATGGGATTTGTCAATAAATAATAAAAGGGTGGATATCAAGAAAACCGCTTTGGTCAGGAATTAAGAAACTTTGTGTTTATGTCGAAAATTGGGGGTGCTGTGAATATGGAACCTGGATGAAGGGGGAGTACCTATTGTTTTACTGTCAAACGACTCCATTACGTGACCTTCGCATAGAAGCTGTAGGATGCCATTCGGCAGACAGATGAACGATACTTTGCTACGCAAAAATCGTACCTCAGCTTGATAATTTTCGCACGCGTCTATGGGACATCCTGTCCCGAGACGCTAAAAATGCCATCCGTGGCATTTTTGCTTCAAATTATCAAGCTTTCGGCAACAGCTTCCGCCTCTTTCGAACGA